>DASTHN010000070.1:0-12506 GCA_035718185.1 Actinomycetota bacterium
CATGCCCGTGTACCAATCGATGCCGATCAGCACGGGGCCGCCACCGGCCGTCGCGGGCCGGCGGATGAAGTCGATGAGATCCTGCAGCGACGTGATCCGCTGGTACTCGGAGATGAACCCCTTCTCCAGCATCGCCTTCGCGCCGCCACGCACGGAGGTGCCGTCGTAGTTCTCACCCGGGAACTCGTCGAGCTTCTGGGCCCGTGCGTAGACGGCGACCGGATCGACCACCGGACCGGGCTCGGGGTAGGTGGTCGGCGAGTTCTCGATCCGGTGCGTGGCCGAGTAGGCGACGCAGTGCGGGAACGCCCCCTGGTCGCCCCGCCAGGTCAGATCGCCCCAGTACTTCCAGTCGGGGAGCACCTCGGCGACGGGCGGCGCGGCCGCTCGCCGTGCGATCCGGTCGCGGGGATCCCGCTCGTCCTTGCGACGGCCCAGCCGGATGTGCCGGGCCCCGATGTAGGTCTTGCCGTCCCTGACCTCGACCGGATGGAGGCGGGTCCCTCGCTTGGGTGCTCGGGCTTCCTTCGTCCTCGCCAGCTTCGCCACGGCAGATCAGCTCCCCACCCCGCTCGGCTACGAACGAACATCAGTAACCCGAGGAGTGGGCGGCGACCAGCCGGACGAATGGACTACAGCACCGGCGGAAGGTGCTCGTCAGCTGACGTTCAGGGTTCCCGTCATCGAGGGGTGGATGCTGCAATGCCACCCGACGGTGCTCGACAGGTCGAGCGTGACCGTGACGGTCTCCCCGGGCGGCAGGTCGGTGTTCGAGCTGTCGTCGTCGAGGGTGAAGGTGTGCTCGGTGCTGTCCTTGTTCTCCACCGTGAGCGTGACCTGACCGGCGCTCACGTCCACGGAGTCCGGGCTGAACGCGAAGTCCTGGGCCACGATCGTGGTGCCGCCTCCGCCCCCTCCCGTGGCCGCGGGACCCGTCGTCTCGCCCGAGCCTCCTCCGTTGTCGCTCGAGCAGGCCGAGAGCAGCAGCCCGAGCGCGAGCATGAACGCCACGACCCCTACGCGTCTCCTCACATCGTCCCCCGATCGCACGTGGATGCCGATAGTACGCCGTGGGAGACCCTCCGGTTCATCGCGGACGTCGGCGTCACGCCGTCTCGAGCGTGATCTCCCTCCAAGCGATCCAGGACGGGCTCTCCGTCGTCTCGATCATCAGGTAGCGGATGCCGCCGACCTCGGGGGAGAAGCGGTGCCGGAGCGTATCGAGGTCTGCCGTCACGCCGCTGAAGGTGTGCAGGAGCGTGTACTGGTCTCCGGGATCGCCTCCTTTCCCCCACACGAGGTGCGTGGTCTGACCGGCCGGGCTCTGTGCGACCCGGAGCTTGATCCTCCCCAGGGATACCTCCTCGCGCAGGTCGAGCTCGAACCACTGCGGCGCCGACAGACCCGCCGACCACCAGGTCGAAGCATCGCCGTCCACGGCCCACCGCACGGGGTTGGACCCGAGGGTGTTCGACGCTCGGACCCGGATCCGACCGAGTGAGACGAACGGAAGACCGGGGCAGATGCTCTCGTACCCGGGGGCGCACACTTGGAGCGCGCCGCCGACGAACACCATCGCCACCTCGATGCGGTCGAGTCGATCCAGGGGCACGGTCCGTGGGTCCTCGGAGAGGACAACGAGGTCGGCCAGCATCCCGGGCGCGATCGCGCCGAGCTGGTCCTCCGCGAAGATGCCCCGGGCACCCGACGTCGTGAGCAGCCGGAGCGCCTGCTCGAGCGTCAGGCGCTGCCGGCGCAACCAAGGTGGCGGCTCCTGGCCGGGCTTGCCGATCCTCGTCGTTCCCTCGAGGAGCGCCTGCATCGCAGAGGTCGGGTGGAGCGGCCCCTCACCGTAGGGGGAGTCCGTGCTCCCGATAGCGTGGAGCCGAGGATCCCCCGCCATGTCCCGCCACCGGCATACGAAGCCCAGCCGATCGCGGTCGAACGCGCGCCGCATGTCCCGGAACCATCGCGCCGAGTCGCAGAACGTCAGCTGGAACGAGGGGCTGATGCCCAGACGGCGCATGCGCTTCAGCTGATCGTCCCGGACGACGATCGCATGCTCGATCCGGGGTCGGGCCGTTCGGTCCCCGTCCAGCGCCTGCCGGAGGGCCCACAGGATCCGGTCGACCGCGCCGTCGCCGCACGCATGGGCGGAGATCTGCCAGCCCGCCCGGTGCACCTTGTCGACCAGGCGTGTGAGCTCGGGACGTGTCCAGTAGACCTCGCCGAGCTCACCCGTGTCGCGGTTGGGTTCGCTCAGGTACATCCCGCTCGGGCCGCAGCCATCGATGAAGAACTTCACACCCGCGAGCCGGAACAGCGGTCCGAGCTGCTGGCCCGGCACGTGGTCCTTGAACCACATGCCGAACCGCTGGTCCGCGTAGTTCACGGGCAGGTATCCGTTCACGCGGACACGGAGATCGCCCTCGGCGTCGAGGCTCTGGAGCTCGTCGAGGCGATCCTGGTTCACGAACTGTTCGTTCAGGCTCGTCCAGCCACCCTCCAGCGCCAGTTGGATCGCCCGGTGCGCGCTCGGGACCCCATACAGGCCCCGGTCGCCGATCCAGTGGGCGTGCGAATCGATGAAGCCGGGGAGGAGCGTGAGACCGTTCAGGTCGACGATCTTCGTCCCGCCCCCGGCGAGCGCCAGCACGTCGGCGTCGCTTCCCACCTCGAGGATCCGGTCACCCGCGACCGCCACCGCGGATGCGTTCGGAAGGGCCGGGTCCATCGTCAGCACGACCGCGTCGTGCAGGATGAGATCCGGCTCGACGGCGATGGCTGCCGACACGTCTTGCGTGCGGACCGCTTCGACGGGCGCCGCGAGAACGGCAATCAGGAGAAACGTCGTCACGGACGGGACGGCCGTTCGCATCTCCTCACCCCCCAGGTGAGGGTTGCGCTACCTCCCGATGGGGAAGCGCTGCCCTCCGATGCGAAGGAACGGCCCACACCTACGCCCGGCGACGGGACACGGACAAGGCCGGATGCCCTGCCGCATCCTGGGACGAGCTCGAGGCCCAGGCTTCACGTTTACGAGTGAACGAGGGCGGGTAAGGGCGTACCGCGAAAGGAGGTCATCGATGCTTGCAGCTCTGAACATGGGGATCGTGGGGACGATCATCGTCGTCGCGATGATCGCGCTTGCGCTCTTCTTCCTACGCCGCACCGCCTAGGGACGGGTCGGGGGCTCCTGCGGGCTGAGCAGCGCCAGCGCTTCCTCGGCCTCGGAGACCGTGCGCTGACGATTTCAGCGGCGGGGAGCACCTCATAGATCCCGCCGACGGTCTGGCCCGCCGTGAGCTGACCTCGTGCACGTTCCCCGTCTCGATCGCTGCCCGCAGGACCCCGAGCAGGTGCTCGGGGTCTCGGCGGGCGAGCTCGGGTCAGATAGCAGTTCGTCGATGAACGGCTTGCGGATCAGAGCTCGTGCCAGATGCGCGTCTCCCACTCGAGGCCCTCGGTCCCGGCCTCACGGTTGAAGTCGTCGCCGAACCGATCCGTGGCCGCCATCATCGCGTCGTGCGAGTCCCACTCACTGAACGTCGTCACCTCGTTCGGATCGGACTCCGCATGGTAGGCGCGTGGGTTCCTCCCGCCGAGCGACTCGATGACCGGGTCGTACTTCTCCTGGGTCGCCTTGAAGCGCTCGACGTCGGGGACCCGTACGCGGAACTGCACCAGGACCATCCGCCCTCCATCCCTCGAGCACGGCCGCGGGCTCCGTCTCGACCTCCCGGGCAACGCGCAACGCTGGCACGGGCCGCGAGCGGGGTCAAACCGGTTCCCCGCGGGTGTCGAGAACCGTGGTCCCCGTTCGTCGTTGGGGTGTTCGGACGAGACGGCCCTCGGGCCGGGAAGGAGGGGACGTGGCCGACTACGTGCTCCTGTACACGGGTGGCAGCATGCCCGAGACCGAGGAGGAGCAGGCCAAGGTCATGGCGGCCTGGGACACCTGGTACAAGCAGATCGGCGGCGGGCTCAAGGACGGCGGCAACCCGTTCGGGCCGGCGGCGAAGACCGTCGCAAGCGACGGCTCGGTGGGCGACGCGGGGAGCCCGCTGCACTCGGGCTACACGATCGTCACGGCGGACTCGCTCGACGCCGCCACGGCGATCGCGAAGGGCTCGCCCGTCCTGCAGGGCGGGGGCAGCGTCACGGTGTACGAGACCTTCGACGTGATGTGAGCGCGGACGCGGCGGGCCGCGGGGGAGCGCCCCTCGCGGCCCGCGTTCCGTCCGTCACCGGGTCTCGAGCGACGCCTCCAGCCGGTCCAGGAACGGCGCCTGCGCGGCCTTGATCGTCTCGCGGGCCTCGGGCAGGCCGAACCACGTCACGCGGTCGATCTCGGGGAACGCCTGCATGCGGCCGGACCGGGGGGGCCACTCCATCTCGAACGTGTTGCTCACGGCCGTGTCCGGGTCGAGCTCGCCCTCGACGGCCCACGCCAGCACGACCTTGCCGGACCGCTGGCGGATCTGCCCCAGCTCGATCATCTCCCCGTCGGGGAGGTCGTGCCCGGTCTCCTCGGCGAACTCACGGCGCGCGACCGCGACGACGTCCTCGCCCGGCTCCACCTCGCCCTTGAGGACCGTCCAGTGGCCGACGTCCTTGCGCGCGAAGTACGGCCCGCCGTTGTGACCGAGCAGCACCTCCACCCGGTCGCCGCGCCGTCGCCACAGCAGGACCCCGGCGCTCGTGCGACCGGACTTGTCGACCTTCGCGCCCTTCGCTCCCACCGCACCGATGATGACACGGGCGCATCCGACGCGTCGTCCTACCGGCTCATCTCGCCGGTCGCCGGTCCTCGTGCCTCAGGAGGTCTCGCCCGGGCTGGGTGACGCGAGATCCCCAGGCGGTGGGGAGCCGCTCGGATCCGGGGACGGGGAGCCGCTCGGATCCGGGGACGGGGACCCGCCAGGGCTGGGTGTCTCGGTGTCGTCCGGGGTCGGGGAGGTGGTCACACTCGGCTCGGGGGTCGGCGTCTGGCTCGGGTCGCGGGTCCCGGCCGGCGGGGGGTGGGGCCCCGGGATCGGCGACGGGAACGTCTGGACCGTCAGGAGTCCGCCGAGCACGCCGGTGAGGCCCCGGACGACGTCCGGCGGCAGCGACCTGAGCATCGGACGGAGCCGCTCGGCGATCTGCGCATCGAGGGCCGTCACGTCGACGTCTCGTGACAGCAGGATCGCCCGTTGGCTGACCAGCGTCGTCGCGAGCGAGACGGCCTCCTCGGGGGTCGCGTCCGGCAGCTCGTCCGCGAGGAGGCCCAGCGAGTCCTGGGCGGCCGCCAGGCCCCCGTCGAACCCGGTGCCCGGCAGGACGAGCATGAGGCCGGCCAGCAGGATCGTGGCCGCGACGGCCCCCTGGATCCGTTTCAGCCATCGCTCCGCGTGTGGCCCCGGTCGCCCATGAACGGACCACCGCCGGCGTACCCGGGCGTGCGTGGGCGCCGCCGTTCCCGCGCCCAGCACCGACGGGAGATCCTGCAGTCCCGCGCCCTCCTCGACGACGGCGTCCGCCGATGCCGCTAGCGCGGGAGGCGTCTCGGCTCGATCGGTGGTGAGGACGACGACCGTCGATCCGGGGGACACGCTCCGGATCCGCTCGATCACCTCGGGGGCGCCGAGCCCGGGGCCCTCGTGCAGGATCAGGACGTCGGGATGGTGCTCCGAGGCCGCGTCGATCGCCGCGGCGCCCGTGGACACCTGGCTCGCCGTGACGAACCCGAGCTCATCGAGGGCGAACCGGAGCAGGTCGCGCATGAGCGGCCGGTCGTCTGCGACGATCGCCGAACGGGTGTTCGCAGGTGTCCTCATGAGGCTGGGCGTGATCGGGCACGTTTCTAGCGTACGTGGGGTGCTCCGAACAACCCCCACCTGCGTGAGGCGCCGCGCGGGCCGGGGCCGGGCGCCTACTCGACCGACAGCACCCGATACACCGGGGGCGCCTCCTCGGCCGCGCTGTGGCAGGTGAGGAACACCGGCGTGGCGGCCTCGGTCTCGAGGTGCACCGTGGCCCGGCCGCCCCGGATCCGGAACGTCACGAGGAGTCCTGCACCGGTCGGCGCCGTGCTCTCGAACGCCACGTCGTCGATGCGGTCCAGCCGACGAGTCGAGCGCAGGGCGTGCTCGGCCGCCTGGACCGCCATCGGGAAGCAGGACCGCCCCCGCAGGTGCTCGAGCGAGACCCGGCCGCCGAGGTACGCGCGCGCGACCGCCTCGCCCTCGTCGGGCCCCACGCGGCCGAAGTAGATCCCGTGCGGGAACGCCACCAGGTTCCCGGCGAACCGGTCCCCGCCGACGTGGGAGGTCTCCCAGGTCTCCTCGGGGAAGGTCGAGGCGAGGCTCAGCGCGAGCGGACGGCCGCGCTCGGCGCAGCAAGGATCGTGCCGTCCGTGCGTGCAGACGAGGAGCACCGCCCCGTCCACCGGCAGCAGCCCGAGACGCTCGCCTCGCCCGAGCGACTCCAGGTCGAGCCCGAGCGCGTCCTCGAGGCGGCCCAGGTCGGTCCGCTCGATCCACGGGGATCCCGGGCCGGAGCGGACCGCGAAGCAAGTGGAGGACCCGCCGTTCCCGCCGGGGCGGCGGATCAGCAACGGGCGCACGCCCGCCGTCCTGCAGCGCGCCAGGAGGGAGGATCCGAGGCCGCCCGGGAGACGGGCGTCGGTGAGCGCGTCACGGCCCCACGGCCCGTCGTGCTCGAGCAGGAGCCACGATCGCACCGTCGAGGCCGTCCCCGCCATCGGCTCGTCGCGGGCCAGGCTGGCAGCGGCACAGCGGTGCTCCCCGGGGGACACGGGCTCAGCGCACCGGGCGGAGCAGTCCCTCGCGGACCAGCCGGCGCGCGAGGACCAAACGGCTCTCGGGGTCGGGGACCACGTCCGCCAGGTCGTTCACGGTGATCGAGGTGGAGGTGGCGACCCGGCGCATCGCCGGCTCCAGCCACCCCGGCATCTCGAGCCGCCGGTCGCCGAGGAGGACGAGGAGCAGCTCCCCGTGTCCCCGGAGCTCACACAAGGAACCCGGGCGGCGCTCGAGGAGGCTCCGGTCGTCGATCCGCTCGAGATCCTGCTGGTCGATGAGCACGCCGCGGACGAGCGACGCCCGGGTCGAGAGGAACGCGATCGCGTACCTATCGGCAAGCTCCTCGGGGTCGACCGTCCCCAGCTCCTCGCGCGCGAGCGCGAGTCGCTGCGCGAGCGCCCGGGCGAACCCCTCGGGGTCTCGGGGCCACCCGGCGGGGATCGGCTCGTCGAGCGTCGGCATGCGCTCCCTCAACGCCTTCGCGAGGACGTCGCGCCACGACGCGACGTGGATGCCGACGGTGAGGTGACCCGAGACCGCCTCCTGCGCCGCCGCCGCGTGTGGCGTCCCCTCCGGCATGTAGATCGCGTCGCCGGTCGCGACGGTCGCGTGTATCGGCTCGCGCTCGGTCTCGGCCGGCGCGGCGTGCACCTCCCACCTCTTGCGGCCGAACGCCTGGAGCACCAGGACGTCGTGCGGGTCGTCGTGCAGCGGCAGTCCCTGCGCGCCGGGTGGCGTGATGTACGCGTTCACCTGGCAGGCGTGACCGAGCTCCACCTCCAGGTCGCGGACGAACCGGCCCACGGGCTCCCAGTACCGGTGCAGGCCCTGGAGGACGATGGTCGCCCCGCCACGGAACAGATCGGCGATGCGGGCGGGATCGGCCATGCCGGTGACGGGCCTCGACCCGGTCGTGCCCGAGCGCGTGTAGGTGGTCTCGGGGATCTGCTTCCCCGCCTGCACCAGCCGGAAGGCTGGGGTGCGGAGGGACGTGCTGGAGACGATCCGGTCGACGTCCTCGAAGCTCAGGAGGTCCTCGAAGCCGCTCGGCTCGACCCCGGCGTGGACGACCGCCCGTCGGCCCCACGTGGTCTCGAGGAACGCCGCCGGATCGCCGACGCACCTGGCGAGGGCAGAGGTCGCTGCGGTCCGTTCGGGCGCCGCGACGGACGTCACGAGGTGGTGTCGGTCCCGTCCGCGTCGCTCGTGTCGGTCCCGTCCGCGTCGCTCGCGTCGCCATCCGTCATGTCGGTGGCGTCGCCATCGCGACCGTCGGCGTCCTGCGCGTCGGTGCCATCCGCATCTTGCGCGTCGGTGCCATCCGCGTCCTGCGGCCGCTCCGTCTCGGACATCGCGGACATGGGTGCGATCGTCCGGATGTCGTCGTCGGACAGGTTGCGATCCATCGTCTCGCTCACGTAGGCCTCCCTTCCCGGCGTTCGATCGGCAGATGATACGCCGCCGTGGAGTTATGGACGGGCGCCGTGCGAGCGCCCGGTGGCGCGGTCATGCGCGATCGCCCGCCTGCGGGCGGTGGACCTCGGGGCCGGCCTCCTCGTGACGGATCTGCTCGCGGGCCTCCATGTACCGCACGGCCTCGGACGCGATGAGGGCGACCATCACGGCGCAGAGCAGGCCGAGCGCGGCGAGGGCCGGCAGCTCCGCGGCCAGGGGGCCGAGCGCGATCACGATCACCGCCACGACGATCCGCCGCAGGGCCACGCTGCGCCACGTCCGGTACTTGAACGCCGCGAGCGCGAGCAGGAACAGCGCGACACCCCAGTAGAGGGCAGCGAGCGGCAGCAGCGCGAGCGGCTCCGACAGCCCCACGCTCTCCTCGGCGACGGTCTGGAGGACCTGCTCGATGCCGAGCGCCGCCAGCACGATGCCGGCCACCATCGGCAGGTGCAGGTAGCTGTACGCGTCGCGGGCCAAGCGGGCCCGTGCCTCGCCCTCGGCCTGGCGGAGGACCCGCTCGGCCACGATCGACACCACGTCGAAGTACGACCACCACAGGCTCGCCGCGACCGTGAGGCCGAGGACGGACGCCACCACGATCGGCCACGAGACCGGCACGTGCGCCACACCCACGCCGATCGCCACGATCGACTCGCCGAGGGCGACGATCACGATCAGCCCATGACGCTCGGCGAAGTGCGAGGCCGATCGCAGCCTCCATCCCGACGCCCCACCCAAGATCGTGCCGAGGTAGTCAACGATGAGCGCGGCGACCCACGCGAGCGTCTGCGCCGTCCCGTGCAGCTGCGAGGCGATCAGCAGCACCGCCGCGCCGCCGAACGCGGAGGGCGAGAACCGCCAGACCTGGCGGCGCAGGTCGGGATCGTCGTCCGACGCGAGGAAGAACATGGTCAGGTGCAGCACCCGCACGGCGAGGTAGGCGACCGCGACCACGACCGGCCCAGGCAGACCGCCGGGCAGATCCTCGAACGCCTCGGGGACCGCGAGGGCCAGCACGAACATCGCGGCCATCGCGCCGAACATCGCCACGCGGCCGAGCCCCTCTTCGGCCTGGACCACGTTCGCGAGCCACGCGTAGCCGGTCCAGGACCACCACAGGACCGCGAGCACGAGCATCCCGCGAACGACGCCGTGCACCGTGAGGTCGTCGGCCATCAGGGCGGTCACCTGCGTGAGCGAGAACACGAAGACGAGGTCGAAGAACAGCTCGATCGTCGTGACCCGGGCCTCCTCGGAGACCGGGAGCAGACGTGGATGTCGCTCGACCGCCATGGCGAGGAAGGCTATCGCCGGTCGACCCGAACGGGAAGTGCCGCCGCTGGATCCGACGGAGGTGTAGGCGTGAAGGATCTGGCCGGGCGGACCGGGTCCACGTTGGGACGTGTCTGGCGAACGGTATCGATGTCCTCGTCTCGGCCGACTCGGCGTTCTCGGGACTCCGGATGGTCAGTCGCGTGGATCCGCTCGACGCGGAGGCGCTGCATCGGATCCTCGGCGACGGTTGATCGCCCCGACGGGCTTTCCAGGGATCGGCACGTCCGCGGGGCGGAGTAGGCTCTCCTGCATGAAGGGCGATCGCGTCGAGATCGTCGTGGACTCGGGCAACGGGACGTTGCGCTACGAGATCGAGGCCACGAGGGCCGGACGCAGGGTAGAGGTCTCGACCGTTCGCGGCGTGGTCGAGGTAACCGAGGTGACCAGGACCGGCAACGCCGTGCGCTCGGGTCGGTTCATGGCCAGCCGCGTGCTGGCGCTCGTCGAGCACCCGGCGCCCCCGCCGGCGCGGAGACGACGCTCGGCGAAGGACCAGGCCTCGCTGTTGTAGCCGACGTGTGCCCGCGGGGAGGGGCGGACATGACGACGATCCGTGAGGTCATGAAGACCGAGCTGGTGACGGTGGGTCCCTCGGCCACCTTGCTGGAGGCCGCCCACGAGATGTCGATGCGCCACGCGGGATCCGTGCTGGTTCTCGAGGAGGGGGCGCTCGCCGGGATCTTCACGGAGCGGGACCTGATGCGCGCGATGGCCGAGTCGTCCACCGCCGACGCCGCGCGGGTCTCATCGGTCTCCGGCTGGATGACCAGGTCGCCGGTCACCACCGGTCCGGGCACCACGGTCGGCGAGGCGCTGGACCTGATGCTCTCGGGCGGGTTCCGGCATCTGCCCGTGACCGAAGGCGAGGCGCTCGTCGGCGTCGTTTCGATGCGGGACCTGGCGGAGAGCATCGCCAGGGAGTGAGCGGCCGGCAAGCTTAGGCGTCCCTCAACTCCATCGCGCGCACCCCGGTGCCGAAACCACCGACCTCCCGCGGAGGCGAGACCTCTCGTGTGTCTCGTTGTCAGCATCCCAGCCGCACCTCGCCCGCGCTTGACGGGCGGTGACCGGCGGAGTACACCCGGAAGCTCCTGACGAGGGGAGGTGCCGTATGGCGACGGATCTGACCGTCATGCTCGAGGACAAGCCGGGCGAGCTGGCGCGCCTTGGCGAGGCGCTCGGGGCTGCAGGGGTCAACATCGAGGGAGTGTGCGGCGTGGGCACCGGTGGGCGAGGCGTGATCCACGTCCTCGTCGAGGACGCCGCGGCCGCGCGTCAGGCGCTCGAGGCCGCCGGGATCGCCGTCGAGGCCGAGGCCGAGGCGCTGGTGGCCGACATGTCCGCGCAGGCGGACACGCCGGGGTCGCTGGGCGCGGCGGCGCGGGCGGTCGCCGACGCGGGCGTCAACATCGTGGCGATGTACGTCGCCACGCACGACCGCGGCGTGATCGTGACGAGCGACAACGATCGGGCCCTCGAAGCGCTCGGGATGTGACGCTCGTCATCACGGGACCGAGGGGCCGGGGATCCCGGCCCCTCAGCCACACCCTGGAGCCGTCAGCCGGTCGCGGGGAGCACCGCATCCAGCGCGTCCCGAGACGCTCGCTTCCTGGCGGACCGAACGCCCGTTCGTGTCAGACCCACCGGGCACACTGACGTACGGCACCCACCTGCATCCCTATCACAGAGACATCGCGCGGCCCCGTACGCGCGGGAAGGAGCCCCCTCATGCAGGCCACCGTGCGTTTCGAGCACGAGCTGCTCGCCGTCGAGTCCGAGCACGACGTCTGGTGCATGCTCGAGCTCGTCGCCCCCTCCGCGCCCCAGCAGGCCCGCCGCGCACCGCTCTCGGTCGCGCTCGTGATCGATCGGTCCGGCTCGATGGCGGGGCGCAAGCTCCAGGTCACCCGCGAGTGCGCAGCGTTCCTCGTCGAGCGCATGGCCGCGACCGACCGGGTCTCGATCATCGCCTACGACGACGAGGTCCAGCTCCACGCCCCGCTGTCCGCGGTGGACGGCAACCGCGATGCGCTCCTCGCGGCGATCCACGCGATCGGTCCAGGCAACACCACGAACCTGTCGGGCGGTTGGCTGAAGGGTGCCGAGACGCTCTCCGGCGCGCCCGATGACTCGTTGCGGCGCGTCGTCCTGCTCTCGGACGGGCTCGCGAACGTCGGCATCACCGACGCGCCGTCGCTGCGACGGATGGCCGAGCGCACGCGCGCCGAGGGCGTCTCGACCTCGACGATCGGCTTCGGCGAGGACTTCGACGAGGATCTGATGACCGCGATGGCCGACGCCGGCGGCGGCGCGGGGCATTTCGCCGAGACGCCGGACGACGCACCGGCGATCTTCGCGCAGGAGTTCCAGGACCTGGTGAGCCTGGTCGCGCAGAACGTCAGCGTCGAGATCCGTCCCGAGCCCGAGGTCGACTTCCTCGGGATCCTGAACGAGTTCCCGGCCGTCCCGGTCGTGGGCGGCGTCCAGATCCAGCTGGGCGACGCGTTCGGCGAGGAGCGCCGGCGCGTCGTGTTCCGGCTCCACGTGCCGAGCGTCGCCGCCCTCGGCCCGAGGCGGATCGCCGACGTCGTGCTGCGGTACGTCTCGGTGGGGCAGGAGGTCGCGCATCACCAGGTGCGGATCCCGCTCACCGTGAACCTGGTCTCGGCCGACGAGGCCGCCGCCACCTCGCCCGACGCCGAGGTCACCGAGGAGGTCGTCATCCTGTCGAGCGCGCAGGCCGGCAGGCAGGCTCGCGAGCTCGCCGACCGCGGCGACTACGAGGGCGCCGAGCGCACGCTCCGCGACGCGGTCGAGGAGCTCTCGGCCACTGCCGAGGGCTCGGCGCGCGCCGACGAGCTGCTCGAGCAGGCCGAGTTCTGGCACACGCGGGCGTCGTCGATGGCG
>DASTHN010000071.1:0-21661 GCA_035718185.1 Actinomycetota bacterium
GAAGGGCGGCCGAGGTCTGGGCAGACGACGGGGCTGAGGGTCTCGAGCGGGTGTCACCACAGGTACGGCACGAACCTGCGCCGCACGCGGCGGCGGTACTCCGCGTAGCCGGCGTGGTGCTCGACGAGCCATGCCTCCTCCATGCGCGACTTCGCCTCGAAGAGCAGCGCGAGGAGCACGGTGGGCACGAGCGCGAGCCACGACGTCGCGAGGCTCCACGCGAGCGCGAGGAGCACGCCACCGCCGTAGATCGGGTGCCGGGCGAGCGCGTACAGGCCGCTCTCGCGGAGCGCTCCGCCCTCGACCGGCTTCGGGAACGGGGTGAGCTGCGCCCCGAGGTGCAGCAGCCCGCCGAGGAACAACACCGCGCCCGAGATCCCCACCACGAACGCCGCACCGAGGAACGGTGCCTCGACCGCATCGGGCCACTCGGGACCGAGCACGGCCGCGAACCCCAGGCAGACGATCAGGACCACCTGGATCGCCACCCAGCCCTCGCCCCGAGGGCCGAGCGTCGGAAGGCGGGACTGGGTGGGCTCGGTCACCCCTCGAGCCTAGCCCCGTGAGGGCAGCCGTTCGACACCTCCATCGGTTGACCGAGGAGCGGCATCGTGCCTACGCTCCCACACCCCGAGCAGGAGGTCGACGATGCCTCGCCGCCCCATCCGCATCGCCGCACGCCTCGCGGTCGCGTTGACCCTCGCGGCGATCGCGGGGGTGCCGTCCGCGGCCGCCGCGCCACTCGCGGGCCCGCACGGCAGGGACTGCCAGGCGTTCGCCTCCGACGCCGCGCGGGGCGGCTACCGGCACGACACGCACACCGCGCCCGCCGTGGACCCGCTCAGCGACTGGCGCGCGACCGACGAGGGCGCCGACTTCACGGCGGCGGACGCCGGCACCATCACGATCCCCGTCGCGTTCCACGTGCTCCGGGAAGGACGCGCCCTCGCCGAGGGCAACGTCCCACGGTCGATGATCGACGCGCAGATCCGCGTGTTGAACGAGTCGTTCGCCGGCGAGACCGGCGGCGTGGCTACGGCGTTCGAGTTCGAGCTCGTCTCGGTCGACCGGACGACGAACCCCGAGTGGTACCACCTGGGGTACGGCAGCCGTGAGGAGCGCGTCGCGAAATCCGCGCTCCGCGTCGGAGGCGCCGAGACCCTGAACCTCTACGGAGCGCTCCTCGACGGGAACCTGCTCGGATGGGCGACGTTCCCGTCGGCCTACGCGGAGCACCCGGACCGGGACGGTGTCGTGATCCTGTGGTCCTCGATGCCCGGCGGCGGCGCCGATCCGTACGACGAGGGCGATACCGCGACGCACGAGGTGGGCCACTGGCTCGGCCTGTACCACACGTTCCAGGGCGGGTGTAACCACTGGGGCGACTACGTGGAGGACACGCCATCCGAGCGATCCCCGGCGTTCGGGTGCCCGGCGGGACGGGACACGTGTGACAAGCCGGGCATGGACCCCATCGAGAACTTCATGGACTACACAGAGGACGCCTGCATGGACGCGTTCACGGCGGGCCAGTCGTTGCGGATGGACGAGTCCTGGGCGGCGTTCCGCGCGTGAACCTACCGGCCCTCGCGAGCGGCCGATAGACTCCGGCCCGGTGGGGACCAGCCCGGAAGGCTCCGTCGCGGCGGGCGTCCGGCCCACGCCGACGCCCGAGCTCAAGCTCGTGCCGAAGGAACACGGCGCGAGCTTCATGTCCGTCCACTCGCTGCTGCTCGGCATCGTCGCCGGGTTCGCGGCGGGCGGCGACGACTGGGCCGGGCTCGCGCTCGCGCTGGCGTTCGGGGCGCTGTTCCTGCCGCTCACGGCGGCGGTCTCGGTCATCACGCAACCACGACTCGCCCGCGCCGCGCGTCGCCGCGCGACGGTCCTGGGAGCGCTCTTCGCGGCGGTGGGCGTCCTCTCGCTCGTCCACGGCCCGGCGCCCGAGCTCCTGTGGCTCGGCGGGACCGGGGTGGCCCTCGGTGGCCTCTACGCTGCGAGCCGCGCCTGGACGGGCGGGCGCTCGGTGCCGTCGCAGCTCTCGGCGATCGCGAGCATCGCGTTGCTGGCACCGCTCTCCTGGCTGCTCATCGCGGGGGCGACGGACCGTTGGCCGCTCTCGGCGCCGACGGCCTTCCTCGGGTTCGCGGGCACCGTGCCCTACGTCCGCGAACGGGTCCGGCGGCGTCGGTTCGCGACGATGACACCCACCGAACGCATCCGCGGTGGGTGGGTGGCGCTCGTGTGGCAGGCGGCGGCACTGGCGGGTGCCGTCGTGCTCGCGGTCGCCGGCGTGGTCCACCCGCTCGTCCCGATCGCGTTCGTCCCCGGCGCGACGAAGGTGGCGGTCGCGATCGTCCGCCCCGAGGCGAGACCTCCGATCAAGCGGATCGGATACCTGGAGACCGCGATCTCGACCGCCTTCGCGGTGCTGGCCGGGATCGGGCTCGGGATCGCCCCCTAGCCCCCGGTCGACGGCGCCTCACGCGAGCGGGCCGACCTCGGACTCGACCTCGTCGAGGACCTCGCCCGAGGCCACGAGGGCGGCCATCCGGTCGTGGTCGGGGTACAGCGGTCGATCCTGATCCAAGTGCTGGACGTGCCGGCGGATCACCTCGTGCGCGGCGCGGACGCCGCGGCCGGGCGTGAACCCCCGGAAGTCGAGGGCCTGGGCGGCGGCCATCAGCTCGATGCCGATCACCGCGTACGCGTTCTCGAGGATCCGTCGGTTCTTCAGCGCCGTGTTCATGCCCATCGAGACGAAGTCCTCCTGGTCGGCCGCGGCCGGGATCGACATCGTGCTCGCGGGGGCCGAGAGGATCCGCTGCTCGACGATGAGGGTGTCCGCCGTGTACTGGCTGAGCATGAGACCCGAGTAGAAGCCGGGATCGGGCGTGAGGAAGTCCGGCAGCCCCTGGCTGAGCGCGGGGTTGGTGAGCCGGTTCATCCGGCGCTCGGCCAGGACGCAGACGGTCGTGACGGCCTGGCCCACGAGCTCCATCGGCAGGCTCACCGGCGTCCCCTGGAAGTTCGCGCCGGTGAGCGTCAGGTTCGCCTCGGGCAGGAACAGCGGGTTGTCGCCGACCCCGTTCAGCTCGATCTCGACCTGGCTCCGCGCGAACGCGAGCGCGTCGTGGGCCGCCCCGATCACCTGCGGGGACGAGCGCATCGAGTACGCGTCCTGCACCTTCGTCTTGATCGTGCCGGACCGCAGGTCGCTGTCCTCGATGCACCGCAGGATCGACCGGGCGCTCCGGATCGCGCCCGGGAAGCCCCGCAGCTCGTGCACGCGCGCGTCGTAGGGCTTGAGGTTGGCCAGGAGCGCCTCGAGCGACATCGCGCACGCGATCTCGGCGTGCCGAAGCAGCCGGTCGACGTCGAAGACCTGGAGGGCGCTCATCGCGGTGAGGACGTTCGACCCGTTGATCGCCGCCAGCCCGTCGCGCGCCTGCAGGCCGGGCACCGCGATGCCCGCCCGAGCCATCGCCTCCGCCCCCGGCAGCCGCTCGCCGCCCAGGAACGCCTCGCCCTCTCCCATCAGGAGCTCGGCGATCTGGGCCATCGGCGCTAGGTCGCCGCTCGCGCCGACCGAGCCCCGCTCGGCCACGACCGGCGTGAGGCCTCGGTTCAGCATCTCGACGAACGTCTGCGTGATCTCTGGGCGCGAGCCGGAATTGCCGTGGGCGTGCACGTTGATCCGGCCGGCGATCGCCGCCCGTACCACGTCCTCCGGCAGCGGTTCGCCGATGCCGGCGGCGTGGTTGTAGACGAGGAAGCGCTGGAAGCGCTCGACCTGCTCGTCCGAGAGCACGATCTCCGAGAACTCGCCGATGCCGGTGTTCGTCCCGTACATCACCTCGCGCGCGGCGAGCTTGTCCTCGAGCATCGCCCGGCACGCGCGGATGCGCTCGAGCGCTGCGGGGTCGAGCTCGACCGGTTCGCGGTCGCGCGCGACCTGCACGAGCCGCTCGATCGTGAGGGAGGAGCCATCCAGGACGATCGTCATCGCGGGTGTCCCTTCCGTCGACGTCCTCGCCCCATGCTCGCGCACGTCGCCGACGGTTGACGGGTCGCCCGACCCCCGACCTCCGGGGCGCCCGGCGTTGCTCGCCGTGGGCTCAGGCGGTGGCCTCGGTCTCCTCCGACCAGGACCCGGACCGCGCGAGCCCGTTCATCCGCGCGCGGTGCGCGAGCGCCCGCTGGCCTGCCTCCACGTTCGCGTCGTCCCCGCCCCAGGCCTTCAGGGGCGGAGCCTGGAGCGCCCGGCCGTACGAGAACGAGAGCTCCCACGGGAACGGCCCCATCTTGTTCATAGCGTCCAGGTGCGCGGTGGCCTCGACGTCCCCCTGTCCGCCCGACAGGAACGCGATACCGGGTACCTGCTCGGGGACGGTGGCCTTCAGGCACCGGACGGTCGCCTCGGCGACCTCCTGGACGCCGGCGCGGTCGGTCCCCGCGCTCCCCGAGAGCACCATGTTCGTCTTCAGGATCGTGCCGGGCAGGTGGACGCGGTGGTCCTCCAACGCCGCGAAGAACACGCGGAGGGTCTCGGCGGTCACCTCCTCACATCGCTGGATCGTGTGGTCGCCGTCCATGAGGACCTCGGGCTCGACCATCGGAACCAGGTCGGCCTCCTGGCAGAGGGCCGCGTACCGGGCGTTCGCGTGCGCGTTCGACTGGAGCGCGAACGGCGTGGGGAGACCCTCGCCGATGACGATCGTCGAGCGCCACTTCGCGAAGCGGGCGCCGAGCTCCCGGTACTCGGTGAGGCGCTCGCGGAGCCCGTCGAGACCCTCCGTCACGGTCTCGCCGGCGAACAGGGCGAGCGGCTTCGCCCCGGTGTCGACCTTGATGCCGGGGATCACCCCGGCCTCGACGAGGACCTGGACGAGCGTCCGGCCGTCGTCGGCGGATTGACGGATCGTCTCGTCGAACAGGATCGCGCCGCTGATGTGCTCCCCGATGCCGGACGTGGTGAACAGCATCTGTCGGTACGCGCGCCGGCGGTCCTCGGTGGACTCGACGCCGATCGAGTCGAAGCGCTTCTTGATCGTCCCGCTGCTCTCGTCGGCGGCGAGGATGCCTCGGCCGGGTGCGACCATCTCGAGCGCGGTCTTCTCCAGGACGTCCACGTTCATGGCGCGATCATCCTTCCTCGATCGGGGGACTCCCTTCCGGGAAACGTTACCTCCGGAGGCGGGGACCCGGCATCGCCTACCCCGTCGTCATCGGGGACGAGGTCTGCGCACGAAGCCGAGTCCCGCCCCGTGCACCACCCGCACGATCCTGCAGGGCGCGACGGCGCGCAGCCGGACCGTCCGCGCCGAGTCATCGGGCGGCACGATCACGGTGGTGCCGGGGCCGAGCTCGGACCCGTCGGCGGTGCCCGCGAGCCCCTCCCGGACGCTCGCCAGCCCGCCCTCGCCCGCCGCGAGGTCGAGCGTCAGCTCGGCGGCTTCATCCAGGCGCGAGTCGGTGAACAGCCGCACGTCGCCGTTCGGGCGCATCGGCGAGCCGGGGCCGACCAGCTCCTTCGTCCGAACCCCGATCGCCTCCTCGTGCCGAGGCGCCTCCGCGTCGCGCAGGACCCCGAACCCGGTCCGCTCGGGGATCGGATCCGTCACGTAGACGAGGATGTACGCGCGCGTATCCACGGCGCCATGGTTCCACTCGGAGTGGACCATCCCACGCCGGCCCTCCGTGAACTGCCCGACGTCTCCGGCGTCCATGTGCCCGGTGATCCCGTTCAGCGCATCGTCGTGATCCAGCTCCCCGCGCTCGATGTAGAAGAGGCGCTCGTTGTACCGGTGCGGGTGGTGCCCGATGCCGAGCCCCGCCCGCACGGTCGAGTCGTGCACGGTGATCAGCGGGCCCGAGGCCTCGATCCCGACGAACGGTCCGATCGACTCGATCGCCTCGAGGCCGGGCATGCCGAACTCTCGCTCTCCGAGCACCGCGTGGTCCTCCGGCGTCAGGACGAGGTACGGGCGGTCATCCACCGCCGCACACCGTACCGCTCGATCGCGTCCCGAGCGGCCCCCACCCGATCCTCTTGCCCGTGGCGCTCGGCGACCGTACGCTGACCGGGCCTGCCGGTCCGAAGGGAGGGACCCGCATGTCCGAGCACCTCACCCTCGTCGACGTGTCGAACATCCGTCCCGGGAAGCTCGTCGAGCTCCGGACGGCCGTCGGTGAGCTCGCGCGGTTCGTCGAGGCGAACGAGCCCCGACCCGTGTCGTACGACGTGTACTTCGACGCGGAGGGGACCCGCATGACGGTCGTGCAGGTGCACCCCGACTCGGCATCGATGGAGCTCCACATGCGGATCGCCGCCGACGCGTTCCCCGGGTTCGCCGATCTCCTGACGCTTCGCGCGATGGACGTCTACGGCGAACCGAGCGACGAGCTGCTCGAGCAGCTCCGTCGCAAGGTCGAGATGCTGGGTGAGGCCACCATCACCGTGCACCGACACCAGGCGGGGTTCGCTCGCTTCGGCCCCCCAGGCGCGTGACGAGCACCAACGCGAACCCGGCGGCCGCGACCGCCGCGCCGACCAGGAAGGTCCCGCCCCTGCCGACCCCGGCGGCGACGAAGCCGAGCGACGCGGGCCCGAGCCCGAACGCGAGGTCGAGGAACGCGCTCGTCGTGCCCATGACGGATCCCCGCTCGTCTGCCGCGACACCTTCGACCGCGAGCGCGAAGACCGCCGGTGTGAACAAGGCGACACCGACGCCCAGCACAACGGTCCCGGCCAGGAGGCCGCCCGGCGTGCGCCACAGCCCGATGACCGCGAGGCCCGCCGTGACGAGCGCCAGCGAGACGCGGGTCGTCGCGGCCGCCCCGAACCGATCGGGGATCCGAGCGCCGAGGCTCCGGATCGCCACCACGGTCCCGGCGAACAGCCCGAGCACGGCGCCCGCGCCAGACATCCCCACGTCGGCGACGTACAGCGGGACGAAGGCAAGGAACCCGCCCATCCCCCAGATCGCCGCGAAGAGGACGACCCCGGGGAGCAGGCCGGCCGGATGCACCAGACGATGCGGCGCAGTGGCGCCCTCGCTCGGTAGCGGGCGCATGGGCGGGAGCCGCAGGGACAGTCCGACGGCGACGAGCCCGAGCGCGATCGAGACGAGCCACGCAGCGGCGAACCCGCCGGAGGCCACGACCGCCTCGCCGATGAGAGGCCCGGCTCCGAGCCCGACGTAGAGCGAGAGCGACGCGAAGCTCATCGCCTCACCGCGGCGCTCGGGCGGAGCGAGGTCCATGTTCGCGCTCACGGCCCCGACGAAGAACAGTGCCTCGCCCGCCCCGGTCAGCAGGCGCAGGGCAGCCAACACGGAGACGGACGTCGAGACGAGGTACCCGAGCACCGAGATCGCGAACAGCGAGGCACCGGCGACCATCAGTGCACGCCGGCCGCGCCGGTCGGCCGCACGGCCGGCCCATGGGCGCAGGAAGAACGCCGACAGGCTGAACGCCCCGATCACCACCCCGACGGCGACGTTCCCGGCCCCGAGCTGCCCTGTCACGTAGCGCGGGAGCACCGGCACGAGGACTCCGTCGGCCGTGAAGTACGCGAGCTCGGCGATCGCCACCCGGACGAAGACCGGCGTGAGCAGCGTGGGCTCGGCCCTCGTGCGTGCGGCGGTGCCCGACCGCCCCCCGCCCCCTCCCCGCAGCCCCAGGTCGCGGATCATCTCTCGGCCTCCTCGATCGTCCGTCGAGGTCGATCGTGCCGGCTCGGCAACGTCTGCGACATCGGTAGGTCTGCCCATCTCGCCCTTGGCCCTCGCACCGCCGGGCTGTCATCCTGTGCCCCGAGACGGGAGGATCCGCGCGTGAACGAAGACGTCCGACTCGCCGAACTGCTGGCCGCGCTGTCGATCACGACCGATCTCGCGATGGGACAGGAGCCCGAGAAGGCCGTCCGTGCCACCGTCGTGGCCGTCGAGATCGCACGGAAGATGGGGGTCCCGGACGACGAGGTGCGGGACGTCTACTTCGCGACGCTCCTCAAGCATCTGGGGTGCACAGCGACGACGCACGAGGAGTTCGGGCTCTTCGGCCCCGAGGCGTACCGGATGCGCCAGATCGCCGAACGCACGGACGTGGCGAGCAGGCGCGAGAGCGCCGAGCTGCTCCGCACGGTTGGCCGCGGAGCGGGTCTGGCGCGGCCGCGATACCTGGCGAGGGCGATCTCGACCGGCAAGGAAGCCGAGGCCTCGATCGTCCGAGCCGTCTGCGAGGTCGCGGCACTGATGTCTCGGCGGCTCGGGCTCGGCGACGCGGTCGGGCGGGCGCTGTTCCACAACACCGAGCGGTGGGACGGGAGGGGAGGCCCCGAGGGTCTGCGCGGCGAGGACATCCCGCTGCCGGCGCGTATCGCCGAACCGGCGACCCAGGCCATCATCAGCCACCGTCGCGGCGGGGCGGACGAGGCACTCGCCACGGCGCGGCGACGCGCGGGCGGGTGGTTCGACCCGGCCGTCGTCGAGGCGTTCGAGGCCGTCGGACCCGGGACGCTCGAGCGTCTGGATTCGGAGGACCCGTGGACGCTCGTGCTCGCCGCGGAGCCCGAGCCCGTACGCACGATCTCGCCCGACCGACTGGACGCGGTCGCCGAGGCGTTCGCCGACGCGGTCGACCTGACCACGCCGTACACGATGGGTCACTCGTCCGCGGTCGCCGAGCTCTCGGTGGCCGCGGCCGAACGCCTCTCGATGGACGACCCCCGCGCCGTGTGGCTGGCCGCCCTCCTGCACGACCTCGGACGGACGTCGGTCGCCGCCGCCGTCTGGGAGAAGGCCGGAGCGCTCAGCACCTCGGAGTGGGAACAGGTCCGCCTGCACCCGTATCACACCGAGCGGATCCTCTCGCGTTCGGTCGCGCTCCGGCCGCTCGCGCGCATCGCCGGTATGCACCACGAACGCCGCGACGGCACCGGCTACCACCGGGGGGCCTTGGCGAAGGAGGTCCCTCTCGAGGCGCGGCTGCTGGCCGCCGCCGACGCCTATCAGGCGATGACCCAGGACCGGCCGCATCGCCCCGCGCTCGAGCCGGCGCGCGCGTCCGAGACCCTGCTCTCGGAGGTGCGCGCGGGGCGGCTGGATCCCGAGTGCGCCCGGGCCGTGATCGAGGTCGCCGGCCACCGGCCACCGTCGAGGCGCGAGCTGTGGCCGGCCGGACTGTCGGATCGTGAGGTGGACGTGATCCGGCTGCTCACCCACGGGATGTCCAACCGCGCGATCGCGGATGCGCTCGTGATCTCGACCAGGACCGCCGAACACCACGTGCAGCACATCTACGCGAAGATCGGTGTCTCGACGCGCGCGGGCGCCGCGATGTTCGCGATGGAGCACGGGCTGCTGCGCGAGTGAAACCACGCGGGTGGCGCCCTTCGGCGCAACGCGTTTGAATGGTCGCGATGATCACGACCGGGAGGGGAGGTCCGATGTCCACGACCCGGAGCAGGAGCTGGCTCGGCCTGGCGACGGTCGCGCTCGCGGTGGTCGGCTCGACGCTCGTCCTCGCGACGCCGGCCCTCGGCCACGAGGCGCGGAGCTTCGACTCGTGCGCCGCGTACCGGCGGCACGGCGGTCCCTGCGGCGACACCGCGACCTACCTGTACGGTGACCGCGTGTTCCTTCGGGCGACGGTGGATCCGCCCCACCGGCACCTGGAGGCCAACGTCCTGTTCCTGCGGCCAGGCGCCGAGCGCTGGCGCCGCGGCGTCACGGTTCCGATCAGCGACACGGGCAGGATGCGGTGGTCGTTCCGCTCGGTCCGTGACGACGCCGACCAGACGGAGCCGTGGCTGTTCCGGTTCCGCATCGCCGACCACGGGCGCAGCGACGTCGTCGAGGCGTTCATCCTCTTCGGCGAGTAGCGACCCGCCAGCCGAGCTACTCGGGTCCGTCGAGCTTGGGAGCGAGCGGAGTACGTCGGTTCCCGATCGACGGATCTGGAGAACGGTGCTGGTCGGGACCCGTCCGGGATACGTCCCGTTTAGATCGACCGACCAGCACTACGTCCGTGTGGGAGAGGTGCGTGGAGAGTCTGCTACCCGGTGACGCCACCGAGCTCCGACGCGCCGTCGTTGAAGACGCCGAACAGCGCCATGCCGAGTGCCGTGACCGCCGCGATGATCGCGAGAGCCACCAGGAACAGCAGGAGCCCGTACTCCGTGGCCACCGCCCCGTCCTCGCGCCGGACGCGCGCGAGCAGGTAGGCGAGACCCGCCTGAAGCGTGGAGATCATCTCTTCCCTCCTTCCGACGCTTCGCCGCAGCCATCGGAGTGGTACTGGCTGCGATGCCAACGCTAATTCCAGGCACGCACGGGGGGTATTCCGCGTTCCCCCGAGGTCCCGTACGCGCTTCTACGTACGGCCCGCACGAGGCCGGAAGCGCCGCTCTAGTCTTCGGCACGAAGGAGGGCCGACATGACGATGACGTCGCGGGAGCGCGTGCTGGCGGCGATGCGCCACGAGGAGCCCGATCGCGTGCCGATCGTGCTCGGGGTCAGCAACGCCACGGGGATCAAGATGAAGCCGTACCGGGAGCTCAAGCGGCTGCTCGGGGTCGAGGCGCCCGACGCCTGGCTCTACCGATGGCCGGAGCTCGGGACCGCCGAGATCGACGGGGAGACGATGGTCCGCCTGCACTCGGACGTCCGGGGCGTCCTGGACCTGGAACCGGATCGGGTGCTCGAGAGGAACGCCGCCCGTCCGCCGCACGACGACTACATCAACTCGTGGGGCTCGGGCGCTACCGAGATCGGCCCGGACGACTGGTACCCGTCGGTGTGCCCGATGAAGGACGCCACCACGATCCAGGAGATCGAGGACTACCCGTGGCCCGACATGGACGACCCGACCCGCGTCGCCCACGTCGCCGGCGAGGCCGCGCGGCTGGCCGCCGAGGACCGCTACGCGATCATGGCCACGCCGTGGCTGCTGTTCCCGCTCGAGCGCGCCTTCGCGATGCAGGGGATGGAGACGTTCCTGATGAACCTCGCGATGCGCCCCGCGTTCGCCGAGGCGCTCCTGTGGAGGATCGAGGGGCTCTGCAAGACGCTGATGGGTCACTTCCTGGAGGCCCTCGGCGACGACGTGGACATCGTCAAGGTCGGCGACGACCTCGGGACCCAGGAGAGCCTGCTCATGTCGCCGGCGATGTACCGGTCGATCCTGAAGCCGGTCCACGCCGACTATCTCCGGTTCATCCGCGAACACACCCAGGCGAGGATCTTCTTCCACACCGACGGCGACGTGTTCCCGCTGATCGACGACCTCGTCGAGATCGGGATCGACGTCCTGAACCCGATCCAGACCTCGGCGGGGAAGATGGCGAACCTGTCCGAGCTCAAGGCGCGCTGGGGCGACGTCCTCACGTTCTGCGGCGGGATCGACACGCAGCGGATCCTCCCGCACGGGACGCCGGACGAGGTCCGCGACGAGGTTCGGCGGGTGATCGGGATCCTCGCGCCCGGCGGCGGCTACATGATGAGCTCGGTCCATACCGTGATGAACGACGTGCCCGCGGAGAACGTGCTGGCGATGGTCGACGCCGTCGAGGAGTTCGGCACCTACCCGATCGCGGGCGCGTAGCGCCGCCTCGGTCGCTCTCGCACGCAACCACGGTCTCGCCGGAGCCCGGACGCGGACCCGAGAGCGTCGAGCCGTGGGACCCAGGCCTCGGAAGGCCCTTCGGGCCTAGCGCAACGGCCCCGCCGGGCGGGAGGCTCGAGCTGTTCGCTCGGCCCACGACGGGCCTCGCGTTCGCATGGAGAGAGGGGGCGCGCCATGGCGCGGCATCCAAGCGTGGACCACGATCGTCGAGCGGTGGGATCGGCCGGTGCGCTTCCCAGCGAGCCGATGGACGAGAAGGAGCTTCGCCGTCCTCGGCCCTCGCTCTCGGTGCGGTGGGGTACCTGGGTCGCTCGGCACCGGTGGTGGGTGCTGGGCGTCTGGATCATGTTGCTGGTCGGGGCAGTGCTCGTCTATCCGCACCTGATGGACAACCTCTCCGCACCCGACTACAGCGTGACCGGCTCCGACTCCGCGCAGGTCGCTGATCTGATCGAGGCGGACTTCTCCGCTGCCGGGGTGGAGCAGGACGTGATCGTCTTCGACTCGGAGACGCTGAAGGTCGCCGATCGCGAGTACCGAAGCGCGATCGACCGTGTGATCGAGGCCGTGAAGGCCGAGCCCGGCGTCGTCGCGGTGGTCAGCCCGACCGATGTCGGCGCGCAGGGTCAGATCTCTGAGGACGAACGCTCCGCCTTCGCGTCGCTGGGGCTGAACGGTGACGATCGGCAGCGGGCCGATCGATCGGCGGCGCTCCAGGACGTCGTCGCCTCGGCCCTGGGCTCGGCGCCGGTCGAGGCGTATCTGACGGGGTACTCGCAGTCGGCGAACGACCTGACCGAGGTCGAGAACGCCGATGTGGAGCGCGCCGAATCGATCGGCATCCCGATCGCGCTCATCGTCCTGGTCATCGCGCTGGGCGCCGTCGTCGCCGGCCTCATCCCGCTCATCACGGCGCTCTGCAGCCTCATGTTCACCTTCGGGGTCCTCTCGCTGCTCATCACGTGGAGACCGATGGACTCGTTCCTGCTCTCCATCGTCACGATGATCGGGGTCGGTATCTCGATCGACTACTCGCTGTTCATCCTGAGCCGGTACCGCGAGGAGCTCTTCCGGGCGCATGCCAGGGGTGCCGCCGAGCCGGTGGTGACGGCGGTCGGCGTCGCGATGCGCACCAGCGGCCGGACGATCCTGTTCTCCGGCACGATCGTGATGATCTCGCTGTTCTCGCTGTTCGTGGTCAAGTCCCCGCTCTTCATCGGGATGGCGCTCGGCGCCGTGTTGGTGGTGGTGTGCACGCTGATCACCGCGTGGACGATGCTGCCGGCCCTGTTGGCGGCGCTCGGCCACGGCGTCGACAAGCTGTCGTTGCCCGAGCGGTGGCAGCCCGCGACGGACGCCGAGGATGGGTCCGTCGAGACAGGCGGCTGGGCCAGGTGGGCGCGCACCGTCCTCCGGCACCCGTGGCTCGCGCTCCCCGCCGTCGCGCTCCTCGTCCTGTTCGCCCTGCCCATGTTCAGCATGGAGCTGGGCATCGACCTGGGACTGGCCGCGATCAGCGACACGGCCACGGGGAAGGCCGAGATCATCCTCCTCGACAAGTTCAGCCCCGGCCTGCTCTCCCCGGTCCAGATCCTCGCGACCCATGAGGGCTCCGGAGCCCTGAGCGGGGACGATCTGACCGACATCCAGGGACTCACCAACGCACTCGCGGAGGATCCGCGTGTGGCCGGCATCTACTCCGTCTCGACGCTGCTCGAGGAGACGGTGGGCGAGGTATCCCCGAAGGGGATGGAGCTCCTGCAGCAGGACCCGACCGCATCGTCGTACCTGGCTCAGACCGTCAACGTCGACGACGGGTCCAACCGAACCATCATCACGGTCGTCACGAAGGCGCCGATCGATTCCACCGAAGCGACGGAGCTGGTGCGCGACCTTCGCGACGACATCATCCCCTCGTACGAGGCGTCCGCCGGCCCGCAGATGCTGGTCGGAGGAGAGACGGCCCAGTTCGAGGACCTCGGCGTGGAGACGCTCAGCAAGCTGCCCCTGGTCATGGCGATCGTGTTGGGGCTGTCCTTCGTCTACCTGTTGCTCGTCTTCCGCAGCCTGCTCATCCCGGTCAAGGCCGTGCTCATGAACCTGCTCGCCACGTTCGCCGCCTTCGGCCTGACGACGTGGGTGTTCGCGGATGGCCATCTCGAGGGCGTGTTCAACTTCACGAGCGTGGGGTTCATCCAGACATTCCTCCCCATCATGGTCTTCGCGCTCCTGTTCGGATTGTCGATGGACTACGAGGTCTTCCTCGTCGGCCGCATGCAGGAGGAGTGGCTGCGTACGCACGACAACGACCAGGCGGTGGTGGCCGGGGTGGCGCACACGGCGCGGGTGATCACGGCCGCGGCCGCGATCATGGCCGCCGTGTTCGGCTGCTTCATCGTGGCAGATGTGCTCGAGCTGAAGGAGTTCGGCTTCGCGCTGGCGGTGGCGGTCGTCCTCGACGCCACGCTGATCCGACTCCTGGTGGTCCCGGCGGTCATGAAGGTCGCGGGAGGCTCGGCCAACTGGTGGCTGCCGAGGTGGCTGAAGCGGATCCTCCCCGACCTCCGGCTCGAGTGACCGCGTCGTCGACGAGAGCCTCTGGCGGGCCTAGGTGTCGTCGGCGAGTACCCTCGTCGCGTCGACCATCGCCCGCTTCAGACCGAGTCGGTCGTCGCGCACGCCGAGCGCCCAGCCCACCATCTGCGAGAGGAAGAGGATCGGCATCTCCTCCCACGCAGGGTCCTTCCGTCGGATCTCGCGTTGCCTGCCGTCCAGGTTGATCTGACACAGCGGGCAGGCGCAGACGATCGCCTCGGCGCCGCGCTCGCGGGCGTTCGCGACGATCCGCCCGATGAGCGTGTCGACGACGTCCTGCTCGCAGAGCGCCAGGCCGGCGCCGCAGCAGTCGGTCTTCGAGTCCCAGTCGAGGGGGGTGCAGCCGATCGTCCGCACGACGTCGTCCATGTGCGCGGGGTACTCCGGATCCTCCGCCAGCGTCACTCTCGGCGGGCGGGTCAGCAGGCAGCCGTAGTAGCAGGCGACCCTGAGCCCTCGGAACGGCCTCACCACCCTCGACCGGAGCGCCCCCAGGCCGACGTGGTCGTGGTAGACGTCGACCAGGTTGAGGACCTTGACGCCGCCTTCATACGGACGTCCGACCACCTCCGCGATGTCCGCGGCCGTGGCCGGGTCTCCCACCGCGTGGTTCGCCCCTTGGAAGCGGTTGAAGCACGCGGCGCACGGCACCGCGACGGACCCGAGTCGCATGTCGTCCCGGACCTTGACGAGCTCGCCCGCCGGCAGGGCGGCCGCCAGCAGTCGGTTGACGGAGCGGCCCGCGGAGTTGCCGCAGCACTGCCAGCCGGGGATCTCGGCAAGGTCGACGCCGAGTGAGGCCATCGTCGCGGCGAACGAGGTGTCCATCTCCTTGGCGGTGCTGTGGAGCGAGCACCCGGGGTAGTACGCGAGCGTGCTCACGACGCCCCCTCCGGCTCCGCAGATCGCACGCCCGGGCCCGGGTCGGTCCCGACCGCGGCGAGCTTCGCCTCGGCGTGGCGGCGGGCCTCGATCCGCTCGGCGGCCCGGGACATGCGTCGCATCTGTCCGCGGTCGCCGATGCCCGGCAGAGGGCGGACCTTCCCCTTGGCCAGCATCCTGACTCCGAGCCGCATCGCATCGAGCGCCGCCCTGGGTCGCCCGAGGAGGTCGAGCATCACGAGCTCGATCTCGTAGAGGCGACCCCAGCGCCGGAACGATCGATAGTTGAGGTCGAGCATCCGTGCGAACGGCATGTCCCTCCGCACGCGGCCCTCCTCCCGGGCGATGATCCGCAACTCCTCCACTACGGACGCGACGTCGACGCCCACGGGGCAGCGCGAGGTGCAGGTCTCGCAGCCCGTGCAGAGCCAGATGAACCGGCTGTCGAGCGACATCGCCTCGTCACCGAGCTGCACGGCGCGGATCACCTGCGCCGGGTGGACGTCGGCGAACGCAGCGACCGGACAGCCTGTGGAGCACCTCGAGCACTGGTAGCAGGCGTACACGTTCTCGCCCGACCCCGCGCGGACGCGTGCGGCGAGGGCGCCCGACGGCGCTCCGGTCACCGTCTCCCCCATCCCCTCACGCCCCTCCTCCATCACGTGAACGCCGGTCGAGGCAGGAGGCCGGCGGCCTCGACGATCCGGGGGACGGCGGACTCCCACTCGATGGCCATGATGTGCACCCCGGCGACACCCTCCACCTCGGCCAGCCGACGGATCGTCTCGACCGCGAGCGCGGTGCCCTCGGCGCGTTGCGGCTCCCCCTTCTCCCTCGCGGCGATCCGGTCGACGAGCTCGGTCGGCACGTCCATCCCGGGCACGGACGTTCGCATGTGGTTCGCCATCCCGGCGCTCTTGATCGGCGTGACCCCGGCAAGGATCTTGACCTCTCGGTGGAGTCCAAGGGCCCGAACCTCCTCCATCCACCGCTCGAACCGCGGGATGTTGAAGATCGACTGCGTCTGCACGAAGTCGGCCCCGGCCAGGACCTTCTGCTCCAGACGCCGGGCACGGAACTCGAGCGGCTCCGCGAACGGGTTCTCGGCGCACCCGATGTAGAGGGGAAGCGCGCCGTCCATCTCCTCACCGCACTGGAACCGCCGCTCGTCGCGCAGGTCCCGGTACATGCGGATCAGCCCCATCGAGTCCAGGTCGTGGACCCCCCTGGCCTGCGGGTGGTTCCCGAAGCTGATGTGGTCGCCGGTCAGGCACAGGACGTTGCGGATGCCGAGCATCGAGGCGCCCAGGATGTCGGCCTGCATCGCGAGCCGGTTGCGGTCGCGGCACGTCATCTGCATGACCGCCTCGACGCCGGCGACCTGCGCGGTGTATGCCGCCGCGAGTGAGCACGCCCGCACGACGGCGGTCTGGTTGTCGGTGACGTTGACCGCGTCGACGGAGCCCCTGAGGATCTCGACCTTGTCCTGGATCACCGTGCCGTCGGCGTTCTTCGGCGGGCCGCACTCGGCCGTGACGGCGAACGCGCCCGAGGTCAGCACCTTCTCGAGGTTGCTCCCGGCCTTCAGCGTGATCGTGCTCATACCGGCATGGCGTCCTCTCGCACCATCTTCCGCGGCCCACCCGAGCTGCTGGAGCTCCAGTCCTTCGGCGGGCGGTAGGCGAACATCAGCTCCTCGCGGTCCTGCGCCTTCAGGCGCTCCCAGATCAGCACCCAGGCGCACTCGATCGGCTCTCCGTCCTTGCCGACGACCTCGCAGAGACCGTCGTCGTGCGCGCCGCCGCAGGGGCCGTTCATGAGACTCTTCGCGCAGCGCACCACGGGGCAGACGCCGGCGGTGAGCCCGAGCACGCAGTCGCCGCAGGCGATGCAGCGCTCGAGCCAGACCGCATGCTCCTGCGGCAGGCCGAGCATGTTCGTGTTCACGGCCGGCATCACCAGCTTCGGCGCGAACCGCTCGGCCATGGCCTGGATGCCGATCCCGCACCCCATGCTGAGCACGAGCGGGAACCCGCCGACCGTGTCGGCGATCGTGTCCAGGTACTCCCACTCGCACTGCCGGATGGCGGCCGTGTGCTCGACGGTGAGCTCACGGCCCTCCTGTTTGGCCTTGATCGCGATCTCGGAGGCGAGGATCTCGGCCTCCTTCTCGCCTCCCGTCATGCAGATCGCGACGCACGTGTCGCACCCGGCGACCAGGACCCTGTCGTGCCCCTCGGTCATCGCGTAGATCTCGTCGAAGGGCTTGCGATCGGCGGTGATCATGTCTGGGCTCCCTCCTGCACGGCTTCGGCCGGCTCGAACCCGTCGCGCGGGCGCACGGGAACTGGACCGAGACGGCGGATGCGCTCGGTGAAGTCGCGGGCGGTCTGGGCGAACTCCGGGCCCATGGCCGAGGACATCGTGAACATGTCGACGCGCTCCGGGTCGACGCCCACCTCCGCGAGCAGCCTCTTGGCGTGCGCGATGCGCTTGCGCGCCCACAGGTTGCCCTCGAGGTAGTGGCACTGGCCCTCGAGGCAGCCGGCCGCGTACACGCCGTCGGCACCGGCCTCGATCGCCTTCAGCACGTGGATCACCTCGAGCTTGCCGGTGCAGGGCAGCTTGATCATCCGGACGTTGGATGGGTACTGCAGCCGCATGCTCCCGGCCAGGTCGGCGGCGGCGTACGCGCAGTAGTGGCAGGCGAAGACGATGATCTCGGGCTCGAAGGTCATCTCAGACCAGCTCCATCGTGAGCGCCTCCTCCTTGGCGAGGATCTGCGCGTCGGTGTAGTGGTGCAGCTCGATCGCCTTCGCCGGGCACTCGCCGGCGCAGATGCCGCAGCCCTGGCACGCGGCCGCCTCGATCGTGGCCTTCTTCGTGGCGGGATCGATGACCGGCACGCCGTAGGGGCAGATCCGCACGCACGTGAGACAGGCGGCGCATCTCTCCTGATCCACCTCGGCGACCACGCCGCCCGCCTCGAGCGCCGGCTTGGCCAGGATCGCCGCGGCCCGACCGGCGGCCGCGTACGCCTGGGAGATCGATCGGCCGATGTCCTTCGGGTGGTGGGCCGAGCCGCACAGGAAGATCCCCTCGCTCGCGAAGTCGACCGGACGGAGCTTCACATGCGCCTCGAGGAAGAACCCATCGGGCGTGACCGGTACCCTGAGCATCTTCGCGAGGTCCGCGCTCCCCTCGTTCGGCACCGTCGGGGTCGCGAGCACGAGCAGGTCGAGCGCCACCCGGATCCGTCGGTGCAGGGACGGGTCGAGGAACTCGACCCGTAGGGACCCATCCTCGCTCACCGCGGGCGGGTCGCCGTCCTCGTAGCGCGTGAAGACCACGCCCATCTCCCGGGCGCGCGTGTAGTGCTCCTCGGCAAGGCCGGCGGTCCGGATCTCCTTGAACCAGACGTAGACGGGCCGGTCGGGGTCCTGCTCCTTGAGTCGGATCGCGTTCTTGATGCTCTGCCCGCAGCAGGTCTGCGAGCAGTACGGAATGCCCTCGTCGAGCGAGCCCGCGCACAGGAGGAAGCCGACCGCGCCGGCGTCCCGGAGCATCGGGCCCCGCTCGGCGAGCATCCGCTCCAGGTCCATGCCGGTGACGATCCTGGGGCTCGCACCCAGGCCGAAGACCTCGGGGCGCCCTTCCCTCGCGCCGGTGGCGACGATCACGACCCCGTGCTCGACGGTCGTCCGGTCACCGTGGTCGTCCTCGATCACGCTCGAGAAGTTCCCGACGAACCCGTGGACGCCGGTCAGCTCCGAACGCAGGTGCACCGTGACGTTCGGGTTCGCGGTCACGCGGCGAGCGAGCTCGGCGGCGAGGGCTACGGGATCGCCGCCGTCGATCGTCCGGTCGAGCTGGAGCGCATACCCCCCCAGTCGGCCGGTGCGCTCGACGAGGTGCACCTGGTGGCCCATCTCGCCCAGGGCGACCGCGGACGTCATGCCGGCGACGCCGCCGCCCACGACCACGGCCGCGTGGGTGATCGGCACGTCGGACATGGGCAGCGGTTCGAGCTCGCGCGCTCGCGCCACGCTCATGCGGATCAGGTCCTTCGCCTTCGCCGTCGCCCGCTCGGGCTCGTCGCGGTGGACCCACGACGCCTGGTCGCGGATGTTGGCCATCTCGAACAGGAACGGGTTCAGGCCGGCCTCGCGCAGGGTGTCCTGGAAGATCGGCTCGTGCGTGCGCGGCGTGCAGCTCGCGACCACCACGCGGTTGAGGCCGTGCTCCCGCACCTGCTCCTTGATCAGCGCCAGCGAGTCCGAGGAGCACGCGTACATCGTGTCCCTCGCGCACACGACGCCGCGGAGACCCCTGGCGTAGTCGGCCGCGTCCTCGACGTCGATCACGCTGGCGATGTTGGAGCCGCAGTGGCAGACGAAGACCCCGACACGCGGGTCCTCGTCCTCGACGGGTCGCTCGGGCGGGTACCGCGTCTCGGCCGTCAGCGTCCCGCGCGAGTCGGCGAGCTCCGCCATCACCCTGGCCGCGGCGGCCGAGGCCTCGGCGACCGAGTCGGGGATGTCCTTGGGCTCGCCGAACGGCCCGGCGACGAAGACCCCCGGGCGCGAGGTGTCGAGCGGCTCGTACTCCTGCAGCTCGCAGAACCCGTGCCGCTCGAGGGCGATGCCGAGCGCCCCGGCGGTCGCCCGGGCCCCGCGCGAGGGCTCGACGCCGACCGAGAGCACGACCAGGTCGAACCGGTCCGTGTGCAGGGCGCCGGCTGCGTCCTCCCACGTGATGATCGGGTCGCCGGTCCGGGGGTCTTCCCGGATGGACGAGGGCCGCGAGCGGACGAACCGCACGCCCATGTCCCGAGCGCGCCGGAAGAAGGCGTCGGCGCCCTTGCCCATAGCGCGCATGTCCATGAGGAAGACCGTCGCCTCACACTCGGGCTCGTGGTCGAGCGTGAGCATCGCCTGCTTGTTCGCGAACATGCAGCAGACGCTCGAGCAGTAGCCGTGCTCCTGGTCGCGGGAGCCGACGCACTGGATGAACGCGACCGACCGGGGATGCCGGCCGTCCGAGGGTCGCCCGATCTGCCCCTGCGTGGGACCGGACGCCGAGAGCATCCGCTCGTACTCCAACGCCGACAGGACGTTCGGGTACCGGCCGTAGCCGTACTCGCCGCGCGTCCCCGGGTCGTGCACGTCGAAGCCCGGCGCCAGCACGACGGCGCCCACCTCGAGCTCGAGTTCGCGGTCCTCCTCGTCGTGGAGGAACGCTCCCGGACCGCATGCCCTGACGCACTCGAAGCACTCGGAGCAGACGGCGCAGTTCAGGCAGCGCCTCGCCTCGGCGACCGCCTGCTCCGCCGTGAAGCCGGCGGAGACCTCGTCCCAGGTCCGCCTGCGCGCCTCGCCGTCCCGGTGCGGCACGTCTTCACGCGGCTCGACCCGGGTCGCGGCGAGGGCGGCGTCGTCCGGGCGGGCCTCGCGCTTGCGCCGGTCCCAGACGTCGAGCACGTGCTCGCCGCGCAGGTAGTTGTGGATCGAGCGGGCGGCGCGGCGCCCTGCGGCCACCGCCTCGATCGACGTCCACGGGCCAGTGGCCGCGGCGTCGCCACCGGCGAACACGCCGGCTCGATCGGTCGCCTGGGTCTCGGGGTCGGCGACGATCTGGCTGCGCTCGATCCGGACGCCCTCCAGGCCCGCGATGAAGTCCTCGACCAGCCCCTGTCCGGTGGCGAACACGACGGTGTCGCACGCCAGCTCGGTGGGGGTTCCCTCGACCGGCACGGGTGGCCGCCAGCCGCGCCCGTCGACCTCGCCGAGCGTGCAGTCCGTGAACACGACCGCGCAGGCGCGACCGTCGGCGTCGGTCCGGATCTCGGTCGGCATGCGCGAGCAGACCAACGCGATGCCCTCGTCGGCACCCTCCCGCCGCTCCTCGTCGGACGCGGGGACGGATGCCTCGTCCTCGATGCAGACCAGCGTGACGTCGTCGGCGCCCAGGCGCAGCGCGGTCCGCCCGGCGTCGTACGCAACGTCGCCGCCGCCGATCACCACGACGCGCTTGCCGACCTCGACCGGCTCGAGCGTCGCCTCCCCGAGCAGGTCGACGGCCGTGAGCACGCCCCCCGCCTCGTTGCCGGAGATCGGCAGGGGGCGGCCCGCCTGCAGCCCGACGGCGAGGTACACGGCTCCGTAGCCGTCGGAGAACAGCGAGTCGACGGTGAAGTCCCGGCCGGCCGCTTGGTTGACCCGGAGCTCGACCCCGAGCGCGAGCACGCGCTCGATGTCCTGTTGGAGAGCAGCCCTCGGCAGGCGGTACTCGGGGATCCCGAAGCGGAGCATGCCGCCCGCCTCGGACCTCGCCTCGTAGACCGTGGTGCGGTAGCCGAGCAGCGCAAGGTCGCGCGCCGCGGTCATCCCCGAGGGACCGGCGCCCACGATCGCGACCCGCTCGTCGAAACGGACCTCGGCCGGCTCGACCGGGGGCAGGTGCTCCGCGGCCCAGTCGGCGAGGAAGCGCTTGACCGAGCGGATCGCGATCGGCGCGTCGACGTCGCCGCGCGAGCACTCGGCCTCGCACGGTGCG
>DASTHN010000072.1:0-6639 GCA_035718185.1 Actinomycetota bacterium
AGCGCGCAGGCGACGTCGGTCGCGGACCTGAGCGCGCCGACCCCGCCGGTGAAGCCGGGAACGGACCGGAACCCACGGCCTACGGAGCCCGGGACGTCCCGCCTGCCGCGGGCGCCCGAGCCCGATGTCGGCGGCGAGGTGCCGGGCGGCCCAGTGCGGGTCGCGCCCGAGGTCTCTGCTCGGCTCTCCTCGGGAGGTTTCGTCTTCCCCGTCTACGGGACGGCGTCGTTCGGCGACAGCTTCGGTGGTCCGCGTCCGGACGTGCAGGGCGGCTGGCACCATGGCGAGGACATCTTCGCGGCGGCGGGGACGCCGCTCCTCGCCGTCGCAGATGGGACGCTGCACACGATCGGCTTCAACCGGATCGGCGGGTACCGGCTCTGGCTTCGCGATACGCAGGGCGACGAGTTCTACTACGCGCATCTCTCCGCCTATTCGCAGCTTGCGGTCGAGGGACGGCAGGTGAAGGCCGGTGACGTGATCGGATTCGTCGGAGCGACGGGCGATGCCGACGGCGGCGCACCGCACCTCCACTTCGAGATCCATCCCGCCTCGATGGCGGGGCTGGGCTACGACGGAGTCGTCGCTCCGTACGCGATCCTCCTCGCCTGGAGGCGCGCTTCCGATATCTCCTTCTCGGCCGGCCGTATCTACGCGCCGACCGGACCGGGCAGCGCAGTCCTGCCGCCACCCGGCGCGGTCCTGCTGGAGGCCGACGACATCGCGTCGACCAGCGGTCTCGTGCCCGGCGCCCTCGAGAAGGTCCTCAAGGGATAGGCAGCGCGTCGCCGGAGCTCCGCTTGCGCGGAGTCTCCGGTCGCGCCGGATCCCTGAGGGCGGCCTACGGCCGACGCTCGTCGGGCCGGACTACGCCTCGGGCTCGGATCCGTTCCCGGCGGGCGCTGCCGCGTCGGCCTCGGCCGCGAGCTCGGACTCGAGCTCCTCCAGGCCCTCGCCGTTCCCACCGGCGACCTGCTCCATGATCCAGTCGCGCGTCGCCTGACCGGTCCACGGGTTGTACAGGACGCCGAGCGTCACCCCGGTGAGCAGGATGACGCGGTTACGGGTCTTGTGGCCCTTCTTCTTGGGCTTGCCCTTGAGCTTGTCCGAGGCCACCGACAGATCGTCGACGAGGTGCTGGAGCTGCTTCTGGAAGTCCTTCTCAGAGACCTTCTCCGCCTTGCCCTTGAGCCCTCGCCCCTTTGCCATCTGGCCGTAGATGCTGCGGGCCGCGACGAACGCGGCGAGGAGGTCCTCGCGGAGCTCCGGATCCGTCATCGCGCGCTGGACGTACGGCTTGAGTGCGTCGGTCGACAGCGTGGAGCTGCTCGTCTTGGTCTTGGCCATGCCTGGTACCACCTTTCCTCGACTCGGCTTCGAAGTATGTCGGCTACGATCGCCCGCGTGCGGGCACTGCTGTACCTCGCCCTCCACCCCAAGCGGCTCCTCATGTCGATCGCAGCCATCGTGGGCGCCGTGCTGTACGTCTGGGTCGCGGCCGTTCGTGCGGTACCCGGAGTGCGGGATCGGAAAACTGCAGCACGCAAGGCGTGGCGAGAGCGCGGGCGAAAGCGTCCGTAGCCCTGCGCGCAACCAGCCTCTAGCATCACCGCGTGCAGCCGAAGGGGCTCATCTGCGCCGGCGGCGAGGCGACGCGCCTCGGCGAGCTGACGCGCGTCGCGAACAAGCACCTGCTCCCGGTCGGGAGCTGGCCGATGATCTACTACCCGCTCCAACTCCTGCAGCTCGCGGGCATCACGGAGGTTCTCCTCGTCACCGGCAAGGGCCACGCCGGCCAGATGATCGATCTGCTCGGCGACGGGCGGCTCGCTCCGCGCGGCGGCGGCGACCCGATCCTCGAGCTGGATCTGACGTACAAGGTGCAGACCGAGCCGGGCGGGATCGCTCAGGTGGTCGGCATGGCGGAGGACTTCGCGGGCGGCTCGCCGCTCGTCGTCGTGCTCGGGGACAACATCTTCGAGTTCGCGCAGTCGACGAAGGTCCACGAGTGGGCCCAGGACGCGTCGCGTGCACGGATCTTCGTGAAGGAGGTCGACGATCCCGAGAACTTCGGCGTCGTCGTGTACGACCCCGACGGGCACGTCGCCGACATCGTCGAGAAGGCAGGGGTGGTGGACACGAGATTCGCCTCTCCGCCGTCGTCGCATGCGGTCGTCGGTCTCTACTGCTACCCGCCCGACGTGTTCGACCTGATCGCGACCCTGATTCCGTCGGCTCGCGGGGAGCTCGAGATCACGGACGTGAACCGCCACTACGCTCTCCTCGGCCGCCTGGACGCGACCGAGGTGAACGGCTGGTGGGAGGACGCGGGGAAGCACTGGCAGCACCTCGCCGACATCGGACGCCGGATCGAGCAGACGGGCGCGAACAAGCGGGACCTAGCGTGATCGAGGGCGTCCGCCGCATACCGCTCCGCCGGTTCGAGGACGAGCGGGGCTGGTTCTGCGAGCTTCGCCGCGACAGCGAGCTGCCGAAGCCCATGCGCCAGACGAACGTGTCGTATTCGCGCGCCGGCGTGATCCGCGGGCTGCACTACCACGAGCGCGGCCAGGACGACCTCTTCGCATGCCTCCGCGGCACCGCCCGCGTCGTCGTCCTCGACCGTGCGGGCGGCGGGGCCTTCTCGGAGGACATCGGTGAGGACAACCCGGTTGCGATCTACATCCCGGGGGTGCACGCGCACGGGTTCGAGGCCCTGACGGACATCCTCTTCTGCTACCACGTCACGGTCGAGTACGACCCGAACGACCCCGACGAGCACACCGTTCCCTGGAACGATCCGCGCGTCGCATCGCTATGGAGCTCGAGCACGCCGATCCTGTCCGCGCGGGACGCCGTCGAGTCCTGATCACCGGCGCCGGTGGCCAGCTCGGCCACGCGCTGCAACGGGTCTTCTCCGACGACGTCGTGGTCGCGCTCACCCGTGCCGAGTGGGACGTGACGCACCCGCCGACCGGCGCCCTGGCACCCGGTGAATTCGACCTCGTGCTGCACACCGCGGCGTGGACCGACGTCGACGGAGCCGAGGCCGATCCCCAGGGCGCCGCGGCCGTGAACGTCGCCGGCGTCGCACATGCCGCGGCGCTGAAGGCGCCGCTCGTCACCTTCTCGACCGACTACGTCTTCGACGGACGCAAGCGTTCCCCGTACGTCGAGTCCGACGGGCCGAACCCGGCTTCGGCATACGGACGGACGAAGCTCCACGGCGAGGCGGCCGCCGGCCGCGACGCGTGGGTCGTGAGGACGTCCTGGCTCTTCGGCCCGACCGGGCACAACTTCCTGCGCACGATGCTCCGGCTGGGCGACGAGCGTGAGGAGGTCGCCGTCGTCGACGACCAGCGGGGCTCCCCGACGTTCGTCGGGCATCTCGCCGAGGCGGTACGGGAGCTCGTGGACGCTGATCTGCCGAAGGGCGTGTGGCACCTCTCGGCGGCCGGTGACTGCACGTGGGCCGACTTCGCCGAGGCGATCTTCGAGGAGACCGGATCGACGTGCCGAGTCCGTCGCATCACGACTGCCGAGCTCGCGCGACCGGCGCCGCGACCCTCCTACTCGGTGCTCCGAAGCGAACGCCCTGGTGCACCGGTGCTGCCGAGCTGGCGCGAGGGCCTTCGCACCTGCCTCGCGGGCAGAGACCACTAACCTGTCGCGATGCGCCTTCTCGTCACCGGCGGCGCCGGCTTCATCGGCTCGAACTTCGTCCACTACTGGCTCGAGCGCCATCCGGCCGACGAGGTCGTCGTCTACGACCTCCTGACCTACGCGGGGAACCGCGAGAACCTCGTGGCCGTGGAGGATCGGATCGCGTTCGTCCAGGGCGACATCTGCGATCGGGAGCTGGCGGAGACGACGTTCCGCGAGCACGGGACGGAGGTCGTCGTGAACTTCGCGGCCGAGTCGCACAACTCGCTCGCGGTGGTCGACCCGACGCGCTTCTTCCGTACGAACGTGCTCGGGACGCAGACGCTGCTCGACGCGGCGCGCGCCGCGGGCGTGAGCCGTTTTCACCACGTCTCGACCTGCGAGGTCTACGGCGATCTCGCCCTCGACACCGACGAGGTGTTCACCGAGGAGTCGCCGTACCGTCCGCGCACCCCGTACAACGCATCCAAGGCAGGGGCGGACCATGCGGTGAGGGCCTACTTCGAGACGTTCGGTCTTCCGGTCACGATCACGAACTGCTCGAACAACTACGGCCCGTTCCAGTTCCCCGAGAAGGTCATACCGCTCTTCACGACGAACGCGCTCGACGACGAGCCGCTGCCGATGTACGCATCCACACAGAACAAGCGCGAGTGGCTGCACGTGCTCGACCACTGCGAGGCGATCGACCTCGTACTGCACGAGGGACGCGCGGGGGAGACGTACAACGTGGGGTCGAGGGTCGAGGCGACGATCGAGGAGATCGCGGACCGCGTGCTCGAGCTGACGGGCAAGCCCGCCTCGCTGAAGACGATCGTTCCGGATCGCCCGGGTCACGATCGCCGCTACCTCCTCGACGCGTCGAAGATCTCGGGGGAGCTCGGCTGGAAGCCGTCGCGCGGGTTCGAGGAGGGCATGTCGGAGACGGTCGCCTGGTACGCGGCGAACAGGGACTGGTGGGAGCCGCTCAAGACCCGCGCTCTCGTGCAGGAAACTGCCTGGAAATAGCCCGCTTCGCTCAAGGCCGGCCGTCTGCGGCCGAGAACACATAGAGCTAATCGATCGGAGCTACCCTGGAGCGTTCGTGCGCGTCTCTCTCGCCGCCATCGTCGTCTTCCTCCTGCTCGCCGCCGGCTCGGCGTCGGGACAGCAGACCCCTGCGTCGTCCTACGGCGAAGCGGTCTTCGTCGTCTCGGGACGGGGGTACGGTCACGGCGTCGGAATGAGCCAGTACGGCGCGTACGGGCAGGCGCTCGCGGGGCGCACGTACGACCAGATCCTGTCGTACTACTACACGGGCACGCAGATCGGGAGAGCTGGACGCAAGGAGGTCCGTGTGCTGCTCGGGGAGGGCCGTCGGGCGGTGACGATCTCGTCGACCGTCCCCTTCACCGCGATCGACGCGTCGGGCGCGACGTTCACGCTGCCGAAGGGCACGTTGACGCTCCGCGCCGACCTCGTGCTCCCGTCCGATGCGGGCCCCGTCGCAGCGATGCAGCCGCTCGTCGTTCGACCCGGCAAGAAGGCGCCGCTCGGGCTCGACGGGCGCCTCTACCGCGGCAAGCTCGAGCTCGTCCCCCAGGGTGGCTTCCTACGGGTCGTCAACGTCCTCCCGCTCGAGAGCTACCTCCAGGGTGTCGTGGCCGGCGAAATGCCCTTCGGCTGGCCCGAGGAGGCGCTGAAGGCGCAGGCGGTAGCGGCGCGCTCGTATGCGATCGCGAGCCTCCTCAAGGGCAAGCCGTACGACCTCTACTCGGACGTGCGGAGTCAGGTGTACCTTGGGGTGGGAGGCGAGAAGCCGTCCACCACGAAGGCAGTCACGGACACGGCGGGCCAGGTGGTGCTGTACGGCGGGAAGGTCGCGACGACGTACTACTTCTCGAGCTCGGGCGGCAAGACGGCGAGCGCTGCGGACGTCTTCGGCTTCGGCGTCCCGTACCTCGTGTCTCGTCCGGATCCGTGGGACAAGGCTTCGCCGTACAACCACTGGGGGCCGGTGCTTCTCGGCGCTCGAACCGTGCAGGCGAAGCTCGGAGCGGATGCCAGGGTGATCGACGCAACTGGGATGGCGACGCCGTCGGGACGACTCCGCTCGCTCACGCTCGAAACTGCGACCGGCTCGGAGCAGGTGCCAGCCTCGGTCATGCGCACGACACTCGGCCTCCGCTCGACGTGGGTGACGATCGGCGTGCTCAGGCTGGACAAGCCGACTGTCGGCGCCGTCGTCTTCGGCTCGAGCGCGGAGCTCAGCGGCGTCGGCCGCGGGCTCGGGGCGCCGCGGCTGGCATCCTCGCCCGACGGCACATCGTGGTCTCCCGTGACCGCCGTCACTCCGGATCCGACGGGCGCGGTGTCCGTCGACGTGAAGCCGCTGCGCACGCTCCGCTACCGGCTCGAGGCCGAGGGCGGAGCCTCGCCGGCCCTGCTCGTGCAGGTCGCCCCGCGCGTGACGCTGAGCCGGCCGACCCAGCTCGAGCCAAACGTCTTCACGGGCACGGTGAGACCGAAGCTCCCCGGAGCGGTCGTCGCCATCGAGCGCAAGCGCGGATCGGCCTGGACGCTCGTCGACGAGGTGACGGTCGATCCGTCGGGAGCCTTCAGGCTCGAGCTCGACGCCATCCCCGTCGGCACGTACCGTGCCCGAACGACTGCGACGGCCGATCTTGCGGTGGGGACCTCTCCGGCCGTGCAGGTGGTGACCGGATGAGACGCCTGGTGCTCACGGCGGTCGTGGTGGCTGCATGGCTCGCCCTTCCCGCAAGCGCAAGCGCGGCGCGGGTCGCCGTCGGTCTCGCACACGGTGCGAATGCTCGCGGCGTCGCGGCTGCGGTCCAGAGGAGAACCGGAAACCGTCCAGAGAGCCTGAAGCCGATTCCCGCACTCGTCGTCGACCTGCCGTCCAGCGTGTCGCTCCACGGGATCTCCGGCATCCGCTACGTGGAGCCGCTCGTCACGCGGCACCTCGCGTTCACCCCG
>DASTHN010000073.1:0-6749 GCA_035718185.1 Actinomycetota bacterium
CGCCGTCCCTCACGCGAGCTTCACGGCCGTGCCGGACGCGCTGATCATCAACATCTGGGATCCGACCGACTCATAGTCGATGTCGACCCCGAGCACCGCGTCGGCGCCGAGCTGTGCCGCCTGCTGCTCGAGCTCCAGGAGCGAATCGCTCACACCCGAGGCGAGCTCGTTCTCGTAGGACCTCGAGCGACCACCGAAGATGTTGCGCATGCCGGCGCTCACGTCCTTGAAGACGTTGACGCCGAGGACGCCCTGCGCCGCGACGACGCCGAGGTACTCGGTGACGCTTCGACCCTCGACGGCGGGTGTCGTGGTGACGATCATGGTTCCCTCCTCCTTTGCCTGGTCGGTTCACGTCATCCGTTCCTTGGAACGAGCGCCGTCTCGAGCGGCGATCGTGTCGGCGATCAGCTCCACGAAGTTCGCCGTCGCGTCGAAGGGCGCGGCGTGACCCGCACCCTCGATCCGGTGGATCCTCGAGGTGGGGACCGCAGCGACGAGCGATCGCGTGTAGCGGAACATGGAGTCGGGGCTCCGCGCGCCGTAGGCGCACACGACGCGCACCCCCACGGTCGCGAGTTCCCTCGCGGACGGGTGGTTGCCGATCGTCTTGCGGAAGTCCGTCAGGCCCGCCCTGGCGTTCTCCCTGGCGATCCGTCGCCAGTCCTCGGGGAAGGCATCCCAGGCGGTCCCGCCATCGCGGTAGGTGTAAGCCGACCGCAGGAGGGCCTCGACGGCGTCGCTCTGCCGGCCACGGAGGATGAGCGATCCGATCTTCGTGAGCGCGGCGACCTGCGCGGCGGTGGGCAGGTGACGGGTGAACCGCCACGGCCCTTCATGGGCGACGACCGCCCGCACCAGGTCCGGACGGCGAACCGCCAGGTCGAGCGCGATGATCGCCCCGGCGCTGGTCCCGACCACGACGGCCGGCGGTGTCCTCAGCGACTCGAGGAGCCCCGCGGCATCCCGCGTATGCGTGGAGATCGAGCGCGGCGGTTCGCCCCCAGTCCGCGCGTAGCCCCGGCGGTCGTAGGCGATCACGCGACCGATCCGACCCAGCTCGTCGAACACCGAGCCCCAGGTCGACGCTGTCGCCCCGGAGGGGTGGATCAGCAGGATCGGGACGCCCTCGCCCGCCTCCTCGTAGTAGAGGTCGGTCCCGGAGGACCTGTCGCTATCCATCGACGTCCACCTCCATCGCCTCGCGTCCATCGAGTGCGAGGTTCCCGGACTCACACCTGCTTGGGCACGTGCCCCGCGTACACGAATCGCATGACCTTGTGCCCGAGGTCGGCGGTGGGCGGGAACATCAGGGGGCACCCGCCGTCGATCACGGTGATGCCGTGCTGCCGGCCGTAGGCCGTGGCGGCGTCCGAGACGCTGCCTGCACCCGGACCCCGGTGCATCCAGACGTGCTCGATGCCGAGCTCGGCACACTCGCGCATCGTGCCCTCGGCGATCTCGGGCCGGGTACCGATCACGACGGCGTGGACCCCGCCGGGGATCGACTTCAGATCGTGATAGCAGGGGTCGCCCTCGACGACGTCGGCGTTCGGGTTGACAGCGAAGACCTGGTAGCCGCGCTCGCGCAACCGCTTGTACACGTTGTTGCTGCCGTGGTTCTTGGGTGTGCGGGACACTCCCGTGACCGCCACACGTTCGTTGGCCAGGAACGCGGCCGCGGCCTCTTTGATGCTGTGCATGGCTCCTCCCTTCTCCCCCGCAGGCGGTGACCCGTCGTATGCGACCTATCGAGGTGCCGACGGCGTGAGGGATGCCTGCGACGCGATGCTCAGTGCCCGCCGGGAACCGATCATCTTCGCGAGTCGCTTGCCCCACCAGATCGCGCCCATGCTGATCGCGACGTGCAGGACCTGGATCGTCCAGTGCAGGTCCCCGGGGACCGATTCCTCCTGTGACAGGCCGAGCACGACGATCACCACACCCCACCCCGCGGCGAACGCGACGGTGCCCGCCGCCACGCCGGATCGAGCGGCGATCGCGCAGATGGTCCAGAGCGAGAGGACGAGCACGACCCCGAACGCGATGTGCACGCCGACCAGCTGGTGTGCGTCCGCCACCCAGATGATCAGCCCGAGCACCAGGAGCAAAGCCCCGGATCCGAGCAGGGCCTTCATCGCCACCGGCAGCATCTTCATCTCAGGACACCTCCCCGCGAACATCGCGGTCCGTGCTCACACGGCCCTCGCCAGGTCGGCGCGCCGACGGCGGAAGGCGCCCACGATCAGGAGCGCCCCGGCGACCGCGAGGATCCCCCCGACGACCAGCGAGACGACGGCGATCCAGGTGAGCGCCGGCAGGGTTGCCCCCAGGTCCGCCCGCACGTCGATCCCGGGCGAGCCGTCGGCGTTCATCACGACGACGGTCCACGAGCCGTTGGCCGGGTCCCACGACAGGGTCCGCGGCCCAGGACCGCTGGTGGAGGCGACCCAGAACCCCTGCGTTCCGGGCGCCGAGCCGGGCGTGTCGCCGCCCAACTCCTGCGCGCTTCCGCTCCAGAAGTCCGAGATGTGGGTCTGGCCGACGCCGGCCAGGTAGCGGTCGACGTCGACCGTGGGCCCGATCCCCACGAACAGGTCGGCGCCGGAGCCGGTCGGCGTGACCCGGATCCGCACGTCGCCCAGGACGACCTGCGAGTACAGCCAGCCGACACCCGGTGACCCGAGCTCGATCGACTCGGTCGCCAACGCCGACCCGGCCGAGGTGAACCCGTGGACGTCCGAGGTGACGTAGCCCGCGGCGTCGCGCCGCGAGCCTTCGGCCCACAGGGCCGTGCCCCCGGCACCCAGCGGGCCGAGCGAGATCAGGGCCAGCAGTGCCCCGATCACCAGCGCCGCGATGCGCCCCCCGGTCCACCCGGAGGGGCGTGCGATGGCCCCCGGCGGGGACACCGCCTCACCCCTCGACAGCACCGTTGCGGAAGCCTCGGTCTCCTTCACCGCTCCCACCCCCTTCCCGGCGCGTTCCGCGCGCCGCTGGTGCGGGCATCCTTCATGGGATCCGGACCTCGCTGACTCGGGTGATCGTGGTGCGCTCGGCCACGTAGTAGGGCAGCAGGCGGAGCGCTTCCTGTTCGCTCTCGGCATCCACCGTCCACCAGATCTCGTGCCCGCCCGAGCGGCACGAGGCCAGCGTCGCTCGGTGGCGGAGCGGGCTCCCGTGTCCCTTGAACGAGGCGAACACGACGCCGCAGTCCTCCGGCGTGTGGCGGTGGTGGAGGAGGTATGGGGACATGGGGGGAGCTTGCCGCCGCACCGCACCGCGCACATCGGGGCAACACCCTGAATCGGACCCCGACTTCCTCTGCCCGAGGGCCCTGGTCTATCCTGCGGCGCAGGGAGGGAGCCATGGTTCTTGCTGCCGAGCCCCTCATCGGACGTTCCCGCGAGCTCGATTCGATAGAGCGGGCGCTGGACGAGCTCGATCTGGGCAGGCCGGGCGCGATCGAGGTGGCCGGCGAGCCCGGGATCGGCAAGACACGGCTCCTCCGAGAGCTCGCCGGCCGCGCCGAAGCGCGTGGGCACCTCGTCCTCTCCGGGTCCGCGTCCGAGCTGGAGCACGACCTGACGTTCTCCGTGTTCGTCGACGCGCTGGACGAGTACCTCGCGGGCATGGACCCCGGAGGGCTCGCCGTCCTCGACGAGCAGGTCCAGGCCGAGCTCGCACACGTGTTCCCGTCGCTGTCCGCGCTCGGGGACGGGCGGGCGGTGGCGCCCCAGCAGGAGCGGTACCGAACCCACCGGGCGGTGCGCGCCCTGCTCGAGCGTCTGGCCGAGCCTCGGCCGCTCATGCTCGTGCTCGACGACTTCCACTGGGCCGACTCCGCGTCGCTCGAGCTGCTCGGCACGCTGCTTCGCCGACCGCCGGCGGCCGCCGTGTATCTCGCGCTCGCGCTCCGACCCCAGCGCATCCCCGAGCGCCTCTCGACCACGCTCGTGCGGGCCAACCGCGCGGCGGCGATCACCCGCATCGAGCTCGGGCCGTTGACGGCCGCCGAGTCTCGAGAGCTCCTCGGTGGAGCGATTGAGGCCTCCGAGGCCGCAAACCTCTTCGAGGAGAGCGGCGGCAACCCCTTCTACCTGGAGCAGCTCGCCCGATCGTCCGAGCGCACCGGTGCGGCCACATCCGTTCCCGTGGGCTCGCTGGCCGACATCGGCGTCCCGCCCGCCGTCGTCGCCGCGCTCAGCGGCGAGCTGGCCACGCTGTCGGAGGAGACACGCCTCGTGCTCGAGGGTGCGGCGGTGGCGGGCGATCCGTTCGAACCGGAGTTGGCGGCGGCCGCGGCGGCGACCCCCGAGGCGACGGCGATGGACGCCATCGACGAGCTCCTCAGGTTCGATCTGGTCCGCTCGACCGACGTGCCCCGACGGTTCCGCTTCCGCCACCCGCTCGTCCGGCGGGCCGTGTACGAGGGCACGCCCGGCGGCTGGCGGCTGGGCGCGCACGAACGCTGCGCCGAGGCGCTCGCCGCACGCGGGGCGACGGCCGCGACGCGCGCCCACCACGTCGAGCGCTCGGCGCGCGATGGCGACCTCGGCGCCGTCGCCACGCTGATCGAGGCGGGCGAGGAGGCGGCCCGGCTCGCCCCCGAGGGCGCCGCGCGCTGGTTCGGTGGGGCGCTCCGGCTCCTCCCGCAGACCACCCCCGCGCAGGACCGCGCCGAGCTCCTGCTCGCACGGGCCGGGGCGTTGGCCGCGGCGGGCCGCTTCCAGGACAGTCACGAGGCGATGCTCGAGGCGGTCGCGATCGTCCCGGAGCAGCCGAGCGGCCTCTCGACGACGGTCGCGACGGCGTGCGCAGGGGTGGAGCGCTTCCTCGGGCGATACGAGCAGGCACACGATCGCCTGGTGCGGGCGCTCCGCGCCCTCCCGGAGCCGGTCTCGGTCGAGTCCGCCGAGCTGCTGATCGAGCTGACGCTGAACGAGTTCTACCGTTCGAGGTACGAGGCGATGCGCGACTGGGCCGCGCCCGCCGTGAGCGCGGCGAAGGACGTGGGTGATGCGGTCCTCGTCGCCGCGGCGGCGGTGATGCCCGCGTTCGCGGAGGCGATGACCGGATCCAGGGAGACGGCGCGGCCCCTGCGCGCCGAGGCTGCCGCGCTCGTGGACGCGCTGTCGGACGAGGAGCTCTCGCTCCGGCCGGACGCGGCGGGGTGGCTGGCGATCGCCGAGGTCTACCTCGACCTCTACGCCGCGGCCGACGTGCACGCCGGTCGCGCCCTCGCGCTCGCACGCGCGACCGGGCGGGGCGATCCCCTGCATCGCCTGTACCCCGTCTTGCCCAGGGTTTGGTACGTGCGCGGCAAGCTGGCCGAGGCCGCCGAGCTCCTGGACGGCGTCATCGAGGCCGGGCGCCTGCTCGGTTCCCCGCCGGCTCTCGCCGGCAACCTGTTCAACCGGTCATCGGTCGCCCTCGCCGCCGGCGATCTGGACATCGCGCTCGCCACCGCGGAGGAGGGCGTCGAGCAGACCCGCGACCTCGACGAGGGGTTCGTCTCGGCCTGGGCCGCGGCGAGGCTCGCCGGCGTCCTGTGCGAGACGGGGGAACCGGACCGAGCCGCCGAGCTGCTCCTCGACCGCGCCGGTGGCGAGGGCTTGACGCTCATCCCCGGCGGCTGGAGGGCGTACTTCCTCGAGCTGCTCACTCGCTGCTGGCTGGCGCTGGATCGCGGCGGCGAGGCCGAGCGCGCGGCCGGTCTCGCCCAGGTCGCGGCGGCAGACGTGCAGCGTCCCCTCGCCACGGCCTGGGCCGATCGTGCGGCCGCCGCGGTCGCGCTGTCCGCCGGGGACCCGGCCCGGGCCGTCGAACGCGCGCTCGCCTCGGCCGACGCCGCGCAGGAGGTCGGCGCCCCCATCGAGGAGGCGCTGTCGCGCACGCTCGCCGGCCGTGCGCTCGCCCAGGCCGGTGAGCGCGACCGTGCCGTGGCGGAGCTCCAGCGCGCGGCGGCAACCTTCGACGCCTGCGGCGCGTTGCGGTACCGCGACAGCGCGGAGCGAGAGCTGGGAAGGCTCGGCCATCGCCCCCACCGGCGCACCGCGCCCGGCAAGATCGGCGGACCGGCCATCGAGTCGCTGACCGAGCGCGAACTCCAGGTGGCACGCCTCGTGGTCGACCGCAAGACGAACGCGCAGATCGCGGCGGAGCTGTTCCTCAGCCAGAAGACGATCGAGACGCACCTGCGCAACATCTTCCGCAAGGTCGATGTCTCCTCACGGGTCGAGCTTGCCCGGGTGGTCGAGCGGGCGGACCGCGCCGATCATCCGTTGGCGTAGTCCACCACGTGCCGCAAGATGCGTGCCGAGCATCTCCCTGCGGCTCGAGTGCCCTCAGGAGCGGCCGAACACCCGCCGTATCACACCCCGGAGCCAACCGACGCGGGTGGCGGCGGTGTCGGCGTGGGTCGCCGCTTCTTCCAGGGCTTCTGCGACGCTCGGGTCGTCGTTCCTCTCGGCGGCTCGCTCGATCGCCTCGGCTGTCTCCTGCGTCGCAGCGAGCGCCGCCTCGGCCCCTTCGGCTGCCATGTGCCCGTCGTCGTCCAACACCGATCCCCTCACATCCGCCACGCGCTCCCGGAGATGGTCGCGCGCACCAGGCCCCCAAGGATATGCCACGCGCGTCAACCGCGACGTCGGTCGATCGAACCGAGGGACGAGAACCGCCGCATTGCCGGTCGACATCGATACGACGAAGATGCGACGGTGGATCCTCCCTCCGCGATCGAGAACCTC
>DASTHN010000074.1:0-13674 GCA_035718185.1 Actinomycetota bacterium
ATGCGTCCTCCGGCTTGTCCTCGGGGGTGTCGGATGGCGCCTCCGGAGCCCTCGTCTCTGGGGCTGCGCCGTCCTCCGGTGTGACGTCCGCGTGCTCGACGAGCACGTCGAGCGCCTTCGAGCGGATGATATCACCGGCCAGTGTTACGACCTGACCGGTGCGATCCAGCGAGGCCGCGACCTCCTTGGGCTCCCGACCGAGCGCCTTCGCGAGCTGCTCGATCTCGGCGCTGACCTCCTCCGCGGTCACCTGGAGGTCCTCGCTCCGGGCCACGCCCTCCAGGACGAGATCCGCCACGATCGCGCGCACCGCGTGCTCGCGTGCGTCGGCGCGGAACCGCGCCTCGTCCATGCCCTGGACCTGGAGCAGCTCGTCGAGCGTCACGCCGAGCTGCTGCGCGCGATCGCGCGCGTGCTGGACGCGGTGTTCGGTCTCGTCATCGATCAGCGTCTCGGGCAGGTCGACCTGCGTGGCGTCGACCAACTGTTGCAGGACGCGGTCGCGGACCTCGCCGTCGGCGGCACGCTCCTTGTTCGCACCGATCTGCTCGCGCAGGGACGCCTTGAGCTCGTCGAGCGAGTCGAATTCCGACGCGGTCTTGGCGAACGCGTCGTCCGCGGCCGGCAGGTGCTTGCCCTTGACCTCCTTGACGAGCACCTGGAACGAGACGTCCTGCCCCGCGCGGTCGCCGAAACGCTGGTCGAGCTGGGCGTTGAACTTCAGGATCTCGCCGGAACGCTTGCCCTCGAGCTGCTGGTCGAGCGCGCCGGTGAACTCCCCCGCGCCGACCTCGTAGAGGAAGTCCTGTCGGGTGGCCTCTGGGACCTCCTCGTCGTGCACGGTCGCGCGCAGGTCGATCACGACGTAGTCGCCGGTGGTGGCGGGGCGCTGGACGGTCTCGAGCTCGGCGAACCTCTCGCGGAGCGAGTCCAGCAGCGCATCGACCTCCGCGTCGGTGACCTCGATCGAGGGACGCTCGACCTTCATGCCACGGTAGTCCGCCTCCTCGAACGTGAGCCGGGGACGGACCTCGACCACGGCGCTGAAGACGAACGGCTTGCCCTCCTCGAGCTGACCGAGGTCGAGATCGGGCTCCGCGATCGGGGCCAGCTCGGCCTCACGCAGGGCCTCCCGGTAGTACTGGGGGACCGAGTCCTCGAGGAACTCGCCGAGGACGGCCTCGCGCCCGATCTGGGCGTCGATGACCTTGCGCGGCACCTTCCCCTTGCGGAACCCGGGGATCCGCACCTCCTGGGCGACCTTCCGATAGGCCCGGTCCAGGTCCTCGCCGAGCCGCTCGGGCTCGACCTCGACCGTCAGCTTGACGGTGTGCCTGTCGGTCTCTTCGACGGTGGTCTGCATCGGGCATCAAGGGTACCCGGGAACGGTGACGTCGCCTCCGCTACGCTCCCGGGCGGTGTTCGAGCAGGAGCTCGCCTTCGCGACCGAGCTGGCCCAGGAGGCCGGCCGGATCGGGATGTCGTTCTTCCGCGGCACGTTCGACGTCCGGGAGAAGGTCGACAAGACCCCGGTGACGGAGGCCGACCTCGCGATCGAGGCGATGGTGCGCCGGAGGCTCAAGGAACGGTTCCCGGACGACGCGGTGCTCGGCGAGGAGGCCGGGCTCGAGGGCGCCTCGGAGCGTCGATGGATCGTCGATCCGATCGACGGCACCCGGAACTTCGCCGACGGCGTCCAGATCTGGGGCACGCTGATCGCGCTCGCCGTGGACGAGGTCCCGGTCCTCGGCGTGGTGAACGCGCCGGCGCTCGGCGAGCGGTACGAGGCGGCCCGCGGTTCGGGCGCTCGGATGAACGACGAGCCGATCCACGTCTCGCGGGCCGACCGCGTCGATCGCGCGTTCGTCCTCCATGCCGAGACCGCGGACTGGCTGGAGAGCCCCTACGCGGAGGCGTATCTGGACCTGGTGAAGGGCGCTCGGCGCGAGCGGGGGTTCGGGGACTTCTGGGGCCACATGCTCGTCGCCCGGGGCTCGGCGGACGTGATGCTCGAGCCCGAGCTCGCCACGTGGGACTGGGCGGCGCTGTGGGTCATCGTCGAGGAGGCGGGCGGGCGGGTGACCACGTTCGAGGGCGAGCGCCTGTCGCACGGTTCGTCGGTGCTCACCACGAACGGCGTGCTCCACGATGAGCTCGTGGCGCGCCTCACGCACGCCGCTCGAGAGACCGAGCGGCGCGCTCAGGGTCCCCAGGACGGGTAGCCAGCCGGGTCAGACGTCGAGGACCTGGCCGGCGCCGCCGCTCCGCTCCATCACGACGTTCGCCGCCGCAACGTCCTGCACCCCCACGCCGGTGAGGTCGCACAGGACCGTCTGCTCGGACGAGGTCCGCCCGGGCCGCGCGCCTGCGCAGATCTCGCCGAGCTCCGTCACGTCGTCCGGCGAGAGGACGAGCTCCGCGTCGAGCGCGTGGTGGAGCTCGCCGATCTGCGCGCACTGGTCCCGGCTGTCGACGACGACCACGTCCGCGAGCGTGAACACGCCCACGTCGAGCTCTTGCTTCTCGGGCCCGTCACTGCCGAGGGCCGTCACCAGCACGCCCCGCTTCAACCACTCGGCCCGTACGAGAGGCGCGCGACTCGCGGTGCACGTGATCACCACGTCGGCCCCGTCGACGGCCTCCTCGACGGTCTCGGCCGCCGCGTAGCGGCAGTCCTCCGGCAGGCCGGGGCGCGCGAGAAGGTCGTCGACGCAGTGCGTGGCGTGCTCGTGGTTCCGCCCCCAGACGCGGACGTGCGCGAAGCCCGGACGGACGACCGCGAGCGCGTCGAGCTGGTATCGGGCTTGGAGCCCCGTGCCGATCACGGCGATCGTCTCCACGCGCTCGGGCGCCAGGTGGCGGGCGGCGACCCCGCCCGCTGCGCCGGTGCGCACATCGGTCACGGTGCCGTGGTCGAGCAGGACGGCGGCCGGCGAGCCGTCGCGCGCATCGAAGACGACGAGCATGCCGTCGATCGAGGGAGGCTCCGACCCGTAGAAGCCGCTCGCCGCCTTCACCGCGAAATACGGCGCGCCGTGGATGTGGCCGGCCTTCACGTGGACCTCCCCCTCGGTCTCGGGGACGTCGAGGTGGATCACGCCGGGGAGCTCCGCCATGCCGCTCGAGTACGCCGCGAAGGCGCGATCGACGGCGTCGATGCACGAGGACATGTCGAGCGCCGCGCGCACGTCGCCCTCGCGCAGGATCCGGACCGTGCCGCCCATCCCGCCCGAGCCTACCCGGTGCTAGGGTCGGCCGAGAGGCACGAGGAGGCGCGATGGCTCGGATCGACCTGTTCCAGATGGAGCGGATGCAGTCCCTGTACTGGCACCAGGTCGAGTACGACCTGTCCGAGTCGGGCGTCTCGCCGATGTCGATCCGCGACCTGCTGGGGCCGATCGCCGACGCCGAGACGTTCCTACAGACGCGCCTGGGCTATCCGCTGTCCGAGGGCGCCGAGGAGACGCGCGCGAGCATCGCGGCCTGGTACGGGGACGCGACGGCCGAGCACGTCACCCTGGTGAACGGCGGCTCGGAGGCGAACCTGCTCGTGCTCTGGACGCTGCTCGGGCGGGGCGACCGGCTGGCGTTCATGGTCCCGAACTACCTGCAGGGCTGGGGCCTCGGGCGGCACTTCGGGAAGTCGACCGACACCTTCAAGCTCCGGTTGCGGGACGGCCGCTGGGCGCTGGACGTCCAGAGCCTGGACCGGGCCGTGACGAAGGACACGAGGGTCGTGATGGTCTGCAACCCGAACAACCCGACCGGCGCCGTCCTGTCCCAGGACGAGATGGACGCGGTCGTGGCGGCCGCGGCGCGGGTCGGCGCGTGGATCGTCTCGGACGAGATCTACAGGGGGGCCGAGGTCGACACCGACGAGGTCTCGCCCACCTTCTGGGGCCGGTACGACAAGGTGATCGTCACGAGCGGACTGTCGAAGGCGTTCGGGATGCCGGGGCTTCGCTCGGGGTGGATCCTCGGACCGCCCGAGCTGATCCGCAAGGTCTGGATCCGGCACGATTACACGACGCTCACGCCGAGCATGGTCTCGGACGTCCTCACCGGCTTCTCGATGCGCCCCGAGGTGCGCGACAGCATCTTCGGCCGGACGCGTCGCATCATCCGCGAGAACCTGCCCTCGCTCGAGGAGTGGATCGACGCACACGGAGATCTCCTCACGTACGTGCGGCCGGTCGCCGGCGCGATCGCCTACCTGAAGTACCGACTGCCGATCCGTTCGAGCCGGCTGACCGAGCGGATCCGGACGGAACAGAGCGTGCTGGTCGTGCCCGGCGACATGTTCGGCCTGGGCAAGGGGTTCCGGGTCGGCTTCGGCTTCGACATGGAGCAGACGCGCAAGGCGCTCGAGCGCGTCGCGACCGTCCTCGCCGACGTCGCCCGCCCGTGACGGCGGGCAAGACGAGATCGTCGCCCGCACCGAGAGGCGAAGGTGCGGGCGACGACCGACGACGGGTGCGAGCGCGGACGTCGGACGCCGAGCCCGGCGGCTGAGCGCTACGCGACGAGCCGGCCGTCGGTGATCTCGACCGCGCGGTCGGCGAAGTGCGTCATCCGCGTGTCGTGGGTGACGACGACGGCGGCGGTCCCCCGCCCTTTGACCTCCCTGCGGATCAGCTCCATGACCTGCTCACCGAGCTTCGTGTCCAGCGCGGAGGTCGGCTCGTCGAACAGGACCAGCTCGGGCTCGTTCATCAGCGCGCGGCCGATCGCGACCCGTTGCTTCTCGCCCCCCGAGAGCGTCGCGGGGGTGTTGTCCGCCCGATGGGACAGGCCGAGCTCCTCGAGCAGCTGATCCGCCCGGCGCCGTGCGTGCCTCCGGTCGCCCCCCGCGAGCTCGGACACGATGAGCAGATTCTCCCGCGCCGACAGGAACGGCACCAGGTTCGCGCCTTGGAACACGAACCCGACGAACTCGCGCCGGAACCGGGTGAGCTCCTTCGGGCCGTACTCGTCGATCTCGTGCGGGCCGACCCGGACCGTCCCGGCCGTCGGCTGGAGGAGCCCGCCGACGATCGACAGCAGGGTCGTCTTGCCGGACCCGGAGGGCCCGACGAGCGCGACCATCTCGTCGTCGGCGACGCGGAGCGTGGCGTGGTCGAGCGCGACCACCGCCTGCTCGCCGCTCCCGTAGACCTTCCGGACGTCGTTCATCTCGAGCGCTGGCATGTCAACTCCCTCCCACCGCAGACGCGGGGTCGATGCGGACGATCCTTCGGAACGAGACGGCGCTGCCGATCAGCGAGGTGACGAGCACGCCGACGCCGGTGATCGCTGCGCGGCGCACCTCGAGCTCCACCGGCACTTCGGCCGGGACGACGGCGGCCAGGGCGAGCGAGATCGCCCCGCCCACCACGAACGCGCCGAGCGCCACGAGCACGGCCTGCGTGATGAGCCCCGCCGCGAGCTGCCGCGTCGAGGCCCCGACGGCCTTGAGCATCCCCAGCAGGCCGAGCCGCTCGAGCACCACGAGCGCGAAGAACAGCGCCACGACCAGCCCCGCAATCGCGAACGTGACGCCGATGATCTGCGCGAACGTGTCGTTCTGCGCCTGGACGCCGGGCAGCGCGAACACGGCTTCGTCGATCGTCAGCGGGCTGGTGCCAGGGACCTGCCCCCGGATCCGCCCGGCGACGGCCTCGGCGTCGTCGGTGGTCTCGACGAGCGCGGCCTGGAACGTGTCTTCGTCGAGGGCCGCGTCCGGTCTGGCGGTGACGAGAACCTCGTGCCACGTGCCCGGCTCGACCCACAGGGTACCCTGCGCGAGGTAACGCGTGTCCTCGACCCAGCCGACGACCTCGACCGGGACTTCGGATGGACCGATCGCGATCGTGTCGCCCAAGGCGACGCCTTCGGCTTCGAGCGTCGCGTCTGCGTATGCCCGGCCCGGCTCGGGCGGCGGCGGGACCTGTCGGTTCGGGGCCTCGTACCCGACGACAGCCAGGTCGACGGTCCCGCCGCCGAGCACGCGGCCGGCGATCAGCACCGCCCCTGTCCCCGAGACCCGGCGCACACCCGGGATCGCCCGGATCGCATCCTCGGTCGCGGGGTCGATGCGCGAACGAAGGAGCGAGTCGCGGCTGTCCGCCGAATACACGATGAGCTCCGCCGTCTGGGCGCGGTACGCACCGGTCGAGGCGTTGAAGAGACCGTCGAGCAAACCGCCGAGCAACAGCAGCAGGATCACGATCAGCGTCAGGGCACCGCCGGTCGCGATGAACCGGCCGGGCCGCCGCACGAGCTCCTTCCACCCCAGCCTCACGCGAGCCCACCTCCCGTCGGGCGCGTCGTTGCGGTGAAGGGGTCGATCCGCGCGACCCTCCGCACCGAAGCCAGCGACGCCAGAAGCGCGAGCACGAGCACGGCGCCGCCGGTCGTGGCGATCAGGCCAGGGTCGGCCTCGATCGGGAACTCCTCGCTCGAGGCCGCGGCCGCGATCGCGAGGAGCGCCGACGCGATCGCCACGCCGATCACCGTGACGAGCGCCACCTGCAAGGCGAGGTTGCGGATCAGGTACCAGCTGCTCGCGCCCACCGCGCGGAGCAACGTGAGGGCCTGCGTCTTCTGCACCGTGAGGATCAGGAAGAAGAAGCCGGTCACGAGCACGACGACGACGAACGCCAAGCCGAGGACGACCTGGAACGACGAGCTGATCGAGGACACCGCCGGGAGCGAGTCCGCGGCGGTCTGACGGTCGAGCGCCTCGACGCCATCGACCTCCCGCGTGATCCGCGCCGCGAGGGCCTCGGGCTCGACGCCCGGGGCGGGATGGACCGCGATGAGCGACGCTTGGACGTCCCGCGCATCGGGGTTCGCCGCGCGGCTCGCCGCCTCGAAGGTCGCGTACGAGGTGAACAGCGTCGGCAGGACGGCGAACCTGCTGTCGTCCGCCAGGCCAACGATGCGGATCCGATGTCCGCCCGGGACGACCTCGACGACGTCGCCGATCCCGAAGCCGTTGTCCGCATCGACCGAGCTCGCCACCGCCTCGCCGTCGGTCTCCGCCAGCCGGCCCTCGGACAGGCGGGTCGGCGCGCCCGGCCCCCCGAGCTCGTACCCGAACAGCACGGCGTCCTGAAGCTCGCCGCCGGCGCGGACGGTGAAGGTGTTCTCGGCGAGGGGGGCCGCCGTGCCGACGCCCTCGACCGCGGCGACCCGCTCGAGCGTCCCCGGCAGGATGAGGCTCCCCTCCACGTTGCGGCGGGCGTCCTCCCCGTACACGAGCACCTCCGCCGATTGGTGCTCGAGACCTCCGGTGAAGAACCCCAGCAGCGCCGACGCCAGCGTCTGCTGGAAGATGATGAGGAACACGAGCAGGGCGACGGCACCGGTGAGCAGCCCGAAGCGCAGCTTCGCTCTCCGCATCTCCGCAAGCGCCAGCCGCACGTCCCACACCTCCGGTGGTGAGCCTAACCTTCTCCGAGGGTGCAAAGCTATGCATGCTGCATGGCACATCCGTGCTGAGCGCGTAGTATCAGGTCCATGGGACGCACGGTCGGCAACGAGCGGCTGACGATCTCGGCGGTCTCGTCGAGCCTCGGCATCCCGATCCCGACGATCCGATCCTGGGAGCGTCGGTACGGGTTCCCGGCCCCCGTACGCACGCGAGGCAAGCACCGGCGGTACTCCATGCACGAGGTCGACCTCCTCCGGCAGCTCCGCGACGAGATCACCCGGGGCTATCCGGCGCGACAGGCGGTCGAGGTCGTCTTGTCTCGCAGCGCCGCCGGGGGCATGCCTCGGGTCCGCTACCTGGACGACTTCCTGGCGTCGGCGACCCGGCTGGACCCAACGGGACTCCGGGGCGCACTCGACGGCGCCGCGGAGGCGCTCGGCGTCGAGGCGGCCGTCCGCGACGTGGCGCTGCCCGCGATGCACGAGATGGGCAGCCGATGGGCCTCCGGCGACTGCGACATCGCGCATGAGCACCTCGCGACCGAGGCCGTGCGAGTGTGGCTCGCTCGCCTCGCGGCCATGGCACCGGTCCCGTTCCGCCCGAAGCCGCTCGTCCTCGCGTGCGGCCCGAAGGACCTGCACTCGATCGGGCTCGAGGCGTTCGGCGTGCTCCTCGCCCGGCGCGGCTGGGATACGCGGGTGCTCGGCTCGCTCACCCCGATCTCCTCGCTCGTCGCGGCGGTCCGCGCGGCCCAGGCCGCCGGCTCCGTCGTCACGTCCCAGCGGAGCGTCACGCGCCGTGCCGCGATCGATGCCGTCCAGGCTGTCGGGGCGATCCCCGGCGTCACGCCGTTCTTCGCGGGCGACGCGTTCGCGGCACCGGCGGCGCGCCGGGACGTCCCCGGGGTCTACCTGGGCTCGGACGTCGTCGAAGGGGTCGCCGTGCTCGAACGAACGCTCCGCTGATCCCCGGCCGACCCCAGGCGCTCACCGACGTACCGGCGGATGTCGACGCGAGATCCTCCATCGGCGCGTACAGGCCGACGTCGAACGCGTCGTCTTGAGGCAGGTCGATGGTCTCTGTAGTGACCCTGGGTCAGGTCGGGGTCCGGCCGGTGTCGTAGGTATGTGGCACGCGGAACGCCCGGAGCCCAGCCATGGTGGATGACCTGCAGTCACGGACCGGCGCACGTTCGGCCGCCAAACGCGAGCTCATCATCGACACCGCGATGCGGCATTTCGCGGAGCACGGCTACCAAGGGGCGCGCGTCGAGGACATCGCCGCCGAGTTGGGCATCGCGAAGGGGTCCGTCTTCCAGCACTTCGGCAGCAAGGCTGGCCTGTTCTTCGCGGCCTACCGGAAGGCCGTGGCCGCCCTCCCCGCGTGGCTCGACGCCCCGAAGGAGGTCCTGGACGAGGGCTTCTGGGCAACGCTGACCTACTGGCTCGAGCGCACCGAGCACCTCGTCCAGGAGGACTGGGTCCCCTACCGGGTCACGCTGATCGGCAACTACGGGACGGACCTCCGCCTGAAGCGCGAGATCAACCGCTTCCTCGTGAGCGAGGACCCCTACGGCACCCTCGACTTCGTCGAGTTCGGCGTCCGCCGGGGCGAGGTGCGGAACGATCTCGACGTGGAGATGGCCGCCTCGATGATCGACTGGCTGGCCGAGCGTCTGCAGGACGCCCTCGTCACTGCCGAGCTGGACCCCGGTCTGTTCCATCGCCACGCCAACCAGCAGCAGCGCCGGGCGACCGGGATCGAGCAGTTCGTCGACCTCCTGCGGCGGGCGCTCGGCACCACGCCCTAGGGCGGGGTCCCGAGGACGAGCGGGCCCTTCGAACGTCGCGACCGCCCGATGGCGGTGCTTGCATGGACCCGAGGAGGTACCGCATGTCGACGTCGGTCAGGTCTCGCGTTCCCGCACCCGTGATCGAGCCGTCCACCGACTTCCCCACCCCCGACGACGGGGAGCCGATCCACCGCGCTCCGCTGAGGATCGCCGCCCTCGTCATCGCCGGCGCGCTGGTCATGGCCGCCATCGTGGGGTTCGTGGTCGGCTACGTCCTGTAAGTCGTCGAGGTCGGTCAGCCGGTCCCGTTGCGGCCGATCGCGGCGTGCGCGTCGGCCGTCGTCACCTTCCTCCGGCGGTAGTTCCGCAGCGCGAACCGATCGCAGGTCGTCTCTGCCGACATCCCCCATCCCTGGTGCCGTTCCAGGTACCAGTGCATCCACTCGTGGAGGTACAGGAAGCGGAGCACCTCGCGCGGCGACCGGAACGTGACGCCCTCGGTGAGCCAGATGAACCGCATCGGTCGCCCGGGCCGGCGTTTCGCCGCGTACGCCACGACCTCCCCGAACGGGTAGAAGGGCTCGGGGACCTGGAGGAGGATCTCGCGACCGACGAAGTCGGTCTGGGCCGCCAGGTGCGGGCGGTGTCGGTAGCGCAGGGGCTTCACGACGACCCGGAACCCCGTTGCCGGCGGGAGCCCCGAGAGCATCTGCCGCGCGCGGGCGGTCGGGATGATGTCGACCGTGGACGTGACACGCATGCGGGCAGGCTACCCGCCGATGCCGACGAGGGCGCCAGCCGCTCCGGACCTACGTCTGGCGGCCGAGGATCGCTGCGCCTCCGTCGGGGCGGGCGGATTCGAACCGCCGACCTCCTGCTCCCAAAGCAGGTGCGCTGACCAGGCTGCGCTACGCCCCGCTCGACCGATGCTAGCGCGCTACGCTCGCTGGCATGGGAGCCGGCTCGGCGGGGAGCGGCAAGTGGCGAGCGCTCGGGCTGCTCGGCCACCCCGAGGCGCTCGAGGGAGCTCCGGGCGGGCCGTCGTGGCGACGACCGCTCCTGGCGCTCGTCATCGGGCTCGCCGTCGTGGCGGCGATCCTGGTCATCGCCGAGGCGCTCCGCGACGATCGGCCGTCGTTCGACACGTTCGTCAGCTCGGTCGAGTGCGACCCCGGAACGGAGAAGCGGACGACATGCTTCGAGGTCTCGGTGATCAACGTCGGGCGGTCACCCGGGCCCGCCCTCTGCAGCTGGGAGCGGAAGCGGTTCGCCACCGGCGTCATCGCTCCGAACGAGCACGAGTCGCGGACGATCGAGGTGCCGACTCCGGCCGGCGAGCCGGAGGTCGTGTGTCACTGACCTCGGCCTACAGGGTGAACGCGCCCGTCCCGACGATCGCGACGCCGCCCTCGACCTCCACCCGCCACGAGTCGCCCTCGGCGGCGACCTCGACCTCGAGGAGGCTGGGGCGGCCGACCTGCTCGCCCTGCCGGATCCGGACCGAGCCAGGCATCTCCGCCAGACCGTAGCGCGACAGGTACGCCCCGAGAGGACCAGCCGCCGAGCCCGTCGCGGGGTCCTCGCCGATGCCGGTCTCCCAGTCGAACATCCGGGCCGTTACGCCGTCCTCCGTCTGGGCGAACAGGTACATAGACTCGCCGCCGGTCACGCGGCACACCCGCTCGACGAGCGCCGCGTCGCGCGCGGCACGGCGGAGCGCCTCGAGGTCCCGCACCGGCACCATGAGGTGCGGCAGCCCGGTCGAGACCACCTGCATCGGTACATCGTCCCGGATCTCGGCCGGGCCGAGGCCGGCGGCTGGCGCCGCGAGGTCGCGGTCCTCGAACGGGTCGCCGAATGTCGGCGGGAGCTGTCCCATCCGTGCCTTCCCGGCGGCGAGGTCGACCTGGACAGGGTACTCACCCGCCCGCACGACCTGCGTGGCAGGCGACGTGATCCGCCCTTCGGACGCGAGCACGAACGCCGTCCCGATCGTGGGATGGCCGGCGAACGGCAGCTCCTGGCCGGGCGTGAAGATGCGCATCGCGTAGCGGTCGCCCGAGGCCTCGGTCACGAAGGTGGTCTCGCTGAATCCGATCTCGGTGGCCAGGGCCCGCATCGTCCGCTCATCCAGATCGGCCGGGTCGGGGACCACGCAGAGCTGGTTTCCTTCGAGCGGGCGTTCGCAGAACACGTCGACGATCCGGAACGCGATCTCCACGCGCTCACGCTACCCCACGTCGCTGCTACCTTCCGTGGACCATGGAGCAGGGTCCATCGGCCGAGCGTCGGCATCGGGACGGGGCCCGGGCGGCGGCGCCGCTCGCTATCGCGGTGGCGGCTTTCGGGATCTCGTTCGGGCTCCTCGCGCGCGCCGAGGGGTGGGGCTGGGCCGCCCCGGTCGTGATGTCGGCGACGACGTTCGCCGGGTCCTCGCAGTTCGCCGCGCTGTCGGTCCTCGGCGACGGCGGGACCGTGGCGGCCGCGGTGACCGCCGCGCTCCTCCTGAACGCCCGGTACGCGCCGATCGGCGTCTCCGTCGCGCCGTACATGTCGGGCTCGGCGTGGTCGAGGTTCCTCCACGCGCAGCTGATCGTGGACGAGTCGTGGGCGATCTCGGCCGAAGGGCACGGCCGGTACAACACGCGGATGCTGATCGGCGCCGGCCTCACCCTCTACGCGGCGTGGATCGCCGGCACCGCGGTGGGATCGCTCTTCGGCGACGCGCTGGCCGATCCCGAGGCCCTCGGGCTGGATGCCGCGTTCCCCGCGTTGTTCCTCGCGTTGCTCGTGCCGCAGATCCGCGACCGGCGAGCGCTCGCTGCCGCACTCCTCGGTGCGGCGATCGCCGTGGTCCTGACGCCCGTCGCGCCGGCCGGCGTGCCGATCATCGCGGCGAGCGCCGCCTGCCTGCTGGGGGTGCGACGGACATGACGAGCGTGTGGGTCACGGTCGCCGTCGTCGGGGCCGGAACCGCTGCGATCAAGGCGCTCGGGCCGGTGGCGCTCGGCGGCCGCGCACTGCCCGAGCGGTTCACCAACGTGGTGAGCCTGCTGGCACCCGCCCTGCTCGCGGCGCTCGTGGCGGTGCAGGCGCTCGGCGCCGAGCGCTCGATCGTGCTCGACGAGCGCCTGCTGGGTCTGGCCGCCGCCGGCATTGCGATCTGGCGGAAGGCACCGCTGCTCGTCGTCGTGATCGTCGCGGCGTGCGTCACCGCGCTCGTGCGCCTCGCCGCCTGAGCCGAGGGGCACTGCTAGGCTTCTCGGCGGGACCCGCGGGCGTAGCTCAATGGCAGAGCTCCAGCCTTCCAAGCTGGTGGTGCGGGTTCGATTCCCGTCGCCCGCTCTGCAGGTCAGGCGCGTTTACGGTGGTCAGGGGGCGTATTCCCGTATCCGGAACCCCCGACCGCTTCCGGACGCGTCCCGTTACTTCCGGGCCTTCCGCTGGACCCATACGGGACCCCTGCGGGACGCATCTGCGCAATGGAGGTGCCGTGGCGGGCCAGTGGAAGACCACCTCCTCCCCCTCGAATAGACGGTCCACCACCCACACGATCCGCCGAAAACGCACCATAGCCGTACACCGCGGCCTGCTCCGCAGAGGCCCAACGACCCTGGGGACCCCGTTCCCCCTGGGAGCAACCCTTGAGTGAACGTCGGAGCCGGAGGGATCGACTGTGAAGCTCATGCGCGGCATCTTGCCCGCGGTGCTCCTGACCGCGCTCGTCTCCTGTGCGAGCGACTCTGCTCCGGTGACGGCGGGAGGCGCCACGCTGTTGCGCCACGATGTCGCCCCCGAGGACATCGACGTGAACGGAACGGATATAGGTGAGCTCGTCCTGTTCAACGGATGCGTCGCGAGCGGAGGGGACCCCGAAACCACGAGTCCCGAGGAGTTCGCCTATTCTGCGATCTACCTCGTCTGGCCCGCCGGTTACGACCTCCGCGAGAACGGCTCGGCACTGGAGGTCCTGGACCCGGACGGCGACGTCGTGGTGGGGATCGGGGACAGGGTGGGGGTCAAGGGCCGGTGGCACGACCTTGCGGAGGCACAGGAGCACGCCGAGATACCGGAGCCGTGTCGCGAGTCGGATGCGCGGCTAGGCGGACTGACCGACGTCTACATCTTGGTCCGTGGCGTCCTGCCCGAGTACACAGAGCGAACACCCTCTCGATCCGCGGAAGACGCACCTGCACCGTAGACCACGGCGCGGAACAGGACGCGTCGTCTGAGGCGCGTGTGTCATCATCCGTGTATGTGGTTCCTCATTGCCGCCGTGGCTTTCCTCGTGGGCTACGGCTTCGGACGCCGTGAGGCGCTGGTGCGCCACTTCGAGTCCGTTTGGCGGAACGAGAACCGTCAGGTCATCGAGGACCTCAAGGCGGGGAGAATCGGTCGACCGGACAGACCGAGCGGGTCGTCCGAAACGCCCGAGTAGGGTTCCGGCTCCGCCGAGCGGGACCCTCGC
>DASTHN010000075.1:0-12226 GCA_035718185.1 Actinomycetota bacterium
CCGCGGTTCCGTCGTGGGTCCCACGGAGGGCGTCGGCGACCGATCTCCGACCCCTCGCGCGCCAGCTCCAGACCCCTCTCGAAGCTCCCCATCCAGAAGTTCGCCGCGATGTGCAGGTGGTAGGGCTCCGACAACTCGTAGGCCCGACCCTCCCCGGCCATCGGGCGAGCGCTCGATCGCCGATCTCGACCGCGCGGGCGAGGTCTCCGGTGTCTCCGCGCATCGCGCGAGCGCATGCGACGAGCGCGTCGACCTCCTGGGCACCGTGGAGCTCGGGCAGCTGCACGGTGAGAACGGGCACCCTCGGGCACCGCCGATCGGCGGCGAGGGCACCGCACTCGGCATCGTAGGCGCAGGCCCCGCGTGGCAGAGAACGGCGAGTGAATATGGGTCGGAGAGGACTCCCTATGCCCCCGCGTTCTCACCGCCTCATCACGATCCTCCTGCCCCTCGGCCACTCCTCGAAGCCGTTCACTGGCCCTTGACCCTGTGGCGAGGACCGGGACGGGCGATGTCGAGGCCAAGCGGAGCATCCCCTCCACCCTTCACCGTGCCTCGCTCCCTGGTCGGGCGGACGACCGTGGGTATCTGGGTCCCACCACGCACTTGGTGGACGACCGGCTCCGGCGGAGCATCGCCCTGGGTCGCCGGCACCCCAGCGCGCCCGACCACGAAGCCTCCCCACAGGGCGGCCACCAGCGCGAGCCCCACGGCGACGGCCGTCCCCCGGCCGTTCACCGATGGCCTCTGCGCCGGAAACGTCCCCCGCATCGCATCCATCGCACCCTCCCTCCCGGAAGCACGTTCGAGGGCGCCGACGCTACGCCGCAGGGGGACGCGAGGAATCGGGGAAGACCCTACGTTTCGCGATCGGAACCGGGGGACTCGGGCTTCAGGCCAGCGCTCACGATCGACCCGATGAGCTGAGCTCGGGATCGGACCCCCAGCTTGTGGAAGACCCGCGACAGGTTGGCCTCGACCGTCTTGACCGAGATGAACAACGCGTCGGCGATCTGACGGTTGGTCATGCCCTCCACCACGAGGTCCACGATGCGCCGCTCGGTGGCCGTCAGCTTGCCGCCTCCGGGGGCTCCTCCCACTCTGGCGAGCTCCGCCCGGGACTTCGCCGACCAGAGTCTCGCCCCGAGCAGATCGAAGATCGAACGGGCCTCCTCCAGGGACTCCCGAGCGAGGACCTTCCGCTTGGCCCTCCGGGCCACCTCTCCCCGTACCAACAGCGTCCGGCCGAGCTCGAAGGGCTGCCGCACCTGCTCGTGCTCCTTCACCGCATGCTCGAGGGTCTCGAGACCGGCGGACGCGTCTCCCCGAGCGGCCTGAAGCAGGCCCCGGCACCGCCTCGCGGTGACGAGGGCCCACGGACGGTGCAGCCTCCCACCCTTCTCCTGGTGCTCCTCGAGGAGGGCCTCGGCCGCATCTGCCTGGCCGACGGCCACGAGACCCTCGATCGCGTCCGGAACGCAGGGGATGATCCCCGGCTCCGCGGACCCCATCGTCCGCAGGTACTCCACCACCGGCAGCAGGTGCTCGAGCGCGCCCGATGGGTTCGAGAGGGACAGTTCGAGGAACCCGAGGACGGCGCGGTTGCAGCTCGTGTAGAAGGGATCCTCGTTCGCGACGGAGATCCGCAGCCCCTCCGCCGATCTGGACCTGGCCGCCTCAACGTCGCCCTGGTGCGCGGCGACCAACGCCACGTTGAACAAGGTGTGTCCCTCTCCCGTGACACGGCCCGACTCCACGTCGATCTCGAGAGCCTCCTCCGCGTATGTGGCAGCGACGTCCCAGTTCCCGGCGCGGCACTCCAATTCCGCGAGGTAGCCGAGGACCTCGTCGCGAACGAGGTATCGCCCCCGCCGTTCGTACGCGTGCAACTCCTGCTGGAGGATCTCCCTCGCCGCATCCAGCTCGCCCGCCCACAACAGCTGGAGCCCGTGGCTGGTCCGAGCCGACGTGTAGACGGTGGCCTCGAACCCCTCCTGGGTCGTCTCGAGGTCCTGCAGCCGGTCGGCCTCGGACATGATGGCCTCCGCGGGCTGACCGATCAGGAATCGCGTCATCCCGAAGGTGGCGAGGGCCTCGGCGCGTTGGGCGGGCGAGGAGATCGTCTCGGCGCGCTGGGTTGCCGTGGCGGCGTGGTGGGAAGCGCCGGCAAGATCGCCTCGGTAGATGGCCACCCACGCCAGATGCTCGTGGGCCGCCGCGATGAGCTCCGCATCGTCCCCCGCCTCGGTCAGAGCCCGCTCGCATGTTCCCCCCACGCGGGGCAGGTCCATCCACTCACGCGATCCGCTGAGGAACAGGATGTGGGCTCGGTCGTTGCCGGGAGGTGTCGATGCGATGGCTTCTTCGAAGAGCACCGTCGACCGTGCTGCGTCGCCCGCGTCGAAGTGATGCTGCGCCGCCTGCACCGTCCGCAGACGCAGTGCCTCGGTGTCCTCGAGCGGGGTCAGCAGGCGGGCGAGCTCCGAGAGCTCTGCGGCCGCGTCCGGCGCGCCCCGGGCCCGTGCGAGATGCGAGGCTTCGTCGAGCGCCTCGGCAACCCCTGGATCGGGGCCAGCGGAGCTGAGCGCCAGGTGTCTGGCCCGCGCCTCCGGATCGTCGACATGCTCGGCGAGGCTCCGGTGCGCCCTGCGCCGCTCGTCCGCCGAGGCGGCCTCGTACACGCTCGACGCGAGGAGCGGGTGGGTAAAGGCGATCCTGCCCTCCTCGACACGTACGATCCCCGCCCGCTCGGCACTCGCCAGCGCGGGGGCGGTCCGGGGCCCGAACTCGGACGCCGCCGCCACGAGCCGCTCGGTTGGACGGGAGGTCGCCGAGGCGACGAGGAGGACACCGCGGGTCGTCTTCGGCAGGGCCTCGAGCCGGTCGCGGAGCATGACCCGGACGTCGTCCGGCACGGGGAACGCCTCGCCAGCAACCGGGACGCCGCGCCGGGCGAGCTCCTTCGCGATCTCGAGCGCGAAGAACGGGTTCCCACCTGCTAGGCGATGGACGCGCTGGAGGACGGGATGGGGCAGATCAGACCCGATCCGATCTCGGATCATGCGCCCCAAGGCCTCGGGAAGCATCGGGCCCAGGAACAGTCGCCGGACCCGGTGGGCGAGCAGGGTCCTGTCTAGCGCCAGACGCTCGGCGCCGGGGACCCCCAGCCGCACCGAGGCCAGCACGCCGATCCGTTCGTCGCGGAGGCGACGAACGACGAACCCCAGGACCTTGGCCGAGGAGGCGTCCAGCCACTGCAGATCGTCCAGGGCCAGCAGCGCTGGAGAGTCGCGCGCGACGCTCCGCAGCACCCCGAGGCTCGCGAGCGAGACGGCGAGCTGGTCGCGATCCTGATCTGATGCCCCCTGTCGGAGCAGGGCCACCTCGAGCGCTTGTCGCTGGGGCTCGGGGAGCTCGGGGAGCGCCTCGACGACGACCGGCTCGAGGAGGTCGCTCAGGCCGGAGAACGAGAGCTTGGTCTCCGATGCCCCGATCCGAGCGGTGAGAACGCGCAACCCGCGCTCCAGCGCGGCGTCGATCCCCGCCTGCCACAGCGTCGTCTTGCCGATCCCGGCATCGCCCTCGATCAGAAGGGCGCTCGGTCCATCATGGGATCCGGCCAGGAAGCTCTCGATCACCTCGAGCTCCGGCTCGCGCCCGATGACGTACTGCATCTGGACCGTCATGCCGGTTCCCCCCACCGAAGCCATCGTAGGCGAGTCATCGAACTCGGGGAGTCGTCGCGCATCCGCCGAGGGAGGGCCCAGCCTTACCGGTTCTGCCCGCCTTCGCGAGGACGGCGGCCTTGCGAGGAGGCGACGAGCTCTTGGAGCAAGGCGCCGGCGGACCTCGCCATCACGACGTTGCCCTTGCGCTCGAACGTCTCCAGCGCCTCGCGCGCGGTCGCGGCCGCCCCCTCCGGTCGGTCCGCGGCACGGAGGACCCCTGCCAGGTCAAGCAGGGTCCTGCCGCGTTTGTCCAGGTCGTCGGATAGGCGAGCCACCTCCGCCGCCTCGTTCGCCAGTCTCAGAGCCTCGTCGAACTCGCCGCGGCGGGCGAGGACCTTCGCCCGCACGCGGCGCCAGTGAACCTCGGCGTCGGTGTCACCCTCGATGCTGACCCGCTCGGCCTCCTCGGTGAGCGCCAACGCTTCGTCGTCGCGCCCCTGCGCATACAGAGCCTCGGCGAGCAACGGCCCGTAGCTCGAGAGATGGCCGATGTCGCCGATCGCTCGGAAGAGGTCGACCGCCGGCGCCGCCTCCCGCTCCGCCAGCAACGCGTCGCCCTGGAGCAACGCGATCTGCCCGGCCGTCGTCCCGCAGACAACCTGGTCGATGGCCACGCCGTACTCCTTCGCCAGCGCCTTGGCGTGCTCCACCAGCTCGCGTGCGACGTGGAAGTGCCCACACCACGCTTCGACGGTCGCCCGGAGCCGAAGGATCGCCGCCCGTGAGAGCGGGGACGCGGTGGCGGGTCCGTCCATGAGCTCCTCCAAGGTCCTCGCCGCATCCTCGGCGGGCGTGGGCCCCCACACCTGCCAGTGCGCACGCGTGCGCAGGACCACGGCCTCGCGACGAGGATCGCGTGCCCGGCGGGCATGCTGGATCGCCCGATCGGCCGCCTCCGTGGCTCGCTCCGCCCGGCCGCTCCAGAACTCGAGGTTGCCCCGCAGCAGCCATCCCTCGGCGAGTGCGCCCTCGTCACGGATCCCTTCGAGCATCGAGATAGCGCGGTTGAGCTCGGGCACGGCTTCGACGTTGGACGCGAAGTGACCGCTATGCAGGTGGATCCACAACACCCGGATGATCGCGAGCGCTTCGGAACGTCGATCGCCGAGAACCTGGGCGAGCTCGACCGCCTCCGATAGGGCGGCCTCGGCCCGCTGCCACTCCCCCATGTCGGTCAGTACCAGGCCGAGCTCTGGCAACACCTCCAACCGGGTTGGTCCGCGCTCGGACATCAGTTCGGTCGCTCGGGACAGGAGGTTCGCGGCCGCCGGGGTATCGCCTCGGGCGAACGCTCTGCGTCCGGCAGCCTCGAGTCGTGCTGCCGCCCTCGACGCGAGGACGAGCCCGTGCTCGTCCACGGGGCCGAGTTCGGCGAGGTTCCGATACGCGAGCTCCAGGTGGTAGCCGAGGATCTCCTCGAACTCCGTAAGGCGCGGACCGGCCGCGCGCTCGAGCCACGATGCGAACCGCTCGTGGAGGTCGGCACGCATCCGCTTCGGCGTCGAGCCATAAGCGGTGTCGTGGATCAGGATGTGGCTGAACCGGAAGGCATCGTCTCCGGCGAACGGGGAGACCTCCGGGAGGATCAGCTCCTTCCGGGCGAGCGTCTGGAGGTTCCCACCGACATCCGCTCGAGATCCCTCGGGCGCAAGCTCGGTGACCGCGCCCCAGTAGAAGATCTTCCCCACGACGGACGCTCGCTGGATGACGTCGCGCTCGTCTTCCCCGAGACGGTCCAGGCGGGCCGCGATGAGCGCCTGGATCGTCCCCGGCGTGGAGACCTCGGATAGATCCACGGTCGGGACCCAATGCCCGTCGTCCCGGCGCAGGAAGCCGTCGTCGATCAGCATCCGGAGCATCTCCTCGACGAACAGTGGATTGCCCTCGGCGGCCTCGACGACGCGCGCCTGGACCTCGGCGGGCAGGCGGGTGTGGCCGAGCAGGTTCCGGATCAGCTCCTCGCTCTCTGCCGGTCCGAGCGGCTGGAGGGCGACCATGGTGCCGGACCGTCCCCACTCGGGATGGCCCTCGCGGAGCTCGGGCCTGGCCGTGCAGAGCAGCAGGAGCGGGGAGCCGCGACTGAAGCCCGTGACGTACTCGAGCAGGTCCAAGAGGGTCGGCTCGGCCCAGTGGATGTCGTCGATCACCGCCACCAGGGGTCGATCGCCAGCGAGGATCTCCAGCAGGCGCCGGAAGGCCCAGAACGTCTCCTGGATGACGCCCTGCGCCTGTCCGAGACCGATCGCCGCGCTCACCCGGTCCACGATCAGCGAGGCCTGCTCGGGATCCTCGGCGGAGAGCACGGCTCCGATCTTCGCCACTGCCTCGTCGGGCGCGTCCGTGTCCTCGATCCCGGCCGCCTGCTTCACGATCTCGGCCAGCGGCCAGAACGTGATGCCGTCGCCGTAGGGCAGGCACCGACCCTCGAGGATCCGCGCACGGTCCCGCAGGCGCGAGGACACCTCGCGGATCAACCGCGACTTCCCGACGCCCGCGACCCCGACGATCGTGACGAGTTCGCACCCGGGTCCGCGCTCGGCGCGCTCGAACGCGCCCACGACCGCGGCCAGGTCGGCGTCGCGGCCCAGCATGGGCGAGTCCAGGCGACGGGTGTGGGCCGGGGCGCCGGGCAACACCTCGAGCAGGCGGAAGGCCGCGACCCGCTCGGCCTTGCCCTTCAACGAGAGGGGCTCGACCGGCTCGGCCCGGACGGCGTCCCGCACGAGGGCGAGCGTCGGCGCTCCCAGCAGGATCTCGCCGGGCTGCGCGGCCTGCTCGAGCCGGGCCGCGACGTTCACCGGGTCACCGGACACGAAGGACTGCCCGGCGGCGGGGTCGCCCGCAACCACGTCGCCCGTGTTGACGCCGGTCCGGATCTGCAGACGCGCGCCCCAGGTGCGCTCGAGCTCGTCGCCCAGCTCGACGAGGGCCGCTCGGAGCTCGACCGCCGCTCGGGCCGCGCGCAGGGCGTCGTCCTCGTGCACCTCGGGCACGCCGAACACGGCCATCACCGCGTCGCCGATGAACTTCTCGACGGTTCCCCCGTGGCGTTCGAGCACCGAGCGCGCCGCGTCGAAGTACCGGGACATCACGCCTCGGAGCGACTCCGAGTCCAGGCGCTCGCCGAGGGACGTCGACCCGGTGACGTCCGCGAAGAGCACGGTCACGGTCTTGCGGATCTCGCTCCCCTCGGGAGCGAGCCTGGCGCCGCAGGATCCGCAGAACCGGAACCCCTCCGGGTTGGCCCTGCCGCACTCCGGACATGCCCGCATCGCCCTCGGAGTCTAGGGTTACCGGGCGTGGACCGCCGGGCACCGGAGCCCGGCCGAAGCCAGGCCCTTCAACCGAGACCGTGAAGGAGGGCTGAACGGTCGGGATGGACGACGCGACGATCGAACGGCGGGTGCGCGTCATCCGAGCGCTGGCCGAGGGCGGATCCGTCGCACCCGAGGCCGAGGCCGACGCGCTCCTCGAGGCCTCGAGCGAGGGCGTCGGGCCGATCGAGGACCTCGTGGCTCGACGGGTGGCCGGCGAGCCGCTCCCGTGGATCACCGGATGGGTCCGCTTCTGCGGCCTGCGGATCGTCGTCGACCACGGGGTGTTCGTCCCCAGGCCGCATACGCAGCCACTGGCGGGGCGCGCCGCCGAGCTCCTCCCCGAGGCGGGGATCGCGGTCGACCTGTGCACCGGCAGCGGCGCCGTGGCGGCGGTCATGAGCTCGGTGCGGCCGAGCGCCTCCGTCCTGGCGACCGACATCGACCCCGCGGCGGTCGCGTGCGCTCGGCGGAACGGCGTCCGTGCCGAGGTCGGCGACCTGGACGAGCCCCTGCCGAGGTCGCTGCGGGGTCGCGTCGACGTGATGACCGCCGTGGTTCCTTACGTCCCGACGGGGGAGCTCCGCCTCCTGCCCAGGGACGTGCTGGCGAACGAGCCCCGCCACGCGCTCGATGGAGGCCGACGGGGAACGGCCGTGCTCATGCGCGCAGCGGACGCCGCCGCGCGTTGGCTCGGTCCCGGCGGCCACGTGCTCCTCGAGATCGGCGGCGACCAGGCGCGGGTGATGCGGCCCACGCTCGCGGGCCTCGGCCTGTCCGAGATCCGCATGATCCGTGACCACGACGGACAGGACCGCGCGATCGAGGCGGCTGCTCCCCCGCCGCGGTAGCGACCTCCACAGCTAGCCGTCCGGGTCGGCGAAGGAGCCGCCGTACCCGCCCCACCGCTCGGCGGCCGCGGGCCTCGCGAACCTGATCGAGACGCCGGTCGCGGAGGCCTCGCCGGACCACCCGACGTCGCTCACTCCCCCGACGATGCGATCGGCCCCGTACTTCGGCGTGGGGCGGGACCGCCATACGTCCGCAGGAGCTCCTCGCCGATGCGCGCGAGCGCCTCGCGCGCCACCGGCGGGTCGATCACCTCGACCATCGCGCCGAAGCCCGCGAGCTCGTCGGCGAGCGCGCTCGCCGACCAGCTCCGCAGCTGGACCTCGACGCGGCCGTCGTCGACCCTCTCGCCCACGGTCACCCGCACGCCGAACGACGAGCGCATCCATCCCACCGCATCGGGGACCACCCGGGCCGTCGCACGGAAGCCGGCCCGGCGCTCGCCGAGCGTGTCCACGATCTGGTTCCAGGTCTCCTCGAGGTCGAACCCCTCCGGCCGTTCGACCGGGTCGTCCGTGAGCGCGACCGAGCGGACGCGGCTGAGCCGGAAGGTCCGCAGCCCCGCGTCCGTGCCGGCGACCAGGTACCAGACCGACGCCTTCGAGACCAGGCCGAGCGGGTGCGCGATCCGCTCGCTCTCGGGGCGATCTCGGCCCGCGTAACGCAGGCGGACCTGCACCCCGTCAACGACGGCCTGCTGCAGGACGTCCAGGTAGGGCGGAGGCGTCACGCTCGGGCGGTCCCACGTCCTGGGGTCGAGCACGACCGCCGAGGCCGCCGCCTCGGCCTCGGCCCGGAACGGCTCGGGCAGGGCGCGCACCAGCTTGCGCAGGGCGGCCTTCACCTGCGGCGTGGCCGAGGCCGATGGCCCGGCCACCAGGAACAGCGTTCTGGCCTCGGCGGCCGTGAGCCCGCTCAGGTCCGTCCGCGCGCCGCCCAGGAGCGACCAGCCGCCGCCGCGACCGGGCTGTGAGTAGACCGGGATCCCGGCCATCGCGAGGGCCTCGAGGTCCCGGCGCGCCGTCCGCTCGGAGATCTCGAGCTCCGCGGCCAGCTCGGCCGCCGTGACCCGCCCTCGAGCCTGCAGGAACAGCAGGGCCGCCACCAGCCGATCCGCTCGCACGGGGTGAGCTTCTCACGGAAACCGGCCACTCGGTGGCCAGTTCATCCCCGCATGATGTGCCCTCGCGCCGAGACGGGTGAACGGCCGTGCACCGCGGTTGAACGCCTCGGCGGCATGGACGTCAGGAAGGGAGGGGATCGATGACGAGCTCCGCGATCGAGGCCGAGGGCCTCGTGAAGACGTTCGGGAACGTCCGGGCGCTCGACGGCATCGACATGGTCGCCCGCGAGGGTACGGTCTTCGGCCTGTTGGGGCCGAACGGGGCCGGCAAGACGACGGCGATCCGCGTGCTCTCGACGCTCCTTCGCCCGGAGAAGGGGCGGGCGATCGTCGGCGGGTACGACGTGATCCACCACCCCGAGCGTGTCCGCCGGCTGATCGGGCTCACCGGGCAGTACGCGGCCGTGGACGAGCTGCTCTCGGGCAGGGAGAACCTGTTCATGATCGGCCGACTGCTCGGGCTCCGCACGGCCGACGCGCGGGCCCGCGCGACCGGGCTGCTCGAGGACTTCGACCTGGCCGACGCGGGCCAGAAGGTCGTCAAGACGTACTCGGGCGGGATGCGGCGCCGACTCGACCTGGCGGCCAGCCTGGTCGGCCGCCCTCGGTTCCTGTACCTGGACGAGCCGACGACCGGCCTGGACCCGCGGAGCCGGCTCGAGCTGTGGGGGATGATCCGCCGCCTCGTCGCGGAGGGCACCACCGTCCTTCTCACCACGCAGTACCTGGAGGAGGCCGACCGCCTGGCCGACGAGATCGTCGTGATCGACCACGGCCGCGTGATCGCGGCCGGGACGCCGCAGCAGCTGAAGACGCGGGTCGGCGGGCAGGTCCTGCAGGCTCGACCGGCCGACCCCGCCGACGTCCCGGCGACCGAGATGGTCCTGGCGGCGTTCGCGAAGGACGGCGAGCTTCCCCACAACGACGGCCACACGGTGACCGTCTCGATCACCGACCGATCGGCACTCGGGCAGGCTGTGCGGCGGCTGGACGACGACGACATCGCGATCGACGACCTGTCGCTGCGCCGGCCCAGCCTGGACGAGGTGTTCCTGGCCGTCACGGGTCACGTCGCGGTGGACGGCGAGGAGGAGCTCGAGGAGGAGCAGGAGCAGGAACGGAGGACCGCATGAGCGCGACGACCACCACCCTCGGACCGATCGGGAGCGCGAACGTCGTGCGCAACACGCTCACGATCGCCCGGCGGAACCTGCTGCACATCAAGGCCACGCCCGAGCAGCTGGTCGAGATGTCGATCCAGCCGCTGATGTTCCTCGTGCTGTTCGTCTACGTGTTCGGCGGCGCGATCGCCGGCTCCAGTCGCGAGTACCTGCAGTTCGCCCTGCCGGGCATCCTGGTGCAATCGGTGGCCTTCCTGCCGTTCACGACCGCCCTCGCGCTGAACACCGACTTCCAGCGTGGGGTCATCGACCGGTTCCGGTCGCTGCCCATCGCGCGCTCGGCCGTGATCGGCGGGCGGATCCTGGCCGACGGGGCGCGGATCGTCTGGAGCATCGTCATCATCACCGCGCTCTCCGTCGCCCTGGGGTTCCGGTTCGAGGGCGGCACGGCGGGGGCGGTCGGAGCGTTCGCGCTCATCACGGCGTTCGGGCTCACGATGTGCTGGCCGATGGCCTTCATCGGCATCTCGGCCCGGACGACCGAGTCGGTGAACACCTGGGGCTTCATGATCATCCTGCCGCTCACGTTCGCGAGCTCCGCGTTCGCGGATCCCTCGACGATGCCCGGGTGGCTCCAGGCGTTCGTGAACGTGAACCCGGTGACGGCGGTCATCGACGCCGCCCGCGGGCTGATGCTCGGGGGCGAGGTCGCCGGCCCGGTGGTCCGCTCGATCCTGTGGATGGTCGCGATCCAGGCCGTCTTCGCGCCGCTCGCGATCGCCCGTTACCGCCGCCGGGTCTGATTCACGCCCGGTCGTGCAGCGCCTCGGCGCCGGCCACCGCCCCCCGGTCGGCGCCGCGGCCCTGCATCGGACGCTCGTACCACTCCACGTCCCAGAACCGCCCGAACTTGCTGCCCTGCTCGGTGAACCGTCCCACCGGGCGGAACCCGAAGGCCAGGTGCAGTGCGATCGACGCGTCGTTCGGCAGCGTGATCCCGGCGAGCGCGCGATGGAGGTCCGTCCGGTCCAACGCGTCGAACAACGCTCCGTACAGCGCCGTGCCGACCCCGTCGCCGGTCGCGTCCGGGGAGACGTAGACGCTCGTCTCGACCGACGTCCGGTAGCCGGCCCTGGGCCGGTGCGGCCCGCTCGAGGCGAACCCGACGAGCCGCCCGTCCCGCTCGGCGACCAGGACGCGGTGCACCGCCGAGGAGCGCTCGGCCAGCCACGCTCGGCGCCACGCCAGATCGTGCTCCTCCAGGTCGAAGGTCGCGGGCGACGTGCGGATGTAGTGGTTGTAGAGGTCGTTGACCGCGCCGAGGTCGACCTCGGCGACCGGTCGCACGGCCGGTGGCGCCTGCGTCACGCCACCATCATCCCCGTCGACACGGTCGCCGAGGTTACGTGCCGGTAACGCTCGCGCCGCGATCAACCCCGCCGGTATCTCGCCACCGCGAGCGGGGCGAACACCACGATGATGGCCACCGTCCACAGCAGCGAGCGGGTGACGTAGTAGCCGGCCGAGTGACCGAGCAACGCCTCGGCCGCCGGACCCTGCGTGAGCGTCCGGACCGCGTCGACCATGTACGTGAGCGGCTGGTGCTCGGCGAAGGCCTGCATCCAGCCCGGCATCGACTCGACCGGCACGTACGCGCTCGAGATGAAGGAGAGCGGGAACACCATGAAGGCCATCCCCTGCGCCGCCGCGGCCGATCCCGCGAACAGCCCGAGCGCGATGAACACCCACAGGAACGCGAACCCGAACAGGAGACAGAGCCCGAACGCCGCCAGTGCCTCCGGAACGGTGCCGTGGATACGGAACCCGACCGCGAACCCCGTCGCCGTCATGAGCGCCAGGCTGTACGCCAGCACCATGGTGTCGGCGAGCGCCCGTCCGCTCAGGAAGGCGCTGCGAGGGATCGGCAGCGAGCGCACCCGGTCGACGAACCCCTGCTCGAGGTCGGTGGCCACCGCGGGCGCCGCGTCCATCACCGCGAACAGGACCCCGGTGGTCACGAACCCCGGAACGAGGAAGTCCACGTAGTCGATCCCCGGGATCTGGATCGCGCCCCCGAACACGTATCGGAAG
>DASTHN010000076.1:0-2089 GCA_035718185.1 Actinomycetota bacterium
ACCACGTCGGTCCCGATCATCCACGGGGTCAGTCGTCGCTTGGCAGCCATGGATCTCTCCACCCTCCGTAGTCCCGGGTCAGCTCGTTCGCCGAGACAGGCCCCCAGCTGCCGGGCTCGTACACCTCGACGGGCGGGGGAGAGTCGATCAGCGGCTGCACGACGCGCCACGTCTCCTCGACGGCGTCCTGGCGCGCAAAGTGGCTCGCGTCGCCGCGCATGGCGGCCTCGAGGAGCACCTCGTACGGCGTCGGCCCCTCGCCCCCGAAGCTCGCGAACTCCATGTCGAGCTGGACGGAACGGAGTGCGTCGCCGTCGGCCGCCTTCGCCTGCATGCGGAGCCGCGCCCCCGGGCGCGGGCCGATACGGAGCACGAGCTGGTTCGGTTCCGGCCGCGGCGCGTCCCGTGGCACGAACCCGAGCCACGGCGTGGTGTTGAAGACGACGCGCACCTCCGTCACCGTGACCGGGAGCGACTTGCCCGCGCGAATGAAGAAGGGCACGCCCGACCAGCGCCAGTTGTCGATCTCGAGACGAAGCGCGCAGTACGTCTCGGTCTGCGAGCCCGGCGCGACTCCTGCCACGTCGAGATAGCCGCGGTACTGACCGCGGACGTAGGAGCCGGGGTCGGCCTCGGCCATGGCCATGAAGACGTCTCGCTTGCGGTTGTTGACGACGTCGACGCCGCGTCCTGTGGGCGCCTCCATGGCGACGTAGCTCACGATCTGGAGGAGGTGGTTCTGGACGACGTCGCGCATCGCGCCGACGGGGTCGTAGAAGTTGCCGCGGTCCTCGACGTCGAAGTCCTCGCCCATCGTGATCTGCACCGACGAGATGAAGTGCCGGTTCCAGACGGGCTCGAGAACCGTGTTCGCGAACCGGAGGTAGAGGATGTCCTCGACGGACAACTTCCCCAGGAAGTGGTCGATCCGGTAGAGCTGCGATTCGTCGATGTAGGCGTGGAGCTCCTCGTTGAGAGCCCGTGCGGAGGCGAGGTCGTGTCCGAAGGGCTTCTCCACGACGACACGCGCACTCTTGGTCAAGCCCGCCTTCGAGAGCCCTCCGACCACAGTTCCGAAGAGCGAAGGAGGGATCTCGAGGTAGAAGACCGGGCTCGTCTTCCCCTCGATCGCCTTCGCGACGTCCTCGTAGGTCGTGTCGTCGGCGAAGTCCCCGTGGACGTAGGCAAGACGGCCGACGAGCCGCTCGAAGACGTCGTGGTCGATCTCCTCGCCCGTCCCCGCGATGGAGTCGTGAGCGCGCTGCACGAGGTGCTCGTGCGTCCAGTCGTCGAACGCGACGCCGACGATCGGGCAGTCGAGGAGCCCGCGGCTCTCGAGGCGGTAGAGCGAGCGGAACGTCATGACCCGTGCGAGGTCGCCCGTGATCCCGAAGATCACGAGAACGTCGGCAGGCTGCGGCCCGCCGTTCGCCTGCCGGTTCACGTCGGCAGCATTTCAGCTTCGACGCACGTCGTACAAGGGGCTACCGACGCTGGGATGATGCGCCGATGGGTCAGGGCGTCAGCGAGGTTCTGCCGTTCGCGGTCGGTGTCGCGATCAGCCCGATTCCGATCATCGCCGTGATCCTCATGCTCCTGTCGAACAGGGCGGCCGTGAACGGTCCGGCCTTCCTGCTCGGGTGGGTGGCCGGTCTCTCCATCCTGTGCCTGGTCGTGTATGTCGTGGCGGACGCGATCGGCGTCACGGGTGACTCGAGCGGCGCCGACGGAGTGTCCTGGCTCGACATCGCCCTCGGCGCCCTGCTCCTCGCGGCGGCGCTGCGTAGCTGGCGCAAGCGTCCGGCGGCCGGGGCGGAACCGGAGATGCCGGCGTGGCTGACCGATGTCGCGACGATCACGCCGCGCAAGGCGCTCGCGCTCGGCGTCGGCCTCTCCGCCGCCAACCCGAAGAACGCTGTGCTGACGGTCGGTGCCGCAGCCGGACTGGCGCAGGTCGGTGTCTCCGCGGCGGATGTAGTGGTATCGGTGGTCGTGTTCGTCGTGATCGCGAGCAGCAGCGTCGGTGGGGCGGTCGTCTACCACGTCGTCGGCGGGGATCGGGCGAAGAAGCAACTCGGCGAGCTTCGGA
>DASTHN010000077.1:0-23903 GCA_035718185.1 Actinomycetota bacterium
GACCGCGCCGACCCCGCCCGAGGCCCCGCCCATGGCCTCGGAGCCGGTGCCTCCGCCGGCCCCACCGTCCGAGCCGACGTCGTTCGACACGGGCGTGGCCCCGACCGAGCCCGACGAGGAGACGCCCCCGCCCGGCCAGCCGTAGCCGAGGTCGGCAGCCGCCGTCGCGCGCGCCTGAACCGGCTCCTCCGCAAGCTCATGCTCGCCTTCGAGCGCGAGGGCTCCTAGGGCGCGGCTCGTTCGCCCTGCGGGCGACGGGACCTTCGACGGTGAGTGCGCGTGCCCCGATGCGCGAGCATCCGGGCGGCGGGACCATCCGGTGTTCCGCGCGCTCGAGGGGAGGACCGCCGTGGAAGACACACCGCAGCGTCGCGTCGAGATCCCGTTCGCGGCCGACCCGGCACCGCTCGGGCTCGCGGCCTTCGCACTGACCACGTTCCTGCTGTCCGCCAAGAACGCCGGGTGGACCGACGGGGGCAACGCCTGGCTCGGGTTCGCCTTCGCGTACGGGGGGCTCGCGCAGCTCCTGGCAGGGATGTGGGAGTTCCGCAACCGCAACGTGTTCGGCGCCACCGCCTTCTCGACCTACGGGGCGTTCTGGATCGGTCTGGGGATCTACGCGTTCTTCGTCGAGGGCGGCAGTCCGAACGCCCTCAACGATCTGGGCTTCATCCTGCTCGCGTTCGCGATCTTCAACACGTACATGCTGATCTGGAGCTCGCGCGTCAACGTCGCCGTCTTCCTGGTGTTCCTCACGCTCGAGATCACCGAGATCGTGCTGTTCGTCGGGTTCTTCGCCGACTCCGACACGATCATCAAGGCCGGCGGCGTCATCGGCGTCGTGACCGCGGCGGTCGCCTGGTACACGTCGGCAGCGGGTGTGGTGAACGGGATGGCGGGGCGGCAGGTGCTGAAGGTCGGCCGGCCGCTGTGGAGGGAGGCACCGCCGCCGGCGCTCGGCCCCGACGTGACCGCGACGGCCGCGCGCGAGCGCGTCACCTAGTCGGCGTTCCTGCGCCCCCGGGGCGCGGTCTCAGCGCGAGATCTCGAACCAGACGGTGGTGCCGCGACCGGTGGTGACGCCCCAGCGGTCGGCGAGCCGATCGACCAGGTACAGGCCCCATCCCGAGTCCCGTAGCACCGTGGTCGGGATCGCCGGCCGCTCGAACCCCGGTCCCTCGTCGCGGACCTCGACCCGCACGCGCTCCCGGTCCACGGAGATCCGGAGCTCGATCCGGTCGGTCTCGGCGAGGCCCGCGTGCCGGACGCTGTTGGTGACGACCTCGCTCACCATGAGCCGCAGGTCGTCCAGGACCGCTTCCTCCAGGACGCCCTCGAGCCGGTCGACCGCGTGCCGCGCCTCGGGGATCGAGGCGGGCGTCGCCGAGAGGCGGACGGCGACGTCAGCCATCGACACCCTCGTCTCGAACCGGAGCGCGGCTGGAGGACCAGCTCACGGGGCCACTCGGAGGACGAGCAACGCGATGTCGTCGCGCGGCTGACCCGAGCGGAACGCGACGACCTCGTCGATGATCGCGTCCGCGATCTCCTGCGCCGTCCGGCCGGCCAGCGTCGAGAGGAGCTCGACCAGCCGCTGCTCGCCGAACTCCTCGTCGCCGCGCCGTTCGTCGGTGACGCCGTCGGTGTAGAGGACGAGCGCGTCGCCGGGACCCAGGTCGATCGCCTCGTCCACCAGCGTGGGGTCCTCGAACACGCCGAGGAGGGTCCCCGGTGACCCCACGGTATGGAGCGTCCCGTCCGCGCGGAGCGCGATCGGCAGCGGATGCCCACCGCTCGACACCGTGACCCTCGTGCGCTGGTCGCCGCGCAGGATCCGCAGGCAGCACGCCGTGCAGAAGCGCTGCTCGCTCGTCTGGCGCACGATCGCCTCGTTCAGGGTCCCGAGGATGCGGCTCGGGCGCGTTTCGCCCATCGCCGCCGTGCGGATCGTGTAGCGCGCCAACCCCATCATCGCGGCGGCGGGCGGGCCCTTGCCCACGACGTCGCCGATGACCGCTGCCCAGTGGCCCGGGTCGATCTCGAACACGTCGTAGAAGTCGCCGCCGACGCTCGTGCCCTCCGAGGCGGGCTCGTAGCGCGCGCCGATCTCGAGCCCCGGGATCGGCGGGAGGTCGGGCGGCAGGAGGCTGCGCTGGAGGGTCTCGGCGACGTACTCGCGCTCCCCGTACAGGCGGGCGTTCTCGAGGGCGAGCGCAGCGCGTCGGCCGAGCTCCAGGATCAACTGGGCGTCGTCGTCGTCGAACGCCGGCGACGCCGGCGATCGGACCGTGACCAGCGCCCCGAGCGACCGTCCCCGCACCGACAGCGGCACGACGACGACCGAGCGGAAGCCGATCCGGCGCGCGTGCTCCAGTTGCTCACCCTCGGCCATGATGCTCTGCAGCTGCTCCTCGGTGACTTCGGTCGCCACGACCGGCGCGCCGGTCCGGAGCACCCGCCCGACCAGGCTGTCGGGGTTCGAGGCGCTCGGGAACCGCGCCGTGATGACCCGCTGCACGGTCCCGTCGAGGCGAGGATCGCGGTGGGCGCCGATGGCCTCGACCACGTCGTCGGTCGGTCCGGTCAGGAACACCGCGGCCCAGTCGGACACCTCGCGCGCCGCGAGCCTCGTCACGGCCGAGACGATGACCCGGGTGTCGAGCGAGGCGGTCATCGCGGCGCCCGCCTCCGCTAGGATCCGCAGGCGTCGCTGGGCCTCCTCCTCTTCGAGGCGGGCGGTCTGCTCGGCCTCGTAGAGGCGACCGTTCTCCACCGCGATCGCCGCCCGATGGGCCAGGTCCTCGGCGAGCGCCAGGTGCTCGCCCGTGTACGTCCGGCCCGACTCGGCGAAGATGAACGTGATCGCCCCGAGCACCCGCTCGGCCACGCGGATCGGCACGATCATGGCCGACCGGAGCTGCAGCTCGCCGACGAGCCGACCGAGCTCGGGATCGCGCTCGGCCGCAGCCTCGAGGATCTCGGGCGGGATCTCTGCGATCAGCTCCGGCCGCCCGGTCCGCAGCACGGCCGGGACGCCGGTCGGCGCGTCCGGCTCCGTGGGGAATCGCCGGCGGAGCTCCCATGCCATCTCGACCTTCGCCGGGTCCGCGTGGGAGACGGCCACGAGCTCGATGCCGCCGTCCTCGCCGACCATGTCGATCGCGCACCAGTCGGCGAGCCGCGGCACCACGATGTCGGCGAGCCGCCGCAGCGTCTCGTGGACGACCAGGGACGAGGCGAGGATCGCGCTCGCCTCCGCGAGGAACGAGAGGCGCTCGCTCGCCAGCTCCAGGCTCGCGAGCGTCGACCGCTCGCGCTCGCTCGAGGCGGCCTCGGCGAGGCGCTGCTCGTGGACGTCGGTGACGGTGCCGACCCATTCCACGATGCTGCCGCGGTCGTCCCGGACGGGTGCGGCGCGCACGATGACGTGGTGGTAGTCGTCGGACGGCGCGTGCCAGATCCTCCCCTCGGCCTCGAACAGCGTCTGCGCGTCCCGGGCCTGGAACCAGGTCGACGTGATCACGGGTCGGTCGTCTGGATGCAGCGCCTCGACCCAGCCGAACCCGCGGTGCTGCTCCCACCCCTGCCCGGTGTAGGACTCCCAGGAGGGCTGCGGGTCGACGAAGGCACCCGCGGGGTCGACCGTCCAATCGACCGCTGAGGTCGCCTGCACGAGCGATCGGTACCTGCGCTCGCTGCGGCGGAGCTCGGCCCGGGAGGCGATCTCGGCGTCGTGGAGCGCCGCCCGCGACCACGCCTGGGCGCACTGCGCCGCGATCGCGCTCAGCAGCTCTCGGTCCTCCTGTTGCCAGTCGCGCTGCTCGGCGAACTGCAGGCCGATCACCCCGAGCAGGCGGCCGCCGATCTGGATCGGGATCCCCGCGAACGCGCCGCGATGGCCGAGCCGATGCATCGCCTCGGAGAGCACGGGGTACCGAGACGCCACCGTCTCGTCCACGGCCGGGATCCAGACGGGGCGGCGTTCTCGGGCGACCTCCGCCATGACGCCCTCGGCGTCGACCGAGAAGCGCTTCCAGCGCTCGGTGACCTCCGCGGGGTAGCCACGTGCCGCCGCGCTCTCGAGCTCATCTTCCCCGTCCACGGGTCGGACCACGATCGCGGCGATCGCGCCGAGCGCCGCGAGGCTTTGGTCCACGAGGACGTCGAGGACGCTGGTGGTGGTGTCGGCGCGCGCGAGTGCCGCCGTGACCGCCCGGAGCCGCTCGGTCCGCTCTCGCGCGCGCTCGGCCTCGCGCCGGGCCAGCCGCTCGTTCTCATATAGGTCGGCCCGCTCGAGCGCCTGGCCGGCGTGGCGGCCGATCGCGGACAGCAGCTCGCGATCCTCCTCGCCGACACCGCGGCCGACGGGGAACGTGAAGGCGATCACGCCGATCGGGCGCTCGCCGAGCAGGATGGGGACGGCGACGGTCGGCCCCATATCGGGGGTCTGGATCGAGCTCGCGAGGCTCGGGAAGCGCTCGCGCATCTCGTGCCCCGAGGCCACGACCACGAGCTGGCCCGAGCGGGCGGCTTGGCCGGCCGGTGTCGAGGGGTCGGCCGGGAACCGGTCCCAGCCCTCGAGGGCCTTGGCGGAGTAGCCGTGCGCCGTCCGGAGCTCGAAGTCCCCACCGGCCTCGTCAAGCACGAGCAGCGCGCTCGACGTGGCGCCGAGCGCCGCGCTCGCCTGGGTGACGACCACCTCGGCGACGTCGTTCCCCGTGAGCGAGCGCGAGAGGCGGGCGGTGAGCGTCTGCAGGAGCGCGAGCCGCGTTCGTGCCTGCTCCACCTGCTCACGACCTCGGCGTTCCCGCTCGTACAGGAGGGAGCGGTCGAGCGCCTGCGCGGACTGGTGGGCGAGCGTCGTCATGAGCGCGACGTCGGCGGCCTCGAAGTGCCGGCGGGCCTCGAAGCTCAGCCCGAGCACGCCGATCGGCTCCTCGTCGACGAGCAGGGGGACGGCCGCCCACGCTCCGCCGAGCGTCCGGATGCCGGCCAGGTCGGCGAACGTGGCGTCGCGCTCGGCGACCGAGCCGAGGAGCACCGGCCGGCCGTCGCGGACCGCACGCGACAGCGGCAGGTCGGCGTCGATCGGGATCTCCTGGAAGCGCTCGATCATCCCGCTGTCGTACCCGCTGAAGGCCTCGATCCGGATCGTTCCTCGCTCGCGGTCCACGACCCCGACCACGCCGGCGATCGCGCCGAGCGCGGGCACGATGTGCTCGACGACCGCTCCCGCCATCTCCGGCATCGACGGGACGTGGCTGAGTGCCTCGGCGAGCGATCCGCTGACGCGCAGGCGGGCTGCCTCGGCCTCGGCGGTGGCGCGAGCCTCGCGCTCGGCCTGGTGCAGTCGCGCGTTCTCGATCGCGGGCGCCAGGCGCGCCGCCACGATCTGCAGCAGCGCGACGTCCTCGTCCGTGAACGTCCGCCGTTGGAGCGTCCCCACGTGGAGCACACCCTTGACCGATCCCTCGTGGACGATCGGGACCCCGGCCAGCGAGCGCAGGCGCCGGCGGAGGAACGCGCTCACCGAGGGGTACTGCCGGAGATCCTCGATCACCAGGGGGCGCGCCTCGGCCGCGATCCGGCCGGCGAGACCTTTGCCGAACGGCACGTCGTGCATGTCGTCGGCGTCGCGCCGGAGCCCGTCCGTGGCGTGGACGTGCAGCATGCCGACCTCCTCCTCGAGGAGGAGCACCGTGGCCGAGTCGGAGGCGAGGAGCTCCCGCAGCCGTCCGAGAAGCTCGCGGAACAGGTCGTCGAGCGACAGGCGCGTGAGGGCGGCGTCGGTCAACGCCTGGAGCTTGCGTGTCCGCGCCTGGATCCGGTTCGCCTCGGCGCGCGCCAGCCGCTCGCGCTCGAGTAGCTGCTCGCGTTCCGCCTCGAGGCGCTGGCGTTCCGTAACGTCGCGGACGGTCACGGTGAGGAACGAACCGTCGGGGCCGTCGACGCGCGAGACCGTGGCCTCGATCGGGAACTCCTCGCCGTCCGCGCGCACGGCCATGAGCCCGGCGGGGAACGCCCCGACGGGATGTTCGGCGCCCCGGTCTGCCGCGAACCCTGCCAGGTATTCGCGGTACCCCGCGCGGTGCGGCTCGGCGATGAACCGCTCGAACGGCCTCCCGACGACGTCGGCCGCCGCGTACCCGAACATCTCCTGCGCGGCCGCGTTGAAGATCACGATCCGGTGTGTCCGGTCCATCGAGACGATCGCGTCGGTGGCCGAATCCACGATCGCGGCGAGACGTTGCTCGGCCGCGGCCAGGGCGTCCGCCACGGGATCGCTCGGGCGGTCCCCCAGCACGAGCAGGTGCATCGGCTCGTCCTCCCCGGCGATCACGATGGACCGTCCGAGCAGGGCGACCCGGCCGCCGTCCGGGCGAAGGACCGCGACCCTTCCCTGCCAGAGCCCCGCCCGCGTGAGCCCGGTGACGGCGCCGGCCCGAGCCGGGTCCTCGACGACGAGGTCGCCGATCGGGCGGCCGAACACGTCCTCGGCCGGCCGAGCGAGTAGTGCGAGCGCGGCGCGATTCGCGTCGCGGACGTGGCCGTGCATGTCGGTGAGCAGGACGGCGTCGGGGAGCGCCTCGAACACGCGCTCCCGCGCATCGCCCTCGGCGAGCAGGACGGCGAGATCGTCCGTCGCGGTCCGGGCGGGCTCCTCGCGTGGGTTCCGTTCGCTCATGCGCTCCCCCGAGCCGACGAGCCAGGCGGTCGGCTGGCCGGGCACGGGCGCGACCGGCGTCCACCCAGGATAGCGACGCGGGCGAGAACCCGAGTTGCCGGCTCAGCGCGCGTCCGGCGCGTCCTCGACCGGCGCGGCGACCCGCAGGCTCGGCGACCCGTCGTCCGGAGCGAGGATCCGCACGTCGGGGAACAGCGCCGATACCAGGGCGCGTCGGCGCTCACCGGAGCTGGGGTCGAGCGGATCGGCGGGCGCCAGCGGGGACACGAACCGTGCCGCCGGCTCGATCTCGATCACGAGATCTCCCGCCTCGAGCGACGCTCGCACGTCGATCCCGTCGGGTGCCGTGCCCTCCGCGAGCGCCTGCGCGCACGTCTCCGTCGCGGCCAGGCGGAGATCCTCCACGGTCTCTTCGGTACAGCCGGAGTGCCGGGCCACGGCGCCGATGAACGCGCGCACGGTCGCGATGTGCTCCGCCGCGGCAGGGATGTGGATCCGCGTGATCTGGGCCGAGGTCGGGCCGGCCATCGGAGCTCAGTGCGTTTCGAGCTCGGCCGCGGAGCCCAGGATGTCGAACACCCGGTCCAGTCCCGTGAGCTGGAGCACCTTCATCGGCGTGCTCTGGACGCCGATGAGGACCAGCCGGCCCTCGTGCTCGCGCATACGCTTGAGACAGGTGATCAGGACGCCGAGGCTGCTGGAGTCCATGAAACCGACCTTCGCGAGGTCGAGCGCGACGAGCCGGGCACCGCCCTCGATCAGCTGCATCACGTGATCTCGCAGCCGTGGCGACGTGTGCAGGTCCAGCTCCCCGGACACCTGTACGATCGCCCAGCCGGCATGCGGTCGGTTCTCGAGTCCGAGCTCCATCCCGTCCCCTCGGTGATCCACCCCGCGACCTTCTCGTTCGCGGACCCGTCCGGGCCCATGGCCGCGGGCTCCTTAGTATAGGAGGCCGCATGGAACCTTCCGTCGAGCGCAGCGCGGTCACCGTCTCCGTCCCAGCGAAGGCCGAGTACGTGCATGTCCTGCGCGCCGTCACTGCGGCCGTCGCCTCGCGCCTGCAGATCCCGTACGACGGCATCGAGGACCTTCGGCTGGCCGTCGATGAGGCGAGCGCACGTCTGCTGCTGCTCCGTACCGACCTGCGGTCCCTGACGCTCCGCCTCGAGCCACACGACGACCGGCTCGAGATCGTCGTCTGTGTCGACGCCTCGGTCGGGGGATGGCCCCCCGCCGGCCTGGAGGAGACCCTCGCGTGGACGATCCTGGTCGCGCTGGTCGACGCGGTGCGCCCCGAGATGGATCGCGACGGCCCCTCGATCCGGATGGTGAAGCGCACGGCGGGCGTCACGTCGGAGCGATGAGCGGACCGCGCGGGTCCTCCGGGTCGGACGACCGCGAGCGGGAGCGCGAGCTGTTCGCCAGGATCTCGGAGGACCCCGGCGCGCGCGAGGAGCTGGTCGAGATGTTCCTCCCGCTCGCCGAGTACCTGGCGCGGCGGTTCTCGGGCCGTGGCGAGTCGACCGACGACCTCGTGCAGGTGGCCAGCGTTGGGCTGCTGAACGCGATCGATCGGTTCGACCCCGGGCGCGAGGTCCAGTTCTCGACCTACGCGGCGGTCACGATCGTCGGCGAGCTGAAGCGGCACTTCCGCGACAAGGGATGGGCGATCCGCGTCCCGCGCCGGCTGCAGGAGGTCGGGCTCCGGGTCAACGCGGTCCTGCCGGAGCTGGCCCAGGAGCTCGGCCGGTCGCCGACGATCGACGAGATCGCGGAGCGATGCGAGGCCGCGCCGGAGGAGGTCCTGGACGCGATGGAGGCCGTGCAGGCCTACTCGACGACGTCGCTCGAGACGCCCGTCGGGGAGGAGGGCGTGGCGCCGATCGACGTTCTGGGGACCGAGGACCCCTCGCTCGAGCTGCTCGAGTCGTGGACGGCGGTGGCTCCCGCGGTGCGGCAGCTTCCCCCGCGCGAACGCAAGGTGCTGTACCTCCGGTTCTTCCGCGGGATGACGCAGTCCGAGATCGCGGCCGAGGTCGGCGTCTCCCAGATGCATGTCAGCCGTCTATTGGCGCAGAGCCTCCGCTTCCTGCGCGAGGCGGTCGGAGAAGACGGATGGCCGCTCGCCGAGCAGGAGCCCGGCTGAGCGGCCATCTGAGGTCCTCGGTCGTGTCAGGCGAACAGGCTGACCCCGCCGGGGCCGACCAACAGGCCCACGATGATCAGGGCCGCGCCGGCGAGCACGCCACCGCGGATCAGCGTCACGATCCCGGCGATCACCAGGATCGCGGCCAGGATCCAGAGCAGGGTCGCGGCTCCACCGGACACCGCCGCAAGCGTCGCGAACGTCGTCATCAGCATGGTTCCTCCTTCAGGTCGTCCGTTTCCGTTCCGTTCGTGCGTGTCAGAACTTCGGGATCACGTACCAGGCCAGGAAGGCCAGGATCGCGAGCACGATCACGACGATCGCCGTGTACTTGATCGCCGCGTATCCGGTGAGCCCCGACTCGGGCTCGGTGGGCGTGTGCGTGTGGTAATCCTCGTGTGCCATGGGTACCTCCTTGCCGCGTCTGCGGCCCGCCGGCTTCGTACCCGCGGTCGATGTCCGTCAAACCGGATCTACGACGCGTCCCGGTCGGCCGCCTCGCGGACGCGCTCGGGCGTGCCGGTGTCGGGGCCGTCGTTCCGGTCGGTGGTGCTCGGCGACTCCGAGACCTCCTCGAGCGTCTCGCCCACGGCGCGCTTCGACGCGTCGGCGAGCGCGATGTCGCCCAGGGAGACGATGCCGACGAGCTCGCCGTCCTTGACGACCGGCAGCCGCCGGACCCGCTGCTCGGCCATGAGGTCCCGCGCCTCGGACAGCTTCGCGTCCGGCGTCACCGTGGTGACGGCGCGAGTGAGGATCTCGCCGAGCGTGACCGAGCTCGGGTCCTGACGACGAGCCATCACGCGCAGGACCAGGTCACGATCGGTCACGAGGCCGGCGAGCTCACCGTCCCGCATCACCGGGACGGCGCCGATGTCGTACTGGCCCATGAGCCCGGCGGCATCGCCAGCGGTCCGCTCAGGGCTGAGCGTCTTCGGCGCCTCGGTCATCACGTGTCGAACCAATGTGGCCATCTGCATCCCTCCAGGTCGTATCGACGTGCGCGATACCCGACCGGGACGATGAGGAAACCCGCGCGGCGTTTGAGCCGGAGGCGGCGGGGAAACACCTGGCCCATGGAAGACCTGCCACTCGGGGGCCGCGATGTCACGCGAACGACGCTCGAGGAGAGCGCCGACCCGGACGAGAACGTTCAGCAGCGGCGGAACCGCGAGCTGATCGAGCTGCTGAACGAGCTGCGGGTCGCGCTGCCCGGGGTGCAGGTCCTGTTCGCGTTCCTGCTGACGATCCCGTTCAGCCAGCGGTTCGGCGACCTGGCGGATTGGCAGCGCGCCGCCTACATCGTGACGTTCGTCGGCACGGCGGTCGCGACGGCGTTGTTCATGGCGCCCACCGCGTACCACCGACTCCGCTTCCGACAGGGAGACAAGGAGCGGATGCTGCACACGGCGAACCGCTTCACGATCGTGGGGATCGCGTTCCTGGCCGGATCGATGGCGGGCGCGGTGTTCCTGGCCGCCGATCTGGTGTTCGGGATCGGATTCGCCCTCACGATGGCCGCGGGGATGCTCGTCCTCCTCGCGTGGGCCTGGTTCGGGCTCCCGCTCAGCCGCCGGGTCCAGGACGGCTCGGATCCCGATGAGGAGGGATGAGACGGTTCGTCCGGGTGGCGGGGGGGAACAACCACGACGCGCGCCGGCGGACGCCGTCGCGAGAAGCGATCGTCAAGGAAGGAGGAACGGATGGGTGAAGGCACCGGAGATCGGAACGAAGGGCGTGTCGACGAGGCCAAGGGCCGCCTGAAGGAGGCCGCCGGCGACGTCACGGACAACGAGCGCCTTGAGTCCGAGGGACAGACCGACCAGGCCAAGGGCAAGGCGAAGCAGGCCTGGGGGGACGCGAAGGACGCCCTCGAGCGTGGCAAGGAGAGCGTGAAGGAAGCGTTCGACCGCGACTGACGCACCATCGAACCGCCGCGACCGGCCCGGCGTCCTCCGACGCCGGGCCGGTCCGCATCGCGGGTCAGGCAGCCGGATCGAGCAGGCCGATCCGCGTGTCCTCGAGGCTGGAGACCACCGGCACGCCGAACCGATCGGCGACGCGGCGCAGCGCCTCCGGGTGCTCGGGGTGCTCGAGGAGCCCGACGAGCCGCGCGTGCTGCGAGCGCCACCCATCCGTGCCGAGCACGTACCGCCCCCACCCGGCGACGATGCCCCGTGCCTTCGGGCCCTGCGCACCGTGAAGGCTCTCGAAGTCGGGATCCAGATAGGCGTAGATCCCGCACTCGCATCCGTCGTCGGGCACCTCCGGGTGTGCGGGCCCCGCGCGGTACGGCCACGCCACCGGGCGTAAGCAGACGGCCGTGAGCGGGCGGTCGACCGGCCACCCCGTCGGATGGAAGAGCGAGAAGAGCTCGGGGACCGGGTCCCCGAGCCTTCGCAACGACCATTCGCGGAAGCCTACGAGCGGGGTCGCGCCATCGGGCACGCTGGGTATCGAGCGGCTCACCCGGGCTCACCCCGTCGTGATCGGCTCACGTGCCGGCTCCTCGGCCGGTGTCACGGGACCGGTCTCTTCGGGACGATCGGGGACCACGCGCGGCATCACGAGGGGCTCGATCGTCCCGACCTCGTGGATCTCACCGATGAACATGCTCGGCTCCTTCCGTGGACGTTCCGTCTCAAGCCTGCTTACCCCCGCTCGGGGTGGTCAACCCGCCCGCTCGGCCTGGGCCTGCTCCTTGCGGCGCAGCATCTGCTCGCCTAGCGTCGTGAGCTCGTCCTTCTCGAGCAGCTCGCGCGCCTGCCCGAACATCTCGCCCTCTTCCTCCTCGATGTGGTGCTCGAGGTTCTCCTTCGCGACCGTGAACTTCGCGTGCCAGGTCTCGTGGTCGACGGGGGTCTGCTCCAGCTCCCCGAGGATCGCGTCCACGACGTCATGCTCCTCGTAGGCCTCCAGGACGGTCTCCTTCGCCTCGGCGTGCTCCTTCAGCGCCGGGTAGAAGATCTCCTCCTCGATGAGCTCGTGGACCGTGAGCTCCTGCTTCAGGGTCGCGAGGCCCTCCTCACGGGTCTTCAGGGCCCGCTCGGTGGTCGAGTCGAGCTCCTCGAGGATCCGCTTCACCTTCTCGTGGTCCTGCTCGAGCATCTGCAGGGCGTCCATCTGCGTCCTCCTTTCTCCGGGGATCCGTGCCGCGACCTGCGTCGGGTCACGGCAGCCACGTACCCCCGAGCGGAGGGCGCAAACCGAGATGCGTCGACCACGTTTGCGGTGCCGTCCGCCGGGGGTAGACGTCCTCCGTCCGAGGAGGTGGGTGGGGTGGCGCGGCTGCGGCGGGTCTCGAGCGACGTTCCCGGTATCGTTCGGCACCCTCACGGCCGTGGCTTCCGATACATCCACCCGTCCGGCCGGCCGGTCCGCGACGCCGAGACGCTCGCGCGCATCCGTGCGCTCGCGATCCCGCCCGCGTGGACCGACGTCTGGATCTGCCCCGACCCGCTTGGCCATCTCCAGGCCAAGGGGACCGATGCCGCGGGCCGGCGCCAGTACCGCTACCACGACGCGTGGCGAGCCCGGCGTGACGCGCAGAAGTTCGACCGCATGCTGGGGTTCGCTCGCGCCCTCCCGGATCTTCGCGAGCGCGTCGCCGACGATCTGGCGCTCCCCGGCGTGCCGCGCCAGGGCGTCCTGGCGGGGGCGGTGCGCCTGCTGGACCAGGCGTCGTTCCGGGTCGGATCCGAGAGCTACGCGCGGGACAACGGCTCGTTCGGACTCGCGACGCTTCGCAAGGAGCACGTGCGTCTGCGCGATGGCATCGCGCTCTTCGACTTCGCCGCGAAGAGCGGCAAGCGTCTGGTCCAGGAGGTCGCGGACCCGGACGTGGTCCCGCTGATCCGAACCCTGAAGCGGCGCCGCACCGGCGGCCCCGAGCTCTTGGCGTACCGCGACGGCGACGTCTGGCGCGACGTCCGCTCGGCCGACGTGAACGCGTACGTGAAGGAGGTCGCCGGCGACGGGTACAGCGCGAAGGACTTCCGCACCTGGCACGGAACGGTCGTCGCGGCGGTCGGGCTCGCGCTCGCCGAGGGCGATCGCACGAGCTTCACGTCGCGCCGCCGGCAGGTCTCGGCCGCGATCCGTGAGGTGGCGGAGTTCCTGGGCAACACGCCGGCCGTCGCCCGCGCCTCGTACGTGGATCCCCGCGTGATCGACCGCTTCGAGGAGGGCGTCACGATCGCGCCGGCGCTCGAGCGATCCTCGGCGGAGGACCTGGACGACCCCGCCTTCCGCGAGGTCGTCGAGGCCGCCGTCCTCGATCTGCTGGAGGACGAGGAGACCGCCACGCGCGCGGCATGAGCCGTTTGCCGCCGCGTGTGGCCGGGTTGAGGCGCGCTCACCTCACCCACTACGCGCCCATCCGGGACACGCTCCAGGGCGAGCCGCCCGAGCTCTTCCCGTTCCTCGGCAGCTTCCTGCTCGCCGAGGCGATCGACCGCGCGGCTTGCGACCTGGCGGTCCACGGACACGCGCACCGCGGGACCGAGCAGGGCGTCACGACCGGCGGAGTGACCGTTCGCACCCCGGCCCGCTGATCCTCGGTCGCCACGCGGCTCATCGTCCAGCCCGAGGGTCGTGCGTGGGGCTGCCGCCGTTGGTGGCCTCGAGCATGCTGCGGATCTCGTCGACCTTCTGCTCGATCCGATCCTGCCCGTCCTTCGACTCGGCGCTCCCGCGGTGGATGAGGACCGCCGACAGGACGACGAACGAGAACAGCTGGAGGAACTCCGACTGCCAGTTCTCCAGGGTTGCCCGGCCGAAGTCGACGATGTACTCGGACAGCACGACCGGCTCGCCGTGCTCGAGCCGGTCGCTCCGGTACGTCTCCCACTGCGCGACGCCCTGCACGGCCCAGCTGATCAGGAACAGCACGGCGAACGAGATGCCCAGGGCGAAGTTCGCCCAGATGCGCCGGACGTGGCTCGAACGCCGCTCGTCCACGATGCCCTTCACGAGCGCGCCCACGAGGACCGCCGACACGCCGACCAGCGTGACGAGGACCAACCAGAGCGCGATCGTCTTCATCGGAGATCCTGGTCGGACACGGAGCCGTCGGAGGGTTCGTCCGACCCGCCGGGAGCCTCGTCCTGAACGCGGACCGCCGCCCCCTCGATCGCGCGCTCGTCGTCGGCGCCGCTACCCATCGCGTGCAGCAGCTCGTCGAGCCGCTCGCCTCGCCGCTGCTCTTCCGGCGTCATCCGGCCCCTTCCTCCCACGATCGGTTCTCGTGACGTACCCACCGCCGCCTGGGCGTCAAACCGAGCGGTTCGGGCCGCGTTCGGGTGGGTAGGACGCAGCCCATGAGGAGGATCACCGCGTTCGTCTGGATCGCCGCGGTGGGTGCGATGGTGGCCGTCGCGTTGCTCCGGCGAGGTCGCGCCGAGAGGCGATCCAGGAGTCAGGCTTCGGCTCGCTCGTCGGGTCGGTCCCGGCCCGCGGCGTCGAATCGGACCTCGACCGCCTCCTCCGGTCGGGCCGCCTCCTCGGTCGCCTCGCCCGTGAGCGCCCGGCGGTCCGGCTCGGTCGTCGGGGGGACGGCGACGACGCTCCTCGGCCACAGTCGCCGCTTCAGCACCACGTTGAGCTCGGCTGAGAACAGCACGACCTGCGCGGCGAGGTAGATCCAGCCGAGCAGCCCGATCACGATCGCGAAGAACCCGTACACCTCGGTCGCGCCCCGGATCTGCCGGTCGACGATCCAGCTCCCGATCACCAGCAACACCATCCACGCGACGGCCGCCGTGAGCGCGCCGGGGAGGACGTCACGCCAGGTGAGCTCGGCCTCGGTCAGGAGCCGGAACGCCGAGGCGAACACGGCGACGTTCAGCGCGAACGTGCCGGCGAGCGCGAGCGCGCGCAGCGCCGGCCCAGCCCAGCCGCCGTTCGTCCCGAACCCGGCCAGCAGACCCGCGAGGATGGTCGCGGTCCCGAGCGCCGCCAGCCCCGCCAGCGCCTCGAGCTTCGACTTCAGGAACGGCGGCCGGTCGCGCCGCGGCACGTCCCAGACCTCGTCCATCGCCCCTTGGACGGTCGTGACGACCCCGAGCCCCGACCACGCGGCCCCCAGGATCCCCAGCGCGAGCGCCCAGGCCGAGCCGGTGAGCGCATGCACGTTCCGCTCGATCTGGGTGCCGATGATCGGGAACTGCGCGAGCGCGGACCGCAGGATCTGTCGCTGCAGATCGGGCTCATCCTGGATCACGAAGCCAAGCACGGTGACGAACACCAGGAGGAGCGGGAACAGCGAGAAGAATCCGTAGTAGGCGACGAGCGCCGCCCAGTGGCCGGCACGGTCGTCCCCGGACTTCCGCATGACGGCCACGGGGACCGCGAGCCACGCATGCCGGCGGTGGGCACGGTCCGCCCGCTCCGCGAGGCGCTCGATGCGCTGCAGGACCGAGGTCCCGGGATGTCGCCCCTCCATGTGCGTCTGCGTCCCTCCTGCCTGATGACCGTCAGTTCAGCCCGCGAGCAGATCCCGTTCCAGGTCGTCGGGGCCCCACTCGCGGACGAGGGTGACCACCGAGCGCACGACCGGGATCCGGTATCGCTCGAGGATCGCGGTCAGGCGGGCGTCCGGCTCGGCCTCCGGCCCCCACAGGAGCACGAGCGGTCGCGCGTACTCGGCGCGCCAGCCCTGGGTGCCGATCACAACGCGGCCGTGCGCCTGCGCGACGCCGAACACGAGCCCGTGCCGAGCGCCCGAGGACCCGACGCCGATCTCCCAGCTGAACCCGACCATCCGGTCGCGGATCCTCGGGAGGTCGTAGAGCCCGTAGTAGCCGCAGTCGCAGGCGGCGACGGGCGCACCAGAGGGGTGGCTCCGCCTCGACGTCTCCCACCGCATCAGCCGCCGCCGGAACAGGCAGCGCGCCCGATTCAGCGACGGGCCCCATCGCTCGCGTCCGCGCCAGGGCGACACGAGCCATCCACCCTGGCCGACGCGCCACCATCGGTACCCGCGGAGGGAACCGACGACGAGCTCGATCTCGTCGCTCACGCCGCCGCCGGCTCCGCCGGCTCGAGGGCCGGGCCCTCGGTGGGCGTCGAAGGCTCCGGCAGGGGGACGGGCTCCGGCTGCTCGGCGGGCAGCACCTCGAGCTCTCGGACGATCTCACCGATGTTCACACCGGCCTCCCTCCGCCTGCGTACGGACGGCCTATCCCCGTGACGCGCCGGCGCGAAACCGCACCGAGGCATGGGACGACGCCCGCGCGGGTACCTCATCCGGGTCCCGGTACGGACGGCAGGGAGGAGGTCCGCATGGAACGGACGACACGGACGACGGACTGGGCTGCTTGGCAGGCGGCCCCTGCGGCGAGCCCGCAGAAGATCCGATGGGGTGCGGTGTTCGCGGGGACCGTGCTCGGGCTCGGGCTGCTCGCGCTCCTGACGGCGCTGTGGTTCGCGCTCGCCTACGGCTCGGCCATGGAGGAGATCCGAGCGAACCTGGAGTGGTACATCGGGATCTCGGCGATCGTCTGCCTGTTCATCGGCGGACTGCTCTCGGGGTGGTTGTCGGGTGTCCGCGGTGCGGCCGCCGGCTTCTTCAACGGCATGGCGATCTGGGCGATGATCCTCATCGTCACGCTGGTGGTCGGCGTGCCGTCGATCCTCAACGTGTTCAACCTGGGCCGCGTGACGCAGCTGTCGCCGGACGCGACGGGCGGGATCCTCGGCACCGGGGTCGACAACGCGCTGTGGGCGACGTTCTGGTCGATCCTCGGCGGGCTCCTCGCCTGCGCGGTCGGCGGGGCGATCGGCGGCGCGGTCACGCGTCCGGCGAACGCCGATCTGGCGGTGACGCCGCCGGCCGTGCCTCCCCGGACCGACGTGATCGACGACGACGATGTCCGCGATGAGGAGACCGTGACGACCCGTCGGTATCGCGCGTCCTGACGACGGGACCGAAGGAGCACGGAAGGCCCGGCTCCAGCGGAGCCGGGCCTTCGTGTCGGCTCCACCGGGAGAGGGGCGGAGCCGTGGTCGTTCAGGGTTCGCGCTCGCTCGCTCGGGACCCTAGGCGCTGAGCTTGGTCAGGTCCTGGACGACCTCGACCTGCCGCGGCTTGCGCCCGCGGACGGGGCCGAGGTACGCGTGCACGGGCTCGTGCTGCCAGCACAGGTCCGAGCGGTTGTAACGCGACAGGAGGGTCTCGCAGCCGTCCGCGTCGCACACGCGGCCGCTGCGGTACGTCTGGAGCTCCCGGCCGCCGCCCGGACCGGCGGTCGATCCGTTCAAGCGGAGCCGCTCGTCGCGGTCGGGTCCAAGCCTCACGGTCACGTCCATCTGGTCCTCCCTCGTCCGCCAGGCGTGCGTGAGCCCTGCCTACCCCCGTCGGAGCGGGTCGAAACCGCCCGCGTCGGCGGTCATCCGTAGCTGCGTCCACGGCCTGGGCGTGGAACCCCCCCGCACTGGGTATGACCCGTCGGTGAGGGCCCGCGAACCGCGGGAACCTCGTTTCGGAACCCGGGATCATGGGGAGGGGGACGACCCCGTCATCGTTGGGAAGGATGAACGGCTTCTCGCCGCGAGCTTCGTGGCCGACAGCGCGGCGCCGGCCGAGGCACGGCGCGTCGTGCGTGATCTCGACGTGCCCGAGGCCGGTCGGGACGACGCGATCCTGCTGACCAGCGAGGTCGTCTCGAACGCCGTCAAGCACCCGGGGGCCCACCCCGACGGTCGGGTGGAGCTGTGGGCGATCCGCAACGGCAACGTCCTTCGGATCGAGGTGGCGAACCGCCGTGAGCCGTGGGGGATCGGGGCGCCCGCCGAGCGACCCGGCTGGGATCTGCGGCGCGCGGAGGCGCTCGCGCCGTCCGGATGGGGGTTGCAGCTCGTCGATCGGCTCGCGGCCCGGTGGGGGACCGTCCACGAGTCCGACCGGACCGTCGTGTGGTTCGAGGTCGAGTTCGACCCGGCCGAGCGCTAGTTCCCCACCCAGACGCCGGGCCACGCGCGCCCAGCCACTCGCCGGGGGGGTCGCATCTACACTCGCCTCGATGAGACGCGCGCCGAGACTGCGAGGTGGGCTCGGCGTCCGCGTCCCGAGCCTGTTCTGCGGGCTCCTGCTCCTCGCTGTCGCGATCGTCTCCCTGTTGGAGTCGGGTCTGGGTCTCGCGCCCTGGGACGTGCTCCACCTCGGCATCGCCGAGCACACCCCGCTCACGATCGGCACGACGACGATCCTGGTCGGGCTCGTCGTGCTGTCCGTCGCGTGGGCGCTCGGCCAGGCGCCCGGGTTCGGGACGGTCGCGAACGCGATCGTCGTGGGCCTCGCCGTCGACGGCCTCCTATCGATCGCGTGGGTCTCCGGCCTCTCGGAACGAGGGCTCGGTCCCCGGGTGGGCGTGCTCGTCATGGGCGTCGCGCTGTTCGGTTTCGGGATCGCCGTCTATATCGCGGCCGGCCTGGGCGCCGGGCCGAGGGACTCGCTCATGCTGGTGCTCTCCCGGCGCACCGGGGTGCGGATCGCCGTCGTGCGGGCCACCCTGGACACGGCGGCGCTCCTGACGGGCTGGGCGCTCGGCGGGACGGTGGGGATCGGGACGCTCGCGATCGCGGTGCTGCTCGGTCCCTCGATCGAGGGCTCGTTCTTCCTGCTCGCGCGGCTCGGCCTGGCCCTGCCGGCCTCGGCCGAGGAGCTCGCACCCGTCCCGGAGCCGGCGACCGTACCCGCCCAGGAGCCCCTCCGCCCGAGCGCTGATTGACCGCCCGACCGGGGAGTGGGACGCTCCGCCCGGAGGTGGTCGCGTGAGGCCACCGCAGGGGTCCGGGACCACCCAGGACGAGCCCGGCATGCGCGGTCTGTGGCTCGGGATCCTGGCGTACCGATGGGCGGCCTTCGCGTGGATGGTCACGCTCGCGGTCGTCTCGCGCGAGGACATGTCCCGACCCGGCCTCGCCGTGGTCGGGCTCGCCGTGGCCGGCGTGTGGTCGCTCTGGTTCAGCCTCGCGAAGGCGTGGGACCTGCCGTGGGCGCGATGGGTGGACCTCGCCATCGCCGCCGCGCTCGTCGCGGTCTCGGGCTTCGTGATGGACCCGGGCGCCACCGCTGGCAGCGAGCCGTTCTTCGCCACGTCGTATCCGGCCGCGGCGGCGCTCACGGTCGGAGCCGGGAGCGGCTTCGTCGCGGGGCTGTGGGCCGGAGCGCTGCTCGCGATCTCGCTCGGGCTCAGCCGTCCGTTCAACGAGCTGCCCTTCTCGATGCTGGACAAGTCCGAATGGGCGGCGCTCGTGAACGGCGGCTTCTACTACATCGCGGCCGGCGGCGCCGCTGGCGTCGTGTCGCGTGTGCTGCGGACCTCGGCCGCCGCCCGAGCGCTCGCACTTGAGGAGGCCGGGCGAGAGCGCGAGCGCGCCGCACGTCTGGCCGAGCGCGAGGCGCTCGGACGCCAGATCCACGACTCGGTGCTCCAGTCGCTCGCCCTCGTCGGCAAGAAGGGCCGCGAGCTGACCGAGACCTCGAGCGTCCCCGCCGAGGAGGTCCGTGACCTCCTCGAGCTGGCCGGGCGCCAGGAGCAGGAGCTGCGGGCGCTCCTCAGCGAGCCGACCGAGACGGCGCCCGGCACGGTGAGCCTGCGCACCGCCCTGCGCTCGGCGGCGTTCGGGGTCGACCGGCTAGAGGTGACGATCTCGGCCGCCGGCGGGCTGTGGTTGCCGGCCGCCCAGGTCGAGGACGTGAGCGGCGCCGTGCGCCAGGCGCTCGAGAACGTGCGGCAGCACGCGGGCGCGAGGCGGGCGACCGTCTTCGCGGAGGAGCTGGAGGGCGAGCTGGTCGTCTCTGTCCGCGACGACGGCGTGGGGTTCGTGTACGACGAGGAGCTCCTGCGGCGCGAGGGGAAGCTCGGCATGCTGGGGAGCATGAAGGGGCGGATCGAGGGGCTCGGCGGGACGATGCGGGTGCGCACGTCTCCGGGCCGCGGCACCGAGATCGAGTTCCGGCTGCCCGTGCGCCGGGAGGGCGAGGCATGAGCGACGCCGAGCCGATCCGCGTGATGGTGGTGGACGACCACCCCGTATGGCGCGACGGGATCCGCGACGACCTGGAGCGATCGGGCGTCGCGACCGTGGTCGCGGAGGCCGGCGACGGCGGCCAGGCGATCGAGCTCGCGCGCGAGACGATGCCCGACGTCGTCCTCATGGACCTGCGTCTGCCCACGGTCTCGGGCGTGGACGCGATCCGGCAGATCGTCGAGGAGGCGCCGCACGTGCGGGTGCTCGTGCTCTCGGCGAGCGGGGAGGAGTCCGACGTGCTCGAGGCCGTGAAGGTCGGCGCGACCGGATACCTCTTGAAGAGCACCACATCGGCCGGGATCTGCGACGCGGTCGTCCGTACCAGCCGCGGCGAGCCGGTATTCACGCCGCCGCTCGCCGGCCTGGTCCTGTCCGAGTTCCGCCGCGTCGCGCAGGCGACCGCGGGCGAGCCCGGGCTCACCCCGCGCGAGAACGAGATCCTTCGCCTGGTCGCCAAGGGCTACACGTACCGCGAGATCGCCGAGCGACTGTTCATCAGCCACAAGACGGTCCAGAACCACGTGCAGAACATCCTCACGAAGCTCCAGCTGAAGAAGCGCTACGAGCTGATGCGCTACGCGATCCAGCGGGGCCTGGACCGGGCGCCGGACTAGCCGGCAGCGCCCTCCGGAAGGCGATCGACGTCGAAGCCGGTCACGTCGCCGACCGTCAGGACCGCGTTCGCGGTGTCCGCCAGGACCTTGCAGGCGGGACGCTCGACCGCGTCGATCAGCAGACAGCTCGCCTTCATGTCGCCGTACAGCAGCCGGTCAACGTCCGGGCGCTCGGCGACCCCGAACCGCACAAGGTCGTAGCCGTAGTCATGCATCCGACACGCCGCGCCGAAGTCCCAGAAGGGGCCGTGCTCGTGGACCGGACCACTGCACGAGCCGCCGGCGGACGTGGGCTTGGTGTACCGCCAGCCGTACGGGGTGTGGACGAGTGTCGGCTCGTACCCGAGTGCCTCGGCGAACCCCTCGGGCGGGCAGATGCGGCCCGTGAGGTACGCGGCGGTGGACGCTCGTTCTGCAACGACGCACGTCGGCGAGCCGGGGGCCGTCCCCGCGACGGCCGCCGTCATCGAGCGCAGCAGGACGAACGCGATCGCGCCGACCCCCAGGGCCGCAACGGCGTGCCGGCGCGCCAGTCGAGGGATCATCCGTGGGAGCAAGCCCGGGATCTCGAGCGCCGTGTTCGCGGTCCGCATCGGGAGCCTCCTCGTCCCTCGGCCGGTCCCTCGCCGGCCGTCGACCCCATCGTCGGCCGGCGCACGGCGGCCGAACAGACGAGGATGTGCCCGTTCGTCCTGCTCAGGGTGCCCATCTTCGCTTGGGTACTTTCGGAACACGGAGGATCCGGCACGGCGGGTCTTCCCAGGTCGCTCGGGCCGCCGTATCCTTCGTTGACTCGCCGTTCAAACACGGAGGCTGCAGTGCTCGAGCAACGCATGCGGGACGAGGCGGAGACCTGGCGTCCGAAGCCGACCCTGGCGGGTCGCGACTACTGGGACGAGGACATCTGGCGGGAGGAGAAGGAAAGGATCTGGCACGCCACCTGGGTGTGCGTCGGGCGCGCCGAGGAGGTCGGGAGCCCGGGCGACTACCGGACGTACGACGTCGCCGGCGAGTCGATCTTCGTGACCCGAAACGCCGAGGGGGAGCTGCGCGGGTTCTTCAACGTGTGCTCGCACCGCGGCACGAAGTTCGTCGACGACGGCGCTGGCTCGGTCAAGAAGGTCTTCAAGTGCCCGTACCACGCGTGGACGTACGACCTGGACGGTTGCCTCGTCGGCACGCCCAACGTCGAGCAGGATGAGTTCTTCGACCGCGCGAGCTACCCGCTCCACCAGGTCCACCTGGACACGTACGCGGGGTTCCTGTTCGTGAACCTGTCGGCGGGCGAGCCGATGCCGCTCCGCGGGTTCCTCACCCACGGCGCCGAGTCGCTCACCGACTACGACCGCTTCGGGATGGCGGACCTGCGGCTGGGCCACCGGATCGTGTACGAGGTCGAGGCCAACTGGAAGATCCTGGTCGAGAACTACAACGAGTGCCTGCACTGCCCCTCGGTGCACCCGGAGCTCGTGCAGGTGGTCCCGCTGTTCCGGTTCGGCGAGGTCTGGGACGAGGAGATCCGCGACGACGGCCTGCAGATGGCTGAGGGCGCCACGAGCTTCAACCCGACGGGCAAGAGCACGCTGCCGCGGCTCCCCGGGATCCTGGAGGAGGACGCGAACCGCTACTACGGGATGTTCCAGTTCCCGAACCTCGCGGTCGACATGCACCCGGACGCGGTGCAGTACTACATCCTGGTGCCGCGCACCCCGAGCCACACGACGGTACTCAGCGACTACCTGTTCCAGCCCGAGACCATCGCCGAACGCGACGTCAGCAAGGAGCCATTCGTCGAGTTCTGGGACCTGATCTCGTGGCAGGACTGGGCCGTGTGCGAGCGCGCACAGGTCGGCGTGTCATCGAAGGCGTACACGACGGGCGTCTACCCGCGCAAGGACCGGTTCCTCTACTGGTTCAACGAGGAGTACCGCGGCTGGATGGGCCGCGAACACCTGGGCTGACGGTCGCCGGAGCGTCCTCGCCCGTGGTGCGCGGTCGAGGAACTTGCGCGCGGACGACGTCGCGGTCAGAGTGACGGTTCCAGCCGGCGCGGGAGGGGCGAGATGGCCGAGGAACCGGGTCCGTTCGACTACACCGGACTGCACGCGTTCGTGTTCGTGGATCACGTATCCGAGACCGACTCGCCGATCGAGGTCGTGAACCGCCTGCGGAACGAGCTGAAGGGCCCACCGGAGGGGCCGGTGATGTTCGCCGGCGATGTGGTCGGCGCGTACCAGGCCTTCGCGCACCTGCGGGTCGAGGAGGGGGACCTCTCCGGATTGCTGGACCTCATCAACGGACCGCTGCGCGAGCAGGGCGTCCGCTGCAAGTACGCCGTCGAGACCGGCGTCTACAAGGACGGCGAACGGGTGATCGGGACCAAGCGCGGGACGCCCGAGTTCATCGGGCTCGTCTCCGTCGAGGTGAAGCACGGGATGATTGACAGTGTGCTGAAGGAGCTGGGCAAGCTCCCGGCGTTCCGGGGCGCCTCGATCGTCACCGGGGACTTCGACATCCTGCTCCAGCTCGGCGGCGAGACCCTCGATGAGGTTCTGCAGGCAGGGATGGGCGCCCTGCAGCAGATCGACGGCATCAAGCGGACCTCGACCGCGCTGCTCGACGGCCGGCGCTGACGCGGATCCTCAGTCGGTCGCGGGCACGGCGCCCTTGCGCCGGTACAGCTCGGCGGCCCTCGCGCGCGCCTCGGCGGCCTCGGGCCGGCCGAGCGTGGTGAAGACCTCTGCGACCTCCTCCTGCGTCTCAGCGCGCAGCAGCAGCCAGTCGGTCGAGTCCGCCATGGCGATCGCCTCCCGAGCGAGCGCGAGCGCGCGGTCGACCTCGCCGCGGCGGGCGGCCGCTCGCGCCCGCACGGAGCGCCAGACCACCTGGGTCTCCAGGTCGTCCCGCGAGCCCTCGCGCTCGACATCGGCGGCGATCGCGTCGGCCTCGTCGTCGGCGCCCGCGTCGAGCAGGGCGCTCGCGAGCCCGATCGACGCGAGACGGGCGTTCACCTCGTCCCGCTGCCCCAGGTACGCGGCGTGCACCGAGCGGTGGAGCCGGACGGCCGCGTCGGCGTCCCCGCGTCGTCGCGCGATGTCGGCGAAGATCTCGGTGCAGCGGATCAGCCACCGCCGCTGACCGAGCTCCTCGAGCGTGTCACGCGCGGTCTCGGCCTCGGCCTCCGCCCGGTCGAGGAGCCCGCGGAGCGTCAGCGTGTTCGCGAGATCCAGGCGGACGGCCGCCTGCGTCAGCCGGTCGCCCGAGAGATCGTCGATGAGCTCGCGCAGGCGGTGCTCGACCTCGTCGAGCGGGACCGGGCCGCGCAGGAGCGCGGCCCCGAGCGTCCCGGCTGCATCGGCCATCGCGCGCCAGTTCCCGCTCTCGCGGGCGAGCGCGAGCGCGCGTTCGGCGTCGGTCTGCA
>DASTHN010000078.1:0-2665 GCA_035718185.1 Actinomycetota bacterium
GCGAGCCTGCACCTCGAGCGCGGCCGGCACCCACAGGTGGACCGGGCCCATCCGGTAGGGGCCCTCCGCCTCGCCCTTCATCATCACCGGGATCCCCTCGGCCTCGAGGCGCGCACGCTGGATCTCGGCCTCGGGGACCGAGCCGATGGACGTCAGGTAGACGAACCCCTCCTCGCTCATGTCCCCATCCTCCCACGGTCCCGTCGGTCCTGGTCGTCCCTCGAAAAGACATTGACATCCATCGATATATCCTCTATCGTACATCGAGAGTTATCGATGTATCTTCCGGCGGAAGGGGGGACGAGATGGGCAAGGTCAGGGGCTTCGGACGCAAGCGCCCCGCATCGCGGGTCTCGACGCGCGGCGGCGGGATCTGCGACGAGCGGTGCTGGGAGCAGGCGGTCCGTCAGCGGCAGTTCGATCGTCGGCTGTCGACGGCCGGCAGTGTGAGGCTCGTGTGATGACCAAGGTTCGAGAGCTCGAGGTGCTCGAGGACGCGCCGGCCGCGTGCTGCATGCCACTGGCGACGGACGGCATGTCCGAGCAGGACGCCGAGACCACCGCGAGGGTGTTCAAGGCGCTCGGCGATCCGAGCCGCGTGCGGATCGTGAACCTCCTGGCGAACGCCCCCGGCCCGGCGTGCGTGTGCGACCTGACGCCGGAGCTCGGGCTCTCGCAGCCGACCGTGAGCTTCCACCTGAAGAAGCTGGTCCAGGCCGGCCTACTGACGCGCGAGCAGCGCGGGGTGTGGGCCTACTACGCGATCGACCGACAGGCGCTCGAGCGCCTGGCCACGATCTTCCGACTCCAGGAGGTGGAGGCGATATGAGCGAGCTCCGCGAAGAGGTCCGGGACGCCTACGCGAAGGTGGCCCTCAACGTGCTCGACACGGGGGAGGGGTGCTGCGGGCCGTCGGTCGCGTGCTGCGACGACGACCAGAGCTCGGGCGCGAGCTCCTACGACGCCGCCACCCTTGCCGAGGTCCCGGACGCCGCCGCGCTCGCCAGCCTTGGCTGCGGCAACCCGATCGCCGTCGCCGAGCTCCGCGAGGGCGAGACCGTCCTCGACCTGGGCTCGGGCGGCGGGATCGACGTGATCCTGTCGGCGAAGCGGGTCGGTCCCACGGGCACGGCGTACGGCCTGGACATGACCGACGAGATGCTCGAGCTGGCGCGGAAGAACGCCGCCGAGGCCGACATCACGAACGTCGAGTTCCTGCGCGGGTACATCGAGGAGGTGCCGCTCCCGGGCGCCTCGGTCGACGTGATCATCTCGAACTGCGTGATCAACCTGTCGGTGGACAAGCCGAGGGTCTTCGACGAGATGTTCCGCGTGCTCCGGCCCGGCGGCCGGCTGGGGATCAGCGACATCGTGGCCGAGGATGCGCTCACGCCCGAGCAGCGCGCCGAGCGCGGGAACTACGTCGGCTGCATCGCCGGGGCCCTGTCGTTCTCCGAGTACGAGCGCGAGCTCACCAGGGTCGGCTTCACGCAGGTGGAGCTCCAGCCGACGCACGCGGTCGCGGACGGCATGCACAGCGCGATCGTCCGCGCCGTGAAGCCGTGACCCCCGTTCACGCCCCGTTCACGTCCCTCGGGCACGGTGCCGCGCCGTGAGCGAGGTCCCCGAGGTCCTGTTCGTCTGCGTCCACAACGCCGGCCGGAGCCAGATGGCGGCCGCGCTCCTGGATCACCACGCGCAGGGGCGGGTCCGCGTGCGCTCCGCCGGCAGCACGCCCGCGGACGAGATCAACCCCTCGGTGGTCGCGGCGATGGAGGAGCTCGGCCTGGACCTGTCGAGGGAGTTCCCGAAGCCGCTCACCGACGGGTCCGTGCGGGCGGCGGACGTGGTGGTCACGATGGGCTGCGGCGACGCCTGTCCGATCTATCCCGGGAAGCGCTACCTGGACTGGGAGCTGCCGGACCCGGCGGGCAGGACCCTCGAGGAGGTCCGCCCGATCCGCGACGAGATCGACCGCCGCGTGCGCGACCTCCTGGCCGAGCTTACGCCGACCGATTGACCGATCGAGGCCGTGCGGTCGGGACCGCGGCGGTATCCGGCGCCATGGCGGAGCGTGTCTTCGTCCGGAAGATGGAGCGGGTGCCCTTTGCGTACGGGCCTAGATGTAGTTTCACCCGGACGTGTTGACATGGGCGAGAACCTCCTCGCATGGTCTGCGCATGGACACCAAGAAGCTAGCCCGGATCCCGCGAGCCGCGATGGGTCCCGCGGCGTCCGGCGGTCGTACTGTCGAACCCGTTACCGAGGAGGACTTCTGATGCGCAGCGTGACCTATTCGATGAGCGTCTCACTTGACGGCTACATCGCCGGGCGGGACGGCGACTTCGACTGGGGGCTGCCCGACGAGGTCTTCCGCTTCTGGATCGACGAGATACGAGGGGTCGGCGTGCACCTGTTGGGACGACGGTTGTACGAGACGATGCTGTTCTGGGAGACCGCCGACCAGGATCCATCGCTCGACGACTCCCAACTCGAGTGGGCCGCGATCTGGAAGCCGCTCCCAAAGGTGGTGTTCTCCACCACGCTGTCGGCGGTGCAGGGCCATGCCCGCCTGGCCTCCGGCAGCCTGGCCGAGGAGATCGAGCGGTTGCGAGCCGAGCCGGGGGAGGGCGACATCGCGATCGGCGGCGCGACGCTCGCCGCC
>DASTHN010000079.1:0-23016 GCA_035718185.1 Actinomycetota bacterium
ACGACGTGCTTGATCGGGAACCTCGTCTGCAGCGCTGTGGCGTCGAAGCCGCCCTCGGGGCTGCCGCTGGTGATGACGCTCGGGCTCCAGGATGCGTCGGGGCTCTCGGAGCGGCGCGGCTCCCCCTCGGCGGCCGTGCACGCGCTGGCGAGCACGGCGAACGTCGCGAGCAGGGCGACGAGGGGAAGCGGGCGTGGTGGGCGGCGACGGAGCCTCATGCGAACGCGGGCGAGCCTACCCGAGGACCCCCGCGCCGGCCACCGCGCAGGTCACGAGCGCGCCAGGAGCTCGCGGAGGGCGTCCTGGAGCGGCGGCATCGGGGGCACGCCGATCTCCGCCGTGAACAGGCTGCGGAGCGCCGAGTTCCGCGGCCGCGGCGCCGGCAGCGCCAGGTCCTCGGCGCGCTGAGGCTCCACCTCCCCCGGCAGGTCGCCGAGGTCCTTCAGGCGCCCGAGCACGTCGAGCCAGGTCGTCGCCTCGGGGCCGCCGAGGTGGTACGTGCCGAACCGCATCGAGAGCAGTAGCGGCAGCACCCGGTCCGCAAGGTGACGAACGTAGGTGGGCGTCCCCGTCCTGTCCGCCAGGCCGGCGGCGATCCCGCCCTCGGCGAGGCGTCGGAGCGCGCCGCTGAGGAAGTCGGTCCCGCCGCCGAAGACGTAGCCCGTCCGCACGACCAGATGCTCGGGCAGGATCGCGCGCACGCGCTCCTCCCCCGCCAGCTTGCTCCGCGCGTAGACGCTCTGCGGGTTCGGCGCGTCGAGCTCGTCGTACGGCTCGTCCTTGTCGCCGTCGAAGACGTAGTCCGTCGAGACGTGCAGCACTATGGCCCCGCACGCCCGCGCCGCGAGCGCCAGGCTCTGCGGGCCGAGCGCGTTGTCCCGGTACGCGCGCTCGGGTTCCGTCTGGCACGCGTCCACCTTCGTGAACGCGCTGAACGACAGGATCGCCTCCGGGTGCATCGGCACGACCGTCTGCATGACCGCGTGGTGGTCGCCGACGTCGAGCTCGGCGTGCGTGAGCGGCACGACGTCGTGGTGGCCCGGAACCACGTCCAGGAACGCCCGGCCGAGCCCGCCGCCGGCGCCGGTGACCAGGAGCCTCATCGGACGGCCGCGGCCCGGAGGATCGTCTCGACCCAGTCGCGGTGCTGGCGGTACCAGGCCACCGTCAGGGCCAGACCGTCCGCGAACGACGTCGCGGGACTCCAGCCGAGCCGCGCGAGCCGGTCCCAGCGCACCCCGTACCGGAAGTCGTGGCCAGGTCGATCCTGAACGAACGACACGGTCGAGTGCCCGGCGCCGACCGCCCGGAGCACCTCGCGCGCGAGGTCGACGTTCGCCAACTCATGGCCGCCGCCGATGTTGTAGACGCCGCCGCGCTCGCCCGCGTCCATCACCGTCGCGATGGCGGTGACGAAGTCGCGGACGTACAGCCACTCGCGGCGCTGCTCGCCCCGGCCATACACGGGCACCGGACGCTCGTCGAGCGCCGCGAGCACGAACGTCGGTATCGCCTTCTCGGGATGCTGCCGGGGGCCGAACGCGTTCGTCCCCCGGACCGTCGTCACCGGTACGTGGTACGTGGTCACGTACGACTGACACAGCAGGTCGGCGCCGGCCTTGCTGGCGGCGTACGGGCTCCGCGGGCGGAACGGGTCGGTCTCGTCGAACAGCGCGTCGGCGGTGTTCGCGCCGTAGACCTCGTCGGTCGAGACGAACGTCATCGGGGTGCCCGTCTGCCGGCACGCCTCGAGCACGACCTGCGTGCCGAGCACGTTCGACACCACGAACGCGTGCGGGTCTTCGATACTGCGGTCCACGAAGGACTCTGCGGCGGCGTGCACGACGTGGTCGGCGTCGCGCGCGAGCGGCTCCACGACCTCGGCCTCGGCGACGTCGCCGAGGACGAACGTGAAGCGCTCGTCTCCCTCGTGCTCGGCCAGGTTCGCGCGCGTACCCGCGTACGTCAGCTTGTCGAGCACGACGACGTCGACCTCGGGGCGCTCGAGCATGAGGTCGACGAGGTGGGAGCCGATGAACCCGGCCCCGCCCGTCACGAGGATCCGGCGGCGGTCGCCCATGGCCGACCGAGTCTACCCGCGGGCCGTCGCGGCCACGGAACGCAGGACCTCGGCCGTCCGGCGCGCCGACGCCTCCCACGTGAAGCCCGCGGCCCGCGCCCGCCCCGGGCCGATGTAGCGCTCGCGCAGGTCTCGGTCGGACAGGAGCCGGCGCAGCCCCTCGGCGATCGCGTGCTCGTCCTTCGGGTCGACGAGCAGGGCGTCCTCGCCCGCGACCTCGGGAAGCGACGAGACGTTCGAGGTCAGCACCGGCGTGCCGGCCGCCATCGCCTCGATCACGGGGAACCCGAACCCCTCGTACAGCGACGGGAACGCGAGCGCGTCGGCGCCCGCGAGGAGCACGTGCTTGTCCTCGTCGCTCACGTAGCCGGTCATCACGACGCGCGAGCGCGCGGGCTCGGGCAGCGCTCGGACCGCCGCCCACACGCGCGCCTCCTCGGCGGGGAACCACCGCACGCGCCCGCCGGCGATCACGAGCGTCGCCTCCGTGCCGGCCGCCGCGAAGGCGTGCACGAGCGCGAGGAGGTTCTTCCGAGGCTCGAGGCCGCCGACGAACAGGACGTACGACCCTCGGATCCGGAACCGCTCGCGCACCCGCTCGATCTCGGGGTCGGTGACGGCGGCGAAGGCGGAGGCGTCGACGCCGTGCGCGACGGCATGCACGCGCTCCTCGGGCACGCCGTACCGCCCGACGAGGTCGCCCTTCGCCGAGACCGAGGGCACGATCGCTGCCCCGCACCGACGGACCGCCTTCGCGAACCGACGGCGCCACCGGTCGTCGATCTGCGGGGCGGTCTCCGGGTAGACCGCCCACGCGAGGTCGTGCACAACGAGCACGGTGCGCTCCATCCGCCCGGTCGGGGGCGGCAGGAAGTTCGTCGCCAGGAGCACGTCGAAGTCGCCCGCCAGCCACTCGACCCTCGGCACGCGTAGGCGCCACGAGACCGGCTGGAACACGCGGGCGGGGAACCGGCTCGCGGACTCCTCGAGGTTCGGCGCGCCCGCGAAGAACCGCCGGTGGCGGAACAACCCCCGCGCGTGGAGGTACCAGGCGACGAAGTGGTCCTCGGGGTCGACCCTCGGCAGGTGCCGGACCAGCTGCTGGGTGTAGTGCCCGACCCCGGTCCGTCCGGGGTCGAGCGCGGGGCGGGCGTCGATGACGGCTCGCACGGCCCGAAGGCTAGCCGCTCAGTCGACCTCGACGCGGCTCTGGTCGCCGAGCACGAGGCGGTGCGTCCCCCCCGGACGCGCGTGGCGGACCTCGACGCCGCGGCCGAGGATCGAGCCCGTGACGCCGGGGACGCCGACGATCCGGCACCCCTCCATGACGATCGAGTCCGTGATCGCGCTGCCTCGGACCTCGCACCCGGCGCTGATCGAGGCGTCGGGGCCGACCGTCGAGCCCTCGACGATCGTGCCCGCCCCGACGATCGCCGGTCCGACGACGCTCGAGCCGACCACCTTCGCACCGGCCTCGACCACGACGGTGCCCTCCAGGCGCGAGTCGGCGTCCACCTCGCCGTCGACCCGCGCCTCGAGCGTCGAGAGCATCATGCGGTTCGCCTCGAGCAGGTCCTCGGGCTTGCCGGTGTCCTTCCACCAGCCGCTCACCATCCGGGCCCGGACCGTGCGACCGTGGTCGATCAGCCACTGGATCGCGTCGGTGATCTCGAGCTCGCCACGCCAGGACGGCCGGATCGCCTCCGCCGCCTCGAGCACCTGATCGTCGAACAGGTACACGCCGACGAGCGCCAGGTCCGAGATGTGCTCGCGGGGCTTCTCGACCAGCCGCGTCACCCGCTCGCCCTCGAGGACGGCGACGCCGAAGCGCTCCGGCTCGGGGACGCGCGCGAGGAAGATCTGGGCGTCGGGGCGCGTGCGCTCGAACTCGCGGACGAAGTCCGTGATGCCCTCGAGCAGGACGTTGTCGCCCAGGTACATCACGAACGGCTCGCCGCGGACGTACTCGCGCGCCGTGAGGACGGCGTGGGCCAGACCGAGCGGCGCCTCCTGCGGGATGTAGGTGACGTGCAGGCCCCAGGCCGAGCCGTCCCCCACCGCGGCGCGGATCTCGTCGGCGGTCTGGCCGACCACGACGCCGACATCCGTGATACCGGCGTCTCGGATCGCCGACAGGACGTGGAACAGGATCGGCGTGTTCGCGATCGGGATCAGCTGCTTCGCGTTCGTGTGCGTGATCGGCCGCAGGCGGGAGCCCTCGCCACCCGAGAGGACGAGCGCCCTCATGTCGGGCAGTCCGCGCTGGTCTGTGGCGGTGCCTTCGTGAGGTCCGGCGGCTCGTAGTTCGGACCGATCACGACCGCCACGTCCGCGTCCCCGAGAACGCTCCTCGGCGCCGGCTGCAGCTCCAGGGTGCCCACGTACTGCGCCACGACCTCGGCCTTCGCCTCCTCCCCCGGCGCGAACAGGATCGCCGAGCCCTTCACCTGCTGACCGAGCACGCCGTAGTCGAGCGTGGTCGGCGACGTCAGGAACCCGCCCTGGGTGAGCGTCTGCAACACCCCGAGCGCCTTGCCGAGCGAGCGGTGGTCGTAGACCTCGACCGCGACGTTCGCCGGCGACGGCGGCGTCTGCGGCAGCTCCTTGCCCAGGTCGCCGAGCGGCCTGCCCTCGCGGAGGGCCCGGAACAGGTCGTTCGCCGCGGGCTCGACCGCGCGGACGATCGACAGGTACTGGCCGTCCACGTAGATCCCGTCGGTGGTCGTCGGCACCGATCGGAAGTCGGCCGCGCCGGTGTTCACGCCGTTCAACTGGCCGGCCAGGTACACGAGCTCGGCCGGGTTGGCCAGCCCTGGGTCGACCACGAAGTTCCCGACGAGCTTCGGCACGAGGGTGGGGAGCTTCAGGAGCTCCGACGGCGAGAGCAGCTTCGAGATCACGGCGCGGAGGAACTGCTGCTGCCGTCCGATCCGCGCGAAGTCCGGGATCTTGTCGCAGACCTGGTGCCGCGTGCGCACGTACGCGAGTGCGGTCGCGCCGTCGAAGCGCTGACACCCCGCCCCGATGTCCAGGCCGGTGAGCGGGTCCTGCATGGGGTACGGCACGCACATGTCCACGCCGTCGAGCGTGTCGACCAGCCCCTGGAACCGCGCGAGATCCACGTAGAGGATGTGGTTGATCCGCAGGCCGGTGAGGGCCTTGACCGTGCGCGCGACCATCTCCGGACCACCGCCGTTGATCCCGCCCTCGAACGCCGAGTTGATCTTGCCCTCGCCCCGCCCGGGGATCTCGACCCACAGGTCCCGCGGGAACGAGAGGAACACGGCCCGTCGCTGCTTGGGTTCCGTGTGGACCAGGATGATCGTGTCGGAGCGGTTCTCGCCCCCGATGTCCTCGTCCGTCCCGAACGCGATCTGCTCCTCCTTGGACAGCCCCTCGCGCGAGTCGCTGCCGAGCAGGAGGTAGTTGCACGATCGGGTGTCGCACTTCCCGGCGACGTCCGGCTCCTCGTCACCGGTCCCCGATCCGGGCGACGCCTCGGCGATCGGGGTGTACGTCTGGATCTTCGAGCTCGTCCAGAAGTAGGCGCCTGCCCCGACGACACCGACGAGCATGACGAGCGCCGACAGCGCCGCCGTGCTCGCGAGGAGCACGCGACGCACGTGCGGGTGGCGCCCGGTCTGCGGCTTCTTCTCGTCGGCCATACGCTTCCGAGGTCAGAGCCTACCGGCCCGGTTCCCGAGGGGGCATGGACGAGCCCGTGACGATCGTGTGGAGACCCACCCAGGCGTACGTCGAACGCGCGAACGTGACCCGCTTCATGCGCGCGAACGGCATCGCGACCGAGGAGGAGCTCCTCCGGCGCTCGGTGGAGGATGTCGCCTGGTTCTGGGACGCGGTCGTGCGGGACCTCGGCCTCGAGTTCTCGCGGCCGTACGAGCGGGTGCTCGACACCTCGGCCGGCATCGAGTGGGCGACGTGGTTCGGCGGCGGACGCGTGAACCTGGCCTCGAACTGCGTCGACCGGTGGGCCGAGCGCACGCCGGACGCCGTCGCCGTCCTGTGGGAAGGCGAGGAGGGTTCCGTCCGGCGGGTCACGTACCGCGAGCTGCGCGAGACGGCCGACCGGCTGGCCCACGGTCTCTCCTCGCTCGGCGTGGCAGAGCGCGACACGGTCGGCATCTTCCTGCCGATGTCGCCCGAGGCCGTCGCCGCGGTGATGGCGTGCGCGAAGCTCGGTGCGATCTTCCTGCCGTTGTTCTCGGGATTCGCCGCGGACGCCGTGGCGGTGCGGCTGAACGACGCGGGCGCGAAGGCGCTCATCACCGCAGACGGCTTCCCCCGGCGGGGCCGGCCGGTCGCGATGAAGGAGGTCGCCGACGACGCCGCGGCGCAGGCGCCGAGCGTCAAGCACGTCGTCGTCTGCTCGCGTCTGGGCCGCGACGACGCGCCGTGGACGCCCGGGCGGGACGTCGGCTGGGACGAGCTGCTCGAGCCGCAGCCCGCCCGGTTCGAGACCCGCGAGCTCGACCCCGAGCACCCGCTGTTCATCGCCTACACGAGCGGGACGACCGGCCGGCCGAAGGGCGCGGTCCACGTCCACGGTGGGTTCCTCGTGAAGATCGCCGAGGAGGTCGCATACCAGACCGACGTGCATCCCGGCGAGATCCTGTACTGGTTCGCCGACCTCGGCTGGATCATGGGGCCCTGGGAGGTCGTTGGCGCGACCGCGCTCGGCGCGACGGTGTTCCTCTCGGACACCGCGCCGGACCACCCCGGTCCCGACCGCCTGTGGGACATGGTCGAGCGCCACCGCATCACGCACCTCGGCGTGTCGCCCACGCTGATCCGGGCGCTGATCCCGCACGGCGAGGAGCCGGTTCGGCGGCACGACCGCTCGAGCCTGCGGATCCTGGCCTCGACCGGCGAGCCGTGGAACCCCGAGCCGTGGCGCTGGTTCTTCGAGGTGGTCGGCGAGGGCCGGTGCCCGATCGTCAACCTGTCGGGCGGGACCGAGGTCGGGGCGTGCTTCCTGTCACCGCACCCGATCGCCCCGCTGAAGCCGTGCACGCTCCGGGGCCCGGCGCTCGGCATGGACGTCGCGGTCGTGGACGTGCACGGCGAGCCCGTCGGCCCCGGCGAGGTGGGCGAGCTCGTCTGCCGGCAGCCGTGGCCGGGGATGACCCGTGGCATCTGGGGCGACCCCTCCCGCTACCTGGACACGTACTGGCGGCGGTTCCCCGGCGTGTGGGTGCATGGCGACTGGGCGAGCGTGGACGAGGACGGCTTCTGGTTCCTCCACGGGCGCTCGGACGACACGATCAGCCTGGCCGGCAAGCGCCTCGGCCCGGCCGAGGTCGAGAGCGTCCTCGCGGGGCATCCCGCCGTCGCCGAGGCCGCGGCCGTGGGCGTGCCGCACCCGGTCAAGGGCGAGGCCGTGTGGTGCTTCGCGGTGACGCGGCCGAACGCGGACCGAGAGGGGCTGGAGGCCGAGCTCGTCGACCTCGTGGCCGAGCACCTGGGCAAGGCGTTCCGCCCGAGCCGTGTGGTGCTGGTGGACGAGCTGCCCAGGACGCGCTCGGCCAAGATCGTGCGGCGTGCGATCAGGGCGGCGGTCTCCGGCGAGGACCCGGGCGACCTCTCCAGCCTGGAGAACCCGGGAGCACTCGACGCGATCCGACGGGCCACCGGTCGGACCTGAGGGGCCGCGTCAGCGGACGACGAGCACCGGTACCTCGGCGAGGTGCACGACCTTGTGCGCGACGCTGCCCATCAGCAGGCGGCCCCAGTCGGACAGCCCGCGGGTCCCCATCACGATGAGGCCGACGCCTTCGTCGTGGGCGATGTCCAGGATCGCCCGGGGTGTCTGCCCGAGCGGCACGCGCACCAACTCCCCACGGACGTTCGTCCCCTCGTTCTTCAGCTCTCGCACCACGCCGTCGACGAGCTCGCGGGCCTCGTCGGCCGTCTCGACGTCGATGTCGGCACCCCAGGTCACCTCGTGCTCCCGGACGTGGAGCACGAGGACCTCACCAAGGTACCGGCGCGCGAGGTCGCCGGCGACCGGGACGGCTTTCGCGCTGTGCTCCGACCCGTCGATCGCGAGGAGGATCCGATCGAACATGCCGCCTCCTTCCTGGGACAGGTTCCCGCGGCAGGGAGCGACCGCACACGGACGGGGGGACCCCCCACGGAGGTCCGTTCGGCCCCGCGCCCACGGCGGCCCGTCGTCGACGAGGCCGCCCTCGGCTCCTTTAGCCGGCCCTTAACCACGCCTTGGCGGTCCGCTCACCCGCTCCTGCCTACCTTGGGCGCACCGACCGAGAGGAGGAACGGATGACGAAGCGCAAGGCGATGCTGCTGGCCGCGGGGCTGGTCGCCTCGCTCCTGGGCGGCGCCGTCGCGATGGCGCTCGGCCTGTCCGGCGCCGGGAGCGCGGTGGCCGACACCCCGAAGCGGCTCGACCCGATCGTGAAGGTCCGCGAGCGCACGGTGAAGGTCGAGAAGAAGGCCAAGGGCGCCGACCGGCCCGTCCAGGTCGTGAACCTCGGCAGTGGCACGACGGAGCAACAGGGCAGCGACGACCCGACCGAGAGCGAGTCGGAGTCGTTCGGGTCCGAGGACCAGTCGGAGACCGAGGACCACGAGACCGAGGACCACTCGACCGAGGACCACGGGGACGAGTCCGGGGATGACTGAGGCCGCGAAGCGCCGTCGGCTCTCGCGGGGCGCCCTGCGCGCCCTCGCGTGGATCGCCGGCGGCGCGACGTTCGCGTCCTCCTTCGCCTCGCTGACGGTCTCGCCCAGGCCGGCGACGGCCTCCGACGCCTCGCAGAAGCCGCGCCGGGTGATCATCGTGAGGAAGATCACCCGGCGCGTGATCATCCATCCGGCGCCCGACACGAGCCCGCGATACGTGTACGTCGGCGGGGGGTCCTCGGGGAGCTCGGGGTCCAGCTCGTCCGGAGGGTCGACGGTCGCCGCGTCGGCGCCCTCGTCCACGACCTCGAGCGGAGGCTCCTGATGCCGCTGGCCGTGCGCCGCCACCGGTTCCGTTCGATGGGGACCGACGTCGAGCTCATCGCCGGCGCCGCCGAGGACGAGCGGACGTTCGTCCGGGCGGCCGAGCGCGTCGAGCGGACCTTCGTCCGGGAGGACCGGCGCTGCTCCCGCTTCCGCGAGGACAGCGAGCTCAGCCACGTCAACCGGCGTGCCGGCCAACCGACGCGCCTGTCCCCCGGTCTGTCCACGATCGTCGCCCACGCGCTCGAGGCGGCCGAGCGAACCGACGGACGCTTCGACCCCACGGTCCTCGACGCGGTCGTCGCCGCCGGCTACGACCGTGACTTCGACGAGGTCCTCGCCGGCGCGCGCGTGGCGCTCAGCCCGGCGCGGCCGTGCGGCCGATCGTCCGAGGTGACCCTGGACGCCGACCTGCTCCTGCTCCCGCTCGGCGTGGGGCTCGACCTGGGCGGCATCGCCAAGGGCTGGACGGTGGACGTCGCGACCGCCGAGGCGCTCGACGAGGGCCTGTCGTGGGTGGTCGTGAATGCGGGCGGCGACCTCCGCGTCGACGGCGACCTCCCCCGCACCGGGATCGACGTCGGCGTCGAGGATCCGCAGGCGCTGGGGCTCGAGCTGCTCACACTGCGGGTCGATGGCGGCGCGATCGCGACGTCGTCGACCACGCGCCGAGCGTGGGGCGAGGGGCTCCACCATCTGATCGATCCGTCGACCGGCGCGCCCGCGTCCACGGGCATCGTGCAGGCCACCGTCTGGGCACCGACCTGCGGGGAGGCCGAGGTCCTGGCGAAGGACGCCCTACTCCTGGGCGAGGATGCCCTGGACCGGATGCTCGGCGTGCTCGTGACCGCCGACGGCCGCGTCGTCATGAACCTCGAGGACGGACAGGAGGAGGCCGCGTGACGAACTGGAACCTGCTCCGGGCCGCAGGGATCGGCTCCTACGTGATGCTGTTCCTCTCGGTGTCGTGGGGCTTGGCGTCGACCACGACCCCGTTCGGCAAGCGCGTGTCGAAGCCCTCCTCGACGCTCGTGCACCAGTTCATGTCCACCTGCGGGCTGTTCCTGCTCGCGATCCACATGGGGGCGCTGCTGATCGACGGGTTCATGCCGTTCAGCGTGGCCGGCCTGTTCGTGCCGATGTCGAGCACGTACCGCCCGGTGGCGGTCACCCTCGGGATCGCGGCGATGTACGGGCTCGTCTTCGTGATCGTCGCGTCATGGCTCCGCAAGCCCATCGGGACCAGGTGGTGGAAGCGCACGCACCTGCTGGCGATCCCGACGTTCACGCTCTCCCTGCTGCACGGTGTGTTCGCCGGGACGGACAGCGTGCGGCCGGTCATGTGGTGGCTGTACGTCGGCACCGGCCTCACCGTCGTGTTCCTGATCGTCGTTCGCGCGCTCACCGTCGGCCTGCGCCCCGAGCGCAGGGCGGCGCCGGCGCATGCCCGCGTTGCCGCCGAGCGCCCCGCGACCGCCGCCCGGGTCGAGGCCTGAGCGTCAGGGCCGACCGGCCCACCGGGTCCGGCCGGTGGTCCCGACGCCCGCTCGCGGGGCGGGACGCTTGCCGTGCACGGCCATAGGATTCCGGATATGGCCGACACGGACGTGGGGTACCCGTCCCATCTGATCTCCGACGTCGTCCTGCGCGATGGCTCGACCGTGCGGATCCGGCCGGTCCGACGCTCTGACGCGATCCGTGTCGAGGACTACCTGATCGGCATGTCGCCCGAGACGCGGCGGCTCCGCTTCTGGTCCCAGGCGATCGACGTGCGGACGCTGGCCGCGAAGATCGTCGACGTCGACTACCGGGACCACATGACGCTGATCGCGCTCACCGGGGGGGACGACGGCACGATGATCGGTGGCGCGCAGTACGTGCGGATCGACGGCGGGCGCGCCGAGTTCAGCGTGTCGGTCGCCGACGAGTACCAGGGCCGTGGGATCGGCTCGATCCTGATCGGGCACACGGCCCAGGCGGCCGGCGCCCAGGACATCACGACGTTCGTCGCAGAGGTCCTGCCCGAGAACCACGCCATGGTGAACGTCTTCCGAGGGAGCGGGTTCCCCGTCTCGATCCGCGCCACGCCCGGGAGCCTGGAGGTCGAGTTCCCGATCTCGCTCACCGAGGAGGCGGCCGAGCGGTTCGAGCGCCGCGACACGCAGTCTGCCGTGAACGCCGTCCGGGCGTTCCTCGCGCCGGCGTCGGTCGCCGTCGTCGGCGCCTCGCGCGACTCGTCGAGCATCGGCGGACAGCTGTTCCGGAACCTCCTGATGTCCGAGTTCCACGGGGCGGTCTATCCGGTGAACCCGAAGGCGACGGTCGTGCAGGGCGTGCCGGCGTACCCCTCGATCCTCGACGTGCCCGGCGACGTCGAGCTCGCGTTCATCACGGTGCCGGCGCAGCTCGTGGGGACCGTGGCCGACGAGTGCGGGCGCAAGGGCGTGCGCGCGCTCGTCGTGATCTCGGCCGGGTTCGGCGAGACGGGCGGCGAGGGACCGAAACGCCAGGACGAGCTGCTCGACGTCTGCCGGGCACACGGGATGCGGCTGATCGGCCCGAACTGCATGGGCGTCGTGAACACGGACCCCGAGATCCGCCTGAACGGCACGTTCGCGACGAACTCGCCGCCGACCGGAGCGGTCGGCTTCCTGTCGCAGTCGGGTGCGCTCGGGCTGGCGGTCTTCGAGTACGCGCAGAGCCTGGGGCTCGGTCTGTCCTCGTTCGTCTCCGTCGGGAACCGGGCGGACATCTCGGGCAACGACCTGATCGCGTACTGGGATACCGACGATCGGACCGAGGTCATCCTGCTCTACATCGAGACGATCGGCGACGCGCGTCGGTTCGGGCACCTGGCCCGCGAGGTCGGTCGCGACAAGCCGATCGTGGTCGTGAAGTCGGGCCGCAGCGCGGCGGGGGCGCGCGCGGCGGCCTCGCACACGGGCGCGCTGCTCGCCACCTCGGACATCACCGTGGACGCGCTGTTCCGGCAGAGCGGCATCATCCGGACGGACACGCTCGAGGAGATGTTCGACGTCGCGACGCTGCTCGCGCACCAGCCGCCGCCGCCGGGCGACCGCGTCGCGATCGTCACGAACGCCGGCGGGCTCGCGATCCTGTGCGCCGACACGTGCGAGGCGAACGACCTGAAGGTCACGCCGCTCTCGGACGAGACGCAGGCGCTCCTTCGCGAGTTCCTGCCGTCCGAGGCGGCCGTCGGCAACCCGGTCGACATGATCGCCTCCGCGACGCCGGAGGACTACCAGCGGGCGATCCGGACGGTCGGCGAAGACCCGGGCGTCGACGCGATCATCGTGATCTACATCCCCCCGCAGGCGCAGCGCGCGGCGGAGATCGCGCACGCGATCGTCCGCGGGATCAACGATGTCGGCGGGCGGATCCCGGTCATCACGACGTTCATGTCGGCTCGCGGGCTCCCCGCGGACCTCCAGGACTCGGGGACCCGGATCCCGTCGTACGCCTTCCCCGAGCAAGCGGCGATCGCGCTCGCGCACGCCGCCGAGTACGGTCGCTGGCGCGCGAAGCCCGCCGGCCAGGAGCCGCACTTCGCCGACACGAAGCCGGACGAGGCCGCCTCGATCATCGCGGCCGGCCTGTCGCGTGGGGGCGGGTGGCTCGCCGACGACGAGGTCGAGCACCTGCTCAACTGCTACGGCATCCCGCTCGTCCGCTCCGAGCGCGCGACCACGCCCGAGGAGGCCGGGGCCGCGGCCGACCGGATAGCCCGCCCGGTCGCGCTGAAGGCCTTCGGCTCGCAGATCGTGCACAAGACGGATCTCGGGGCCGTGCGCCTGGGGCTCTGGGGGTCGAGCAGGGTCACGCAGGCGGCGCGGGAGATGGGGGAGCGGCTCGCCGCGGCGGACATCGAGGCGGAGGGGTTCATCGTCCAGGAGATGGTCGGTGGCGGCGTCGAGATGTTGGTCGGCGTCGCGCACGACCCCCTGTTCGGCCCGGTCGTCGCGTGCAGCGCCGGCGGCACGGCGGTCGAGCTGGTACGCGACGTCTCGGTGCGGGTCACCCCGCTCACCGACCTCGACGCGGCCGAGATGGTCCGCTCGCTCAAGACGTTCCCGCTGCTCGACGGCTTCCGCGGCGCCCCGAAGGCCGACGTCGACGCGCTCGAGGAGGTCATCCTGCGCGTCGGGGAGCTCGTCGAGTCGCACCCGGAGGTCGCCGAGATGGACTGCAACCCGGTGATGGTGCTCCCGAAAGGGGCGCTCGTCGTGGACGCTCGGGTCCGGCTGAGCGAGGTCGTGTCGCCCCAGCCGCTCCTGTCGACCGCGTAGGCCGCGCTACTCCGCGGCGCGGCGGGGCCGCGCCACCAGGACCGAGCAGGGTGCGTGGGTCGTGACGTGCTCGCTCACGCTGCCGAGGAACACCCGGCGCACGCCCGACACGCCTCGGTGCCCGACGACCACCAGGTCGGTCCCGTCGCGTGAGGCCGTCGCGACGATGGCCGACTCCGGTCGGCCCATCGCCATCTCGCGGACCGGCACCACGCCGAGCGCGACGGCCGCGTGGACCGAGGGCTCCAGCTCCTGCGGACTCGGCTCCTCGGGGTCGAGCGTCCACTCGGCGTTGTCGCCTCGGAAGACGGGGACGACATGAAGGAGCCGGAGCTCGGCGCCCGTCGCGGCGGCGAGCTGCGCCGCGAGGGTGGCCGTGTCGACCGATCCGGGCGATCCGTCGACGCCGCACGCTACCCGTGTGGGGAAGTCGGGACCCGCCTCGCGTCCCATGAGGACGGAGCACGGCGCCTCGCGCACGACGTGCGCCGCCACCTGGCCCACGCGGATCGCCCCACCGAGGATGCCGGCATCGGGGCCAACGCAGAGCAGGTCGATCCCGTGCTCGGCCGCTTCCTCGACCAGGGTCTTCGCCGGCGGTCCCGCCGCCAGCCGGGTGGGCGCCTGGACCCCGGCCGCGGCGGCCAGACGAGCGACGCGGGCGAGGGCGGCCTCGCCCTCGGCCTCGATGTCCGAGACGTGGGGGTGGGCCGTGTCGACCACGAACAGGAACTCGAGCGAGGCGTCCAGGGCGCCGGCCAGCAGCACCGCCTGCCGGGCGGCCTCCTCGGCGCGCGGGGAGCCGTCGGTGCCGGCGAGGATACGGCGCAGCGCCGGGGTACCCATGTCGCGAAGCCTACCGCGACGACCGGACGACTACCGGTGGCCGACGGCGGTCCAGGGGATCGGGAGGTCGGCGGCCGAGCTGGTGTCGTCGACGGCGAAGGACAGGCGGGCTTCGACGCCGACCACGCCCTCGACCGCGATGACCATGCGCTCGAGGACGGCCATCAGACTCCGGCGCTCGAGCTGGCCCTCGATCAGGACCACGCCGTCGCGGACCGTGACGCTCACGGTGTCGGGGTCGATCCACAGGGTCCGACGGATCACGTCCTCGCGGACCTCGTGCTCGATGTCGCCGTCGTCACGGAGGAACACCTTCAGCAGGTCCGACCGCGACAGGATCCCGTGGATCCTCCCCGTCTCGTCCACCACCGGGAGGCGCTTCACGCCCTTGCGATGCATGAGCCGCGCGGCGTCACCCAGCGGCGCGTCCGGCGGCACCGTCACGACGGGCGTCGTCATGAGCTCGGCCGCGACCAGGCCGGCGGCCTTCTCGCGCTCGTGCCGGTGCTGGCGGCTCTCGAACAGGTGGGTTCCTTCCTCGAGCTCGGGGTCCTCCTTCAGGATCAGGTCGCCCTCGGAGACGATGCCCACGAGGCGTTCCTCGTCGTCCACGACCGGGAGCGCGCTCACGCGGTAGTCGTGCATGAGGCGGACCACGTCCTTGAAGGGCGCGGACGCGCGCACCGACACGACGGTGCGCGTCATCGCGTCCGACACGGTGTGCCGGAGCCCCGCCGATCCGTTGGTTCGCTCCACGAGGGCACCGTAGGCCCGCCCGGCGCGCATCCCAACGGCCGACCGGCCCGGACCGAGCGGTCCGGGGGCCCGGGCCCGGCAGGGCCGTCCGTCACCGGTTCGTCGTGGCCCCGACCCTCGGTCGCAGGACCGAGGGTCCGCACCCGTCGAGCCCCTGGTCCAGCGGGTACGCTCGTGACGTGGATCCTCGGCTCATCGGATCCGGCCTCGCGTTGTCCTCGGAGCTGTCGCTCGGGGTGGTGCTGCAGCGCATCGTGGACCTCGCGGTCGAGATCACCGACGCGCGCTACGGAGCCCTCGGCGTGATCGGTCCCGACGGGCACCTCGCCGAGTTCGTGACCGCCGGCATCGACGACCAGACCCGGGCGGCGATCGGCGATCCGCCGGTCGGCCGGGGGGTCCTCGGCGTGCTCATCGAGGAGGGGCAGCCGATCCGTCTGGACGATATCCGCTCGCACCCTCGGTCCGTCGGCTTCCCCCCGCACCATCCGACGATGACGTCGTTCCTGGGGGCGCCGATCGTCGCGCGCGGAACCGTCTTCGGGGACATCTACCTGGCCGACAAGCCCGGCGGGTTCACCGACGACGACGAGGAGGCCCTAGGGGTGCTCGCCGCGCAGGCCGGCGTGGCGGTCGAGAACGCCCGCGTGTACGCGGAGGCCCGCCGTGACGAGCGGATGCTCGACGCGTTCCGCGAGATCGCGATCTCGATCCTGTCCGGCGCGGGCTCGGACGAGGCCCTGCGGCTCGTCGCCGGGCACGCGATGGATCTGGTCGAGGCCGACCTGGCGACGATCGCCGCGCTCGACCCCGTTGGGCGACTCGCGATGCAGGTCGCCGAGGGGGCGCACGCGGAGGAGCTCCGGGGCGCGACCTTCCCCCCGAAGGGCTCGATCGCCGGCGAGGTCATCCGCTCGGGACGCTCGATCCTGGTGCTCGACGCCGCGCGTGACCCGCGCGCGTACCAGCCGGTGGTGAAGCTCGGGGACATGGGCCCGATGATCCTCGTGCCGCTCGCCGAGCGCGGGCGGGCGATCGGCACGCTGAATGCGGCCCGCCTCCGCGGCGGGCGGGCCTTCTCCCAGGAGGATGTCGAGCTGCTCCAGCGCTTCGCCGACCAGGCCGCGATCGCGCTCGAGTACGCGCGAGCCCAGCGCGAGGCGCAACGCGTCGCGATCTTGGAGGATCGCGAGCGCATCGCGAAGGAGCTCCACGACGGGGTCATCCAGTCGCTGTTCGCCGTCGGGATGGGGTTGCAGGGAACGGCGCTGATGAGCGGGGACCGCGAGGAGGCCGAGCGGATCGAGAGCGCCGTCTCCGAGCTCGACCGCGTGATCCGCGACCTGCGGAACTACATCTTCGGGCTGCGGCCGGGGATCCTCGCGGACCGGCAGCTCGACCAGGCGCTGCGGCAGACCGCCCAGGAGTTCGAGGAGCGGTCGGGCGTCGTGACGGTCGTGGAGATCGACGAGACCGTCGCCGCAGAGCTGGCGTCCTCCGCGGCGGACGTGATCCAGGTCGCGCGCGAGGCGCTCTCGAACGTCGGTCGCCACGCGGAGGCCACGACTTGCCGCGTCACCCTGCGGCGCGAGAACGGCAACGCGCTCCTGGAGGTGGACGACGACGGACGCGGGTTCGACCCGGCGACGTCGCGCCGGGGTGACGGCCTGTCGAACCTGGAGCAGCGAGCCGAGGCCCTGGGCGGGACGGCCTCGATCGGCAGCGCTCCCACCCAGGGCACGACCGTACGCCTGGTGATCCCCCTCGAGGGGATCGCGGTCTGACGGACTACTCGACGACCAGCGCCGTCACCATCCCGAACATGCCTCCGGGCCCCTCGACGTGGGGAAGGATGTGGCAGTGGTAGGCCCACACGCCCGGGTAGTCGGCCCGAACGAGGATGTCGAACCGCTGGCCGGGCGCCACCATCAGGGTGTCGGCCATGTACGGCTGCTCGAGCACGAACCCGTCCTGGCCCACGACCTCGAAGTGGAACCCGTGCAGGTGCATCGGGTGGATCTGCGCGCCGTCGTTCGCGAGGTGGATCAGGACGTCGTCGCCCTGCTTCGCGACGATCGGCTGGGTGGCGGGGAACCCCTTGCCGTTCAGGACGAACCCGGTCGGGCCATCGCCCAGGAAGAGCGTCGACTCGACCTCGATCCTCTCGTCGTAGACCGCCGAGAAGCCGCCCCTCGGCTCGATGTAGATCGCGCCGTAGAGGCCCTTGCCGACCTGCTCGGTCGAGTTGAAGTGCGAGTGGTAGACGTACATCCCCGGCGGGTCGACGACCTCGAACTCGTAGGTGAAGAACCCGCCCGGCATGATCGGGTCCTGGGTGATGTACGGCACGCCGTCCATCCCGTTGGGCACCGTCACACCGTGGAGGTGCATCGTGGTGGGCTGGCTCATCTCGTTGCGCACGATGATCCGGACCTTGTCGCCCGGGTTCACCCGCAGCTCGGGACCGGGGACGGTGCCGTTGAAGCCCATGGCGTCCACGAACGTCCCGGGCTCGGTCTCCCAGCGGACCTCCTGGGCGGTGAGCTCGAAGACCTTCCAGCCGTTCTCGATCGTCGGGTCGAGCGACTGGTTGCCCTGCCCCTCGGTCTCGGCCGGGAACGCCTCCACGCCGGCGCGGTGACCCTCGAGCATCTCCTGCACGGTCATGCCGGCGTGTGAGGTCGTGGCGTGGCCCGTCGCGCCGGTCGCGCCGGCCGATCCGGTAGCCCCGGCTGCGACCGGCGCATCCTCCGAGACCGCCAGCGTGCCGACCATGCCGATGTCCTCGTGGCCGGGCACGGTGCAAAGGATCTTGTAGTCCCCGGCCGCGAGCGCCGGGACCGTCAACGTGGCGGTCTCGCCCGACTGGAGCTGGGCCGTCTCCTTCAGGCCGTCTCCGGTATCCACGGCGAACGTGTGCGGCGAGGTTCCATCGTTCGAGACCTGGAAGACGAGATCCTGGCCGGCCGGTGCGGTGACCTGGTCGGGATCGAGCGCGAAGTCGGTCAGCGCGATCGCGTAGGTGCCGGGGGCTGAGGCGGCCGCGGCCTCGCCGCCGGGGGTCTCGCCTCCGGATGTGGCGCCGGTGCAGGCGGCTGCGACGAGGGCCAGCGCGAGCGCGCCGACCGGCACACCCCATGGGCGGGTGCGGTGGACCATGCGGGCTTCTCCTTTCGGGTGCGGGCGTCGGGTGCGGGAGCACGGCGGGTCGGGACCGGCAACGTGCAGGTGCCATAGTAGAGACGAACGGCCCGTCTGACAGGGGACGTTCGGCCCGGGTGCCTACTCGACCAGCGTCGAGATGGCGTGGAGGAGCTCGGCTCGGTCGGGGTGCCGGGGCAGACGGCGGAGCCGACCCTCGACCTGCTCCCCCGGGTGGGAGCCGAGGACCACGACCCTGGCGCCCGTGAGCAGGTAGAGGGCCAGGATCTCCTCGGAGGCCGTGCCCATCATCACGGCTTCGCTGTCGGTGCTCATGTCGAGCACCGTGACGTCCGCCTCCTCGAGCAGCGGACAGACGCCGTCCCGAGCGCCGACGCACGTGTAGTCGGGCTCCGTCGGTCCGGGACAGACGAGCACGTCGAAACCCGCCGCCTCGAGCCACGATCCGAACCGCTCGCGCTCGGCGGGGTCGGCCTCGACGACGAGGACGGAGCCGCGGCCTGCGGTCATCGGGCGCAGTGTGCGTCCGGGCCGCCTCTGGGTTGCGAGGCGCGGGTCCCAGGCTCAGCGGGTCGTTCGCCCCTCCGCACCCAAGGCGCGGGCCGCCCATCCTTGCGCACCATGTTCATCCGGTACTTCCTCGACCTGCCCATGCCGTTCGAGACGCTCGAGACCGCCCTCCTGGCCGAGCCGGAGACATGGCTCCCCGGGCTCGCGCGCGATGCCGAGAGCAGGGGCGAGCGTCTGCTCGCCGAGGTCGGCTTCACCGTGGACGACGCACACCGCCTGGACAAGCGCGTCGAGATCGCGCTCGGCGAGCCCCTTCGGATCCCGACCAAGACGATCCTGCCGATGACCTGGCGGGCGACGGGGGTCGAGGGGCTGTTCCCCTCGCTCGAGGCCGACCTCGAGGTGGCCTCGCTCGGCCCCAGTCGCACCCAGCTCTCGATCAGCGCCCGGTACCGCCCGCCGATGGGCGCGCTCGGGCGGGCCCTGGATCGCGCGCTGCTGCATCGGGTGGCCGAGGCGACCGCGAAGGACTTCCTCGACCGGGTCGCCGAGGCCGTCCAGCTCCGAGTCGTGCCCGGATGACACGCCGGCCGCCCATCGGCCGGTAGGATGTAGGGCCGTGGCGAAGCCTCCCCTGCGCGTGCTGCTCGTCGACGACCACGAGGTCGTCCGCAGCGGTGTGAAGGCGCTCCTGCAGGCCACGGACGACATCGTGGTCACCGCCGAGGCCGGCTCGGTCCGGGAGGCGATCGACGAGGCCGACCGAACCCGCCCCGACGTCGTGGTCATGGACGTGCGCCTGGCGGACGGCAGCGGGATCGAAGCCACGCGCGAGATCCGCGCGAAGCACCCCAAGACCGCCGTGGTCATGCTCACCTCGTTCGCGGACGACGAGGCGCTGTTCGCCTCGATCATGGCCGGCGCCTCCGGCTACGTCCTCAAGCAGGTGAAGGGCGGCGAGCTCGTGCGCGCGATCCGCACCGTCGGCAAGGGCGAGAGCCTGCTCGACCCGGCCGTCACGAATGCCGTGTTGGAACGGTTGCGGAAGGGGAAACACCTCCTGAAGGACGAGAAGCTCGCCCGCCTGTCGCCGCAGGAGGAACGGATCCTGTCGCTCGTGGCGGACGGGAAGACGAACAAGGAGATCGGCGAGGAGCTCAACCTGGCGGAGAAGACCGTCAAGAACTACGTCTCGAGCATCCTGTCGAAGCTCGAGGTGGCCCGTCGCGCCGAGGCCGCCGCCTACCTCGCGCGACACACCACCACGCCTGGCACACAGGCATAGCCCGCACCACACACACGCCCGCATGCGCCGGAAACGGCCGGCTCGGCCGTTCCCGCTCCCGCCGACGGGAAGGAGGCTGCGGACGAGCGCCGAAGGGCGACCACGCCGCCGTGAACTTCGGTTGGTACGCCGCGTTCCTGCGGTGGATCGCGAACGACTCGTACCCGTGGATGGCCAAGCTCATCTCGGTCGGCGAGCTCACGGTGGGCATCTGCCTCCTCCTCGGGTTGTTCACCGGGATCGCGGCGTTCATGGCCGGTACGCTGTCCTTCTCGTTCGGCCTCGCGGGCGTGGCGGGTGTGAACCCCCTGTTCTTCCTGATCGAGATCCTGCTCGTGCTCGCCTGGCGCAACGCCGGCTACATCGGCCTGGACCGCTGGGTCCTGCCGGCGCTCGGGACGCCATGGGAGCCCGGGACCCTGTTCCGCGAACGCGCCGAGGAGCGCGCCCCCCGCGAGCTGGCCTGACGGCTCGCCCTGCGCCATCCGGGACCCCGCGGCGGCCGCCGCGGGGTCCCGGTGCACCCAAGGCCGAACGGCCCACCCGAGGGGGGCCGCAGGTCCCCGCGGGCCTAGGATCTGGACCCTACGGCGTGCGGGCCACCGGGCCGGTGGCGGGCGCGAGTTGCACCTGCACCATGGCTCTCGACGGGACCGAGGGGGTCCCGCGAGGAAGGGAGGGTGCGATGGCCACCCGAACGATCGACAAGCCCACGGTGGGGGCCGAGATCCGGACGATCGGGGCAACGCGGCCCGTGGAGCGCATCCGCGGCGCGTACGCCTTCGGTCTGGCACGGATCTCGCTCGGGTTCATCTTCCTGTGGGCGTTCCTGGACAAGGCGTTCGCGCTCGGCTTCTCGACCGGGCGCCTCGAGGACGGCACGATCGACTTCTTCGGCAAGGGCGTCGCCTGGTTGAACGGCGGCTCCCCGACCGAGGGCGTCCTCGCCTACGCGACGAAGGGCCCGCTCGCGGGCTTCTTCCATGGCCTGGCGGGCGCCGCCTGGGTCGACTGGGCGTACATGCTGTCGATGCTGCTCATCGGCGTCGCGTTGATCCTCGGGGTCGCGACGCGCCTGGCCGCCATCGGCGGCGCGATCTGGATGGGTCTGTTCTACCTGGCGACGGCGATCAAGCCGGAGCACAACCCCGTGGTCGACGAGCACGTCGTCTACGCGCTCGTCCTCGTGGGCCTGGCCGCCATCGGCGCCGGCCGCTACCTGGGGCTCCAGGAGCGGTGGGACCGCCTGGCCATCGTGCGGAAGCACCCGGTCTTGAAGTAGGCCGGAGGGCACACGGAGACGGGGCCACGCGACTCACCCCGAGGGATCGCGCGGCGAGAGGATGGAGGCGGGGCGATCACCCCGCCTCCGTCCGTCATGCAGCCACACAGCGGGAGCAGACCATGAGCGAGCACGGCACCCAGATCACGGTCGACGGCAACGAGGCCGCTGCGCGGATCGCGCACAAGCTGTCCGAGGTCATCGCCATCTACCCGATCACCCCCTCGACCCCGATGGGCGAGTTCGCGGACGCCTGGTCGGCCGCCGAGCGCCCGAACCTGTGGGGAGCGGTCCCCGAAGTCATCGAGATGCAGAGCGAGGGCGGCGCCGCCGGCGCTCTCCACGGCGCGCTGCAGGCGGGGGCGCTGTGCACCACCTTCACCGCCTCGCAGGGCCTCCTGCTGATGATCCCGAACATGTTCAAGATCGCCGGCGAGCTGACGTCGACGGTGATCCACGTCGCGGCCAGGACGCTCGCGACCCACGCCCTGTCGATCTTCGGCGACCACAGCGACGTGATGGCCGCCCGCGCGACCGGGTTCGCGATGCTCTGCTCCTCGGACGTCCAGGCGGCGCAGGACCTGGCGTTGGTCTCGCACGCCGCGACGCTCGAGGCGCGCGTCCCGTTCCTCCACTTCTTCGATGGGTTCCGCACCAGCCACGAGGTCAACGTGATCGAGGCCGTCGACGACGCGGAGATCCGCGCGATGATCTCCGAGGACCTCGTCCGTGCCCACCGCGACCGAGCGCTCTCGCCCGACCGTCCGGTCCTGCGCGGCACCGCCCAGGACCCCGACGTGTTCTTCCAGGCGCGCGAGGCGTGCAACCCCTTCTACCTGGAGGTCCCGAGGATCGTGCAGGAGGCGATGGATCGGTTCGGCGCGCTCACCGGTCGCCACTATCACCTCGTGGACTACAGCGGCGCGCCCGATGCCGAGCGCGTCGTCGTGATGATGGGCTCGGGCAACGGCGCGGTGGCCGACACCGTCGACACGCTCGTCGCGAGCGGCGAGAAGGTGGGCGTCCTCAACGTCCGGCTCTTCCGTCCGTTCCCCGCCGAGGCGTTCCTGAACGCCCTGCCTCCCACCGTGACGTCGATCGCTGTCCTCGACCGGACCAAGGAGCCGGCCGCACCCGGTGAGCCGCTGTACCAGGACGTCGCGACGACGCTCACCGAGGCGCTGCTCGCCGGCCGTCTCACCGCGATGCCCCGGTTGATCGGCGGTCGGTACGGGCTGTCGTCGAAGAACTTCGACCCGCCGATGGCCAAGGCCGTGTTCGACGAGCTGACGGAGCCGGAGCCGAAGAACCACTTCACCGTCGGCATCGTGGACGACGTCACGCACACGTCGCTCCCGGTCGACCCGACGTTCACCACCGAGACCGACGACGTCGTCCGCGCGCTCTTCTACGGCCTGGGAGCGGACGGCACCGTCAGCGCGAACAAGAGCTCCGTGAAGATCATCGGCGAGGGCACGGACCTGCACTCGCAGGGCTACTTCGTGTACGACTCCAAGAAGTCGGGCTCGATGACCGTCAGCCACCTGCGGTTCGGGCCTCGGCCGATCAAGTCGTCGTACTTGATCCGCAGCGCGAGCTTCATCGCCTGCCACCAGTTCAACTTCCTCGAGCGGAAAGACGTGCTGGCCGCCGCACAGCGCGGGGCCACGTTCCTGCTGAACAGCCCGTACGGGCCCGACGAGGTCTGGGATCACGTGCCGATCGAGATCCAGCGCGCGATCGTCGACAAGGACCTGCGGTTCTACGTAATCGACGCGCAGAAGATCGCGACCGACGTCGGGTT
>DASTHN010000080.1:0-12820 GCA_035718185.1 Actinomycetota bacterium
GACGTCGGCCATCGCGCGCGCCGCGTCCTCGTCGGCCTCGCGGTTGAAGGCGACGATGCCGCCGAACGCCGAGACCGTGTCGGACTCGAACGCGCGGCCGTACGCATCGGCGAGCGAGCCGCCCACCGCGGCGCCGCACGGGTTGTTGTGCTTCACGATGACCGCGGCCGGCTCCTCGAACGCCGCGGCGAGCGCATACGCCGCATCAAGATCCAGCCAGTTGTTGAACGACATCTCCTTGCCGGCGATCAGCACCTCGGCGCCGCCGAGGGGACCCGGTCCGGCGGTCTCCGCGTACAGCGCACCCCGCTGATGTGGGTTCTCGCCGTAGCGCAGGTCCTCGAGCTTCTCGAACGCCATCCCGACGAACGCCGGCATCGTGTCGGGCGTGGCGGCGAACCAGCCCGCGACGGCGGCATCGTACGCCGCCGTGTGCGCGAAGGCCTCCGCCGCGAGCGTCCGTCGCAGCTCGCGGGTCAGACCGCCCTCGCGCCGGATCTCCTCCAGCACGTCCTCGTACCGCGCCGGGCTCACGACGACGCCGACCGACTCGAAGTTCTTCGCTGCCGCCCGCACCATCGTCGGGCCGCCGATGTCGATCTTCTCGATGACGTCCTCGGGGCCGGCGCCGCTCGCGACGGTCTCCCGGAACGGGTACAGGTTCACGACGACGAGATCGAACGGCTCGATGCCGTGCTCGGCGAGCTGGGCCTCGTGGTCGGGCTTGCGGCGGTCGGCCAGGATCCCCGCGTGGATCCTCGGGTGGAGCGTCTTCACGCGCCCGTCCAGCATCTCGGGCGATCCCGTGACCTCCTCGACCGGGGTGACCGGGATGCCGGCGTCGCGGAGGGTCTGGGCCGTGCCCCCCGAGGACACGAGCGCCACCCCGCGCTCGATGAGCGCCCGCGCGAGCTCGACGACCCCGGACTTGTCGTAGACGGCAAGCAGCGCCCTGCGGACAGGTCGGACGTCGCTCATCCCTCACCCTCCTCCACGAGGACGTGCACCACACGCCCGTCGACCTTCAGCCGCCCCTCGACGAGGGCGCGGACGGCCCTGGGGAAGATCCGATGTTCGGTCTCGTGCACCCGGGCGAGCAGGGAGTCGAGGTCGTCGTCGGGTCGGACCGGCACCGGCTCCTGCGCGACGATCGGCCCGTGGTCGACCTGCTCGTCGACCAGGTGCACGGTGACCCCGGTGACCTTCACGCCCCACTCGAGGGCGTCGGCCACCGAGCGCATCCCGGGGAAGGCCGGCAGGAGCGCCGGATGCAGGTTCACGATCCGCTCGGGGAACGCGGCGATCAGCTCGGGGCCCACGATCCGCATGTAGCCGGCGAGCGCGACGCAGTCGATGTCCTCGGCCAGCAGGACGTCCCGGAGCGCCCGGTCGTGCGCCGCTCGGTCCGCGTGGTCCGCCGGGCGGCAGACGCCCGTGCGGATACCGCGGTCCCGCGCGCGCTGGAGGGCCATCGCCTCGGGGCGATCCGAGACGACGAGCGCGACGTGCGGGCCGACGACCGGGTCGTCCACGAGCGCCTGGAGGTTCGTGCCGGTCCCGGAGGCGAGCACCGCGAGCCGCGCGTTCACGTCCGCCCACGCTAGCGCAGGCGACGGCCGCCGTCGAACACGGTCCGGCCAACCCAGGCGCTACGCTTGCGACGTGCCGGTGGAGGAGCGGGGCACCAGGAGCCTCGAGCGCTGCGACCAGCACCCCACGCGGTCCGCGGTGGCACGATGCGAGGGGTGCGGACGCCCCCTGTGCCTGTCCTGCGCCGTGCCGGTGCGGGGCTCGGTCCTCGGCGCCGAGTGCCTGCCCGAGCCCTTCGGCCCGGACGTCCCCACGGCGCCCCATCCGGGGAGCACCCCGCTGCAGCTCGTCGCCGGCGCGGGGCTCGCCCTCGCGCTCCTCGGGACGCTCCTTCCGTGGAGCCGGTTCGGCGTCGGCTCGGGGGCGTTCGGCGCCTGGGGTGAGCCGATCCGGTGGGCGACGCTCACGGTGGTCGCCGTCCTCCTGGGGATCCTCGCGTGGGGCGCTCGCCGAGCGCTGCTCCAACCTCCCCATTTCCTGGACACCGCGATCGCCGTCCTCGGCGGCGTGGCGAGCCTCGGCGCGCTCCTCGCGTTGTGGCACCCGCCGGCGTTCGCCCCGACGTGGATCGGGCCGTGGGTGGCGCTCCTCGGCGGCGCGATCGCCTGCGCGAGCACGGTCGTCGAGGTCCGCACGGGGCGGCGAGCACCGGCCGCCGCGTAGTTGACTCGGTCCGGGACAGGCACTCTAATTACGCGGGTCGCGGAGGCGCGACGTCGCGAAAGGAGTGTTCATGGCGCAGAGCAGCTCCGGTTTCGACATGTCGAAGGTGTCGATGGGGAGCAAGATCCTGCTGGGTTCGGGGGTCCTGCTGCTCATCTTCTCGTTCTTCGCGTGGCAGGAGGTGTGCGCCGCCGACATCATCTGCCTGTCGTGGAACATGTGGAGCGGCAGCGGCAGCGCCTTCGGTCTGCTCGGCGGGCTGGCGCTCATCGCGCTCATCGTGTGGGAGGGCCTGCAGATCGCCGGGACCAACCTCAGCATCGGCCAGCCGGTGTCGAGGATCAGCGCGTACCTCGGCTTCGCGGCCGCGGGGCTCGTCCTGATCAAGTTCATCTTCGCCCTGACCGAGTCGCCGGCCTTCGGGGCGTTCATCGGCCTGATCCTCGCGCTCGGCGTCGCCTACGGCGCCTGGATGCGCTTCCAGGAGCCGGCCGCGATGCCCGCGGCCCCCACGAACGAGGGGCTCGCCTAGCCCGCAGCTGCAGGTCGTCGGGAACCCGGCCGCGAGCGGCCGGGTTCCGCGCTTCTCCGGGTCGCCCACGGGGGTAGGATGCCGACGCCATGAAGACGTGCCCGTTCTGCGCCGAACAGGTCCCGGACGAGGCGACCGCCTGCCGGTACTGCGGGTCGGCGCTCACGGGCCCCGCGTCATCGTCCGGCACGTCGCCGGCGCCCAGCCCCGCTCCGCTCCCTCCCCCGGCGCCCGGCCCTGCGGTCGCGCCGTCCTGGCAGACGCCGGCGCCCGCCGCGACGCGCCCCGAGGACGAGGCCCTGCAGTACAGCCACTCGGGCCAGCGGTACCTGCTGGGCTACGGCATCGACTTCTTCGGGATCTGGGACCGCCTGCAGCCGGGGGCGCCGGTGCGACGGTTCCCGCGGACCGACGACGGCTGGCGCCAGGCCTGGTCGATGTACGCGAGCATGGAGCCCTACCGCGCCGAGGTGGGCATGACCTCGGGCCGGGCCCCGATGCCCGAGGTCCCCAGCTGGGAGCAGGCCGCCCGGCCCGTGCCGTTCCGCAAGCCGGTCAACGGGGCGTGGTGGCTGCTCCCGATCCTGCTCGGCTGGCTCGGCGGGCTGGTCGCGTGGCTCGTCAACCGGGAGGCCGATCCGAGGACGGCCCGGGCCATGCTCATCGTCGGCATCGCGATCAGCCTGGTGGGCGCGGTGCTCGTGGTCCTCCTGACCTCCTCCGGCCAGCTGTCCTGAGCGCCGCACCGAGCGCCCCACCCACGACTCCCCACGCGAGCGCGAGCAGGACGGCCGCGCGCAGGTCCGGGCCGATCCGTACCGCCCCCTCGTCGGTCGCGACGCCCACGGTGAGCGACCCCCACGCCGAGATCGACCCCGCCCAGCTCGCGACGGCGAGGAGCGCCGAGAACACCATCCCGGCGCCCGCGCCGAGCGCCACCGCGCGCCGGACCGAGCCATCGGCGTCCCCCGCCGCGGACACGGCCCGCCAGCCACCGGCCACCGCCGCGGCGCCCGGCGCGATCAGGAACAGCAGGTACGCCACCGGCGCGTCCCCGAACCCGATCCAGTCGCGCGGCCGCGCCCACGCGCTCGGCGGGGGCAGCCCGAGCGGCTCGCGCGGGAACCGGCGGTAGCAGAGGAACGGATCGGCGACGTCCGAGGCCGGGAACACGCCCAGGCACCCCCCCATCGCCGGGGTGAGCGCCCACACCCCCTCGTTCGGCGCCACCGCGAGGTGATGGCCGAGCACCACGGCGCCCACCCTCGGCCTGTCGAACACGTCTTGGTAGTACATCCCGGTGGTCGGCGTCAGGAGCGCCTCCGTGCCGTCGGGCCGGACGATCCCCGCCACGACGAGCCCGGCGTACGCGAGCCCGATCCCCGCGACGAGCATCGTCCATCCACCGGCGAGCATCCCCCGTAGCCGCCGGCTCCCGGGCTCGGTGGAGCCGGACCACCACCCGCCGCCGGCACCGGCCAGGACGGCGAGGGCGAGCGGCAGCACGATCGCGTGCAGCGGCGAGGCGCGCACGTCGAGCACGCCGGAGGTGATGACGTCGACCCGCGAGACCCCGACGTGCGAGCCGAGCGACACCGCGAACACCGCGAGCGCGTACGCGGGCGCGATCTTCGCGCCATGCAGGACCCGCTCGAGCGGGCTCCCGCCGAGGGACGCGGCGACGGTCCGACCGGCCCGCCACAGGAGCCAGACCGCCAGCGCCGTCGCGGCCAGGGGCGCGAACGCGACCTCGGCGTGGAGCTCCGCGAGCCCCGACCCGATCGGCGCGTCGACCAGGCCGCCGACCCCCGACTCGGCCGCGGAGAGCCGGATCGGCACGCGATGGAACAGCGCCAGGTACAGGCCGCCGACGCGGATCGCGTCCCCGAGCCCGAGCCCCCGCAGCCCGAGCGCGTACACGGCGAGGGCGGCCGTCGTCGCGAGCACCGCGAGGATCCCGAACGCGACGATGCCGCCCAGGCTCGCCCTTCCCCATCCCGCGGCGAGCGGCGACCGGCCCGGGCCGGGTTCCGCCGCCGGGGCGGTCACGGCGTGGCGGCCTGCGCGAGCCGCGACTGCACGAGGGCGGCGACCTCGGTGGGCGTCCGGCCGACCGGGACGCCGGCCGCCTCGAGCGCGTCGGCCTTCGCCTGCGCCGTCCCGTGCGAGCCGGTGACGATCGCGCCGGCGTGCCCCATCCGCTTGCCGGGCGGCGCCGTGAATCCGGCGATGTACCCGACGACGGGTTTGGTCATCTCCTCTGCGATGTACTCGGCGGCGCGTTCCTCGTCGTCCCCGCCGATCTCGCCGATCATCACGACGAGGTCGGTCTCGGGATCCCAGTTGAACAGGGCCAGCGACTCGAGGAACCCGACGCCGTGGACCGGGTCGCCGCCCATCCCAACGCACGTCGACTGGCCGATCCCTCGCTGGGTGAGCTCGTGGACGATCTGGTACGTGAGAGTGCCGCTCCGCGAGACCAGCCCCACGCGACCGGGCGTGCAGATCTCGCCGGGGATGATGCCGACGTTCGACTTCCCCGGGCTGATCACGCCGGGACAGTTCGGGCCGACGAGCGCGGAGGGCTTCCCGCGCAGGTAGCTGGCGGTCCGCGCCATGTCTCGGACCGGGATGCCCTCGGTGATGCACACGACGAGCCGGAGCTCGGAGTCGGTCGCCTCGAGGATGGCCTCGGTCGCGAAGCGCGGAGGGACGAAGATCAGCGACGTGTTCGCTCCGGTCTCGGTCACCGCGTCGGCGATCGTGTCGAAGACCGGGATGCCCTCGACGTCCTGGCCGGCCTTGCCGGGCGTCACGCCCGCGACGACCTTCGTGCCGTAGGCGCGGTTCCGCAGCGAGTGGAACCGACCCTCGCGGCCGGTCAGCCCGGAGACCACCACCTTCGTGGACCCGTCCACGAGGATCGCCACTACGCCGTCACCCCCGTCGCGAGCTCGGCGGCACGCTGGGCGGCCTCGAGCATGGTCCCCGCCACCACGATGCGCGGGTGCGCGGCGTCCTCGAGGATCCGGCGCCCCTCCTCCGCGTTCGTCCCGTCCAGGCGAACCACGATCTGGACCGAGGGCTGGACCCGCTCGAGAGCCTCGAGCAGACCCTTGGCAACGAGGTCGCAGCGCGTGATGCCGCCGAAGATGTTCACGAGCACCGACCGCACGCTCGGATCGGACAGGATGACCTCGAGCGAGGTGGCGATCGCATCGGCGCTCGCGCCGCCGCCGACGTCGAGGAAGTTCGCCGCTCCCGCGCCGGCCTGCTGCACGACGTCGAGCGTGGACATCACGAGCCCCGCACCGTTGCCGATGATCCCGACCTGGCCGTCCAGCTTCACGTACTGCAGCCCGGCCTCCCGGGCGAGGAACTCGAGGCGGTTGATCGGGAAGACCGTGCGCAGCATCTCGATCTCGGGCTGGCGGAAGAGCGCGTTGTCGTCCACCGTGACCTTCGCGTCCAGGGCGAACACGCGTCCGTCGGTGAGGAGCACCAGCGGGTTGACCTCGACGAGCGTCGCGTCCTCCTTCACGAGGACGTCGTAGAGTCCGGCCAGGATGTTCTCGACCAGGTCGCGGGCCTCCGCGGGCAGGGCCCCGGTGAGCGCTCGCAGGTGGTACGGGTGGATCCCGATCTCGGGATCGATGTGGAACCGCCGCAGTGCCTCTGGGCGGGTGCGCGCCAGCTCCTCGATGTCGATCCCACCCTCGGCCGCGACCATCGCCAGGTCCGTGCCGGTCGAGCGGTCGAGCAGGATCGCCGCGTAGAACTCGCGGGCGATCGAGAGCCGCTCCTCCACGAGCACCCGGTTCACCCGATGCCCCTGGAACCCGTCGCTGAGCATGCGCTCGGCCTCGGTCTCGGCCTCGTCGGGCGTATCGGCCAGGACGACGCCGCCGCCCTTGCCGCGCCCGCCGATCTGCACCTGGACCTTCACGACCGAGCGCCCGCCGAGGATCTCTGTCGCGGCGCGTGCCGACTCGGCGTTCTCGGCGATGATGAACCGCGGCACGGGGATCCCGTGCCGCTTGAACAACTCCTTGCCCTGGTACTCGTACAGGTCCACTCAGGCCCCCACGCCCGAGAGGCGCTCGCGGAGCCAGGCGACGATCTCCTGCGTCGAGGCGCCGGGCGTGAAGATTCGCTCGACGCCTGCGTCCGCGAGCTTCGGCACGTCGTCCTTCGGGATGATCCCGCCGCCGAACACGACCACCTCGCCGGCGCCGTGCTCGCGGAGACCGGCCACGACCCTCGGGAACAGCGTCATGTGCGCGCCCGAGTGGAGCGACAGCCCGACCGCGTCGGCGTCCTCCTGGATCGCGGTCTCGACGATCTGCTCCGGCGTCTGGTGCAGCCCCGTGTAGATGACCTCGAACCCGGCGTCGCGCAGCGCCCGGGCGACGATCTTCGCCCCCCGGTCGTGCCCGTCCAGCCCGGGCTTCGCGATCACGATGCGGTGCTTGGCTGCCATGGCGCGGGACAGTCTAGCCGAGGGTCCACGGCTACCCCTTGCGACCGGCGTCGCTCGCGGCGGAGGATACGCGGATGGTCGGCACGCCCGAGACCCGGTACGCGAAGACGGTCGACGGCGTCCACATCGCCTACAAAGTGGTCGGTGATGGGCCGTTGGACATGGTCCTTTCGACGTGGGCCATGAACATCGACTACGCATGGCGGTGGGAGCGGTCGGCCGCGGCGCTCCAACGCCTCGCCTCGTTCTCGCGGCTGCTGCACTTCGACCGACGTGGGACCGGCACCTCCGACCACATCGTCGACCGCAGTCGGCAGCAATCGCTGGAGGCGAGGATGGACGACATCCGCGCCGTGATGGACGCGGCGAGCTCGGAGCGGGCCGTGCTCGTGGGCTTCGAGGATGGCTTCTCCCTCGCCGCGATGTTCGCCGCGACGTTCCCCGAGCGGACCATCGCGTTGGCTGGCTGGTCGGCGACCGCACGCACCCTTTGGGCGCCGGACTATCCCTGGGGGATGTCCGAGTCGGCGTACGACCAGGAGATCCGTGAGATCGAGAAGCGGTGGGGCACGCCCGAGCTGGCTCGGGAATGGGCTGGCTACGTCATCCCGGATGCAGTGGACGACGAAGTACGCGTGCGGCAGTTCTCCGATTGGATGCGGTCGATCGGAGGGCCGGGCGATGCGGTGGCGCTCTACGAGGTCGACCGCGAGACCGACATCCGAGACATCCTCCCCACGATCCGGGTGCCGACGCTGATCGTGCACAGAGCGGATGACCGTTCGTACGCGATCGGTCACGGCACGTATGTGGCGGAGCGCATCCCCGGGGCGCGGTTCGTCGAGCTCGCCGGCAACGTCCACGGATGGGTCGAGAGCGATGACCTGATCGACGAGATCGAACGGTTCGTGCGTGAGCTACACCGGGAAGAGGCCGAGTTCGACAGGGTCCTCGCCACCGTCCTGTTCACCGACATCGTCGGCTCCACCCAGAAGGCCACCGCGGCTGGGGACCGCGGCTGGAAGCAACTCCTCGAACGCCACCACGGTGTCGTGCGAGGACTCCTCGCTCGGTACCGCGGGCAGGAGGTCGACACGGTCGGTGACGGGTTCTTCGCCACGTTCGACGGGCCGGCTCGGGCAGTCCGGTGCGCGCAGGCCATCGCCGAGGCGGTGAAGCCGCTCGGGATCGAGATCCGGGCGGGATGTCACACGGGAGAGGTGCAGACGATCGACGGGAAGATCGGCGGGATCGCCGTGAGCATCGGCGCGAGGGTCGGGGCGCTCGCCGGCTCATCCGAAGTGCTCGTCTCAAGCACCGTGAAGGACCTCGTCGCGGGGTCCGGGCTCGTCTTCGAGGACGCGGGCGAACACGAGCTCAAGGGCGTCCCCGACCGCTGGCGCCTCTATCGCGTGGCCGGCTGAGATACTCGACGGGATGTTCGGGAGCAGGCGCGTCCGGTTCCGACCGCCCGGGCTGAAGCCGACGACGAAGGTCGGCACGCTCGGCCCCTACCGGGGGCGCCTCGGCCTGGCCTGGGTCATCGCGCCGATCGTCGCCGGGGTGGTCATCGTCGTGGCCGGCTACCTCGCGCTCTTCCGCTGAGGCCATGCGGGTCGCCGTCTTCAGCGCGAAACGCCACGACGTGGACTTCCTGGGCGCCGCGAACGCCCGGCACGGACACGAGCTCGCGTTCCTCGAGCCGCGACTCACCCTCGAGACGGCGTCGCTCGCCGACGGCTTCCCCGTCGTGTGCCCGTTCGTGAACGACGAGGTGGGCGAGCCCGTCGTGGAGCGGCTCGCCGATCGCGGCACCCGGATGCTCGCGCTCCGCTCGGCCGGCTTCACCCACGTCGACGTGAAGGCGGCCGCCCGGCGGGGCATCGCGGTGACCCACGTTCCGGCGTACTCGCCGTACGCCGTGGCGGAGCATGCGGTCGCGCTGCTCCTGGCACTCGACCGCAAGATCCATCGGGCCTACGTCCGCGTGCGGGAGGGCAACTTCGCGCTCGACGGCCTCCTCGGCTCTGGCCTCCACGGACGGACCGTCGGGGTCGTCGGGACCGGAGCGATCGGCCGGGCCTTCGCCCGGATCGTGCTCGGGTTCGGCTGTCGGGTGCTCGCGTTCGACCCGATGCCGAACGACGCGCTCCGAGGGGAGGGCGTACGCTACGTGGACATCGACGAGCTGCTGCAGACGTCCGACGTCGTCTCGCTGCATTGCCCGCTCACGCCGGCGACGCACCACCTGATCGACGCCCGCGCCGTCGCGACGATGAAGCCCGGGGCTTTCCTGATCAACACGAGCCGCGGCGGGCTCGTGGACACCGCCGCCGTGGTCGAGGGTCTGAAGTCCGAGCGGATCGGCGCGCTCGGGCTCGACGTGTACGAGGAGGAGGCGGGCCTGTTCTTCGAGGATCTGTCGGCGCGCATCATCCTCGACGACGTCCTCATGCGGCTCCTCACGTTCCCGAACGTGCTCATCACGGCCCATCAGGGGTTCTTCACCGAGGAGGCCCTGCGCGAGATCGCCGAGACGACCCTCGCGAACATCACCGCGTTCGAGCGGGGAGATCCGCTCCCCGACCCCGTCCCCGCAGGGTGATCCGATGCGCTGGGACGCGTTCGAGGAGGCATGCCCCGAGATCGCGACGCTCGCGAGGGAGCGCTTCACGAAGGACGAGGTGGTCCTCGTCGGCACGCTCCGCGGGGACGGCTCCCCCAGGATCAGCCCGAACGAGTGCGACTTCACGGCCGGTCGGCTGTTCGTCTCGATGATGTGGCGCTCGAAGAAGGCGCTCGACCTGCTCCGGGACCCTCGGATCGTCGTGCACAGCACACCGAGCGACCGGATGAATCCCGGGGGCGACATCAAGCTGTACGGGCACGTCGTGGACGAGCAGGATCCAGCCGTCCGCGCGGCCTTCCGCGACGCCATCCGGGCCAGGATCGACTGGGCTCCCGACGAGCCGGAGTACCACTGCTTCTCCGTCGACGTGACCTCGGCCGGCTACGCCGTCTTCGGCGAGGGCAGCCACGCGCTCGCGTGGGACCCGGAGCGCGGCCTCAGGCGGCTCGCGCTGCACTAGCCATCGGCGAGGGGTGCGGCTCGATCGCGCCGTACGCGTAGAGCCCCATGGCCGCCGCCGAGAGCACGTGCCAGATCGCGTGCCACTGGAACGTGCTCTCGGGGTTGCAGAGCCACGCGTCGGTCCGCCCGACGAGGAACGCCGCCGCCGCGAGACCGAGCACCGCGAGCACCGACAGGCGCGCCAGGCGCCGAGCGGTGAGACCCTCCCGGCGCAGGGCCGGGATCTCGTGCCGGTACTCGACCACCTCCGTGACACCCGCGGTCACGGCCAGCACCCCCGAGATCCCCTGCACCGTCGCCGGCCACGCGGCGATCACCACGCCGAGCGTCGCCAGGCCGGCCCCGAACACCGCCATCGTCCACGGCGTCGAGCGCCCGAGCAGGCGGGCCGCACCGAACGCGACGACGAACCCGAGCACCGCCAGGATCGCCACGTCGTGGACCCACCGCGCCCCCCACATCTGCACGCCGTGGAACGCGAGGCCCCCTGCGGCGTTCATGGCGACCGCCACACCGAACACGGCGAGCTCGACCCGCCGGCCGGGGGACCGCGTGGAGAGCCCGAGGACCCACAGCCCGACCAGCAGGTAGGCAAGGCTCGACACCGTGTTGACCGGCTGGGCGAGCGCGCCGGCGCCCATGCGCTCGCAATCGGCGCGGGCCAGGTCGAAGAGCGGCGTCATGCGCTACACGTGTTGGTACCGGAGTCCTCGAACGTGTCGCCGGCCGCGGGGACGAACCGCCAGTCGTACCCGTCGGCGCGCAGCGTGAGCTCGAGCACGCCGAAGGCGTTGGAGTTCCGCACCTCGCTGTTCGGCTCGGGCGACCCGAACCCGTAGTGGCTCCGGCCGCCGGTGCCGACGATGAACTCGCGGATCCCGTTGCTCTCGGCGCGTTGCCGCGGGTCCTGCGGCGCGAAGCGCTCGTAGGTGTGGTCGTGCCCGTTCAGCACGACGTCGGCACCGGCGTCGTGCAGCGCTCGCCAGAAGGCGGCCATCAGCGCGTTGTTGCCGTGGAGGGCCGAGGAGAACCGCGGGTGGTGCCAGTACGCCAGGGTGCACGTGGACGGGTGCGCGTCCAGATCCCTGCGGAGCCACCTCTCCTGGCGCGAGCCCCTCTCGCAGCCTCCGACCTCCCCGCAGTTCGAGTTGAGCGCGATCACGTGCCAGTCCCCGACGTCGAAGCTGTAGTAGCCCTTCCCTCGCCGGCCCGCCGGCGTGCCGAAGTAGGAGAAGTAGTCGCGCGCCCCGGCAACGTGGTAGTCGTGGTTGCCGACCGACGGCCGCGTGATCGCCTTCACGCGCCCCCAGGAAGCCGAGTAGGAGCGTTGGAAGGCCTCGAGCGCTCCATCCTCGTACTGGTTGTCGCCGAGGGTGAGGACGAGCCACGGGTCGCGTCGCGCCAGCAGGTCCGCGGTCGCCTTGTGCTGACATGTGGTCGCGCTCGGCGAGGCGCCAGGCGTGCAGACGATGTCGCCGGCCGCGGCGATCACGGGAGCCTTCCCCGGTTCCCAACAGCTGGCCGCGCGGTCGTGCTGGTTCGGCTCGCATCGGTCGCCGCCGGGCCCGCCGTCCAGGAGGTCGCGTCGCGGCCCGCCCTCCAGGAGGTCGATGTCGCCCCCGCCGTCGAGCGAGTCCGCGCCGGCGCCGCCGTAGAGCCCGTCGCTGCCCGGGCCACCGATCAAGGTGTCCCCTCCCCCGCCACCGATCAGGACGTCGTGGCCGCCGAGTCCGCACAGCGTGTCTCCCCCAGGCGTGCCCCGGAGGACGTCGTCGCGCGCCGTGCCCGAGATCGTGCAGCCCTCGGCCGCCGCGGCGACGTCCGGCCGGATCGACTCCTCCACCGGCCCGCACGAGGAGGCCACGCCCGCGAGGAGCGCGAGCGCGGGTGCGAAGAGACGCCCGCTCCTCATCCGCCTCCTTTCCTGAGTGGAGCGTACGCCAAGAGCAGTCGCTTCTCCCCCGCGTCCTCGAAGCGCACGGTCGCCTCGGCGTCCGAGCCCATCCCGCTCACGTCCAGGACCACCCCTTCGCCCCACTTGTCGTGCACGACCGTGTCCCCGGCCCCGACCTGCAGCGGCTCGCGCCGCCCGGTGGTCACCGCCTCGCGGATCGGCGAGCGACCGCCGCCCCCGATGATCGACCCGGCCTCCTCCTCATCGCCCTCGAGCGAGCGCAGCAGCTCGCCCGGGATCTCGCCGAGGAACCGCGACGGCGGGTTGTACGACGTGGTACCGAACAGCGTGCGGCTCCACGCGTGGCACAGGTACAGCCGCCGCTGCGCCCGGGTGATCCCGACGTAGGCGAGCCGGCGCTCTTCCTCCAGCTCCGCCTGGTCCCCCATCGAGCGGTAATGGGGGAAGACGCCGTCCTCCATCCCGATGATGAAGACGACGGGGAACTCGAGCCCCTTGGCGATGTGGAGCGTCATGAGCGTGACGCTGCCGGCGTCCTCGTCGTACTCG
>DASTHN010000081.1:0-3907 GCA_035718185.1 Actinomycetota bacterium
CGAGCGGGTGCATCGCGAGCATCTCGCGCTCGGCCGCCGCCGGATCGTCCGCCGCACGTATGCCGTCCATCACCATCCGGGTCCGCGTGTAGCCGGGACAGACGGCGTTGGCGCGGATCCCGTAGCGCCCCTCGTCGAGCGCGAGGCTGCGGGTGATGCCGACCACGCCGGACTTGGCGGCCGCGTACGGGAACTTCCCCGCGGTCGTCACGAACGCGTGGATCGAGGCGATCGTGACGATCGACCCACGCCGCTGGCCGCGCATCCTCGGCAGCACGTGCTTCGCCGACAGCCAGACGGACTTGAGGTCGATGCCGAGGAAGTGCTCCCACTCGGCCTCGGTCATGGTCGCCGCGTCGAAGGATCGGTCGATGCCCGCGTTCGCCACGAGTACATCGATCGTCCCGAACCGCTCCACAGCGAACGCGGTGGCCTCGGCCACCTGCTCCTCCGACGTGACGTCGCAAGGCATGAACGCCACGGGGGCCGCTCCATCGGCGAGCGCTCCGGCGACGTCGCGTCCCTCCCTTTCGTCGACGTCGACGAAGACCACCGAGGCACCGGTCGCCTGCAAGCGTTCGACGCACGCGCGTCCGATGCCGCGGGCCCCGCCGGTCACGAACGCCACCCGCCCGTCGAGGGTCACCATTCGCCTACCAGTCCAGGAGCGAGCCGTCGGGGGCGAACACGAGGTGCGGCCGCGGCGATCCGCCGGGATGCGCGGCGGCGACGTCCTCGACGAGCTCGACCCCGATCCCGGGGCGCGTCGGAGGGTCGACGTATCCGCCGGCCGTCACGAGCGGCACGTCCACGACCTCTCCGCGCCAGGGCACGTCGCCGCGCACCTGTTCGAGGATCAGGAAGTTCGGCAGAGCCAGCGCGAGATGGATGCTCACCATGGTCCCGATCGGTCCGTTCGGGTTGTGTGGGGCAACCGGAACGAGCGAGGCCTCGGCCAACGCCGCGATGCGCCGTACTTCGGACACGCCGCCGCAGTAGCAGACGTTCGGCTGGATGATGGCGCAGGCCCGTTTCTCGAGATGCTCGCGGAACTCGTTCCGGGTAACGAGACGTTCGCCCGTCGCGATCGGGATACGGGTCGCTCGCGCCACCTCGACCATGGCGTCGACGTTCCCCGGCTGACATGGCTCCTCGAGGAACCAGGGACGGAGCGGCTCGAGCGCCCGGGCGACCTGGATGCCCATCGCGGGCGAGGTGCGACCGTGGAGGTCCACCATGACGTCGGCGTCGTCTCCGGCGCCCTCCCGGACCGCCGCGACCAGCTCCTCCATCGCACGCAGCGCCGCCGTTCCCTCGAGCGGTCGAGCCGGCGCCACCGGGTAGGCCTTCATCGCGTCGAACCCCGCCTCGCGGCTCGCACGGGCGGCATCCGCCCACGACTCCGGTCGCCGCGCGTCGCCCCCGAGCTCGGATCCGAGGTTCACATAGGTCCGAACGCGGTCACGGACCGGACCGCCGAGGAGTTCGTACAGCGGAACGCCGAGGGCCTTGGCCTTGATGTCCCAGATCGCCTGATCGATGCCGGAGACCGCGCTCATCGTCACGATGCCGCCCCTGAAGTACATGCCGCGCGTCATCGTCTGCCAGAGGCGCTCGACGGGACGGGGGTCCTGGCCGACGAGCAGCGGCTCGAGATCTCGAACCGCGCCGCGGACGGCGTTCGTCTGCCAACCGAGCGACGATTCTCCCCAGCCGACCAGCCCGGGCTCGTCCGTCTCGACGCGGACGAAGACCCAGTCCCGGTCGCCCGCATCGACGACCCACGTCGAGACGCCCGTGATCTTCATCGCGTGCGCCGGATGATATCGTTCCCATCTCTCGCGAGCAGACCATGGAGACGACGCGATCGTTCCTCGAGTCCATCGGGCTTCCGCCCGGCGACCTGTCCGCGCTCCCGGATTCGCCGAAGCGGTTCCCCGACGGCGCCGCGTTCCGCATCGAGATCCCGAGCACGGAGGGTCCGCGGTCCCTGGAGGCCGTCCTGGACGAGGCGGAGCGGCGTGACGTTCCCGTCCATCGCGTCTCGCAGGGGAGTGGCGGGTTCCTCCTGACCGACGATGAGCTGGACGAGATGGTCCGGCTCGCGGCCGACGCCCGGGTCGAGGTGAGCCTGTTCGCGCAGCCGACCGCCGCATGGGGAACCTCGGCGACCGCTCGCACGCAGGGTGGGGCGCACGTCGGGAGCTCCAGCCACGGGCAGGAGGGCATCGTGTTCGCCCTCGAGGACATCCGGCGCTCGGCCGCGCACGGCGTCCGGAGCGTGCTGATCACCGACGTCGGCCTGCTCGCGGCGTTCCAGGAGATGCGCGAGGCGGGCGTCCTGCCGCGCGACATGCAGGCGAAGATCTCGGTCGCGTTCCCGATCGCGAACCCGAGCACGGCCCGCGTGCTCGTGGACCTGGGCGCGAACACGCTCAACCTCGTCACGGACCTGTCGCTCGCCCAGATCGCGGCGATCCGCGCCGCCGTCGACGTGCCGATCGACTTCTACATCGAGGCGCCGGACAACCTGGGCGGCTTCGTGCGGTTCTACGAGCTGCCCGAGTTGATCCGTGTGGCCGCGCCCGTGTACGTGAAGCTCGGCCTCCGGAACGCGCCGAACATCTATCCATCGGGAACGCACATCGAGGCGACCGCGGTCGCGCTCAGCCGCGAGCGGGTCCGACGGGCGCAGCTCGCGATGGAGATGCTCGGGCGGAGCGGCGCATCGTTCGAGACGTCGGAGCCGGGGGCGGCCGGCCTCGCCGTCCCGGTCCCCGGGTCGGCCTGAGGCGCACCGAGGCCCCGGAGGCGAGCGTGGAACGGATCGGGTTCATCGGGCTCGGGGTCATGGGCAGGCCGATGGCGACGAACCTCGTGCGGGCCGGCCTCGACGTGGTCGTCCACTCGCGATCGCCCGAACCGGTCGACGCACTCGTCGGAGCCGGCGCCGAACGAGCTGAGTCGCCCAGCGAGGTCGCGGCGGTCACCGACGTCGTGATCACGATGCTTCCCGACACGCCCGACGTGGAGCGCGTCCTCTTCGGCGGACGTGGCATCTCGGAAGGGATCCGTCGGGGGTCGCTCATGATCGACATGAGCACGATCGACCCGACCGCCGCGCGACGGTTCGCGGCGCGGTTCACGGAGCGCGACGTGGCGATGCTCGACGCGCCGGTCTCCGGCGGCGAGCGGGGCGCGATGGACGGCACGCTCTCGATCATGGTCGGCGGTCCCGAGGAAGCGTTCGAGCGCGCGCTGCCCCTCCTGCGCGTCCTGGGCGAGAACGTGACCCGCGTCGGCGGCGCCGGCGCCGGGCAGGTCGCGAAGGCGTGCAACCAGCTGATCGTGGCGTCGACGATCCAGGCCGTTGCCGAGGCGCTCGTGCTCGCGGCCAAGGCGAGGGTCGATCCGGCGGTGGTGCGCGAGGCTCTGCTCGGCGGGTTCGCCGGGAGCAGGATCCTCAAGGTCCACGGGAAACGGATGCTCGAGGGCGACTTCACGCCGGGGTTTCGAGCCGCGCTGCACCGCAAGGATGCCCGGATCATCACCGAGGTCGCCGAGGAACTCGGCTCGCCGGTGCCATCGTTCGACGTGGTGGCGGCCGCTCTCCAGGCGCTCGTCGACGCGGGACGCGGTGAACTCGATCACGCCGCGCTCGTCACGCTGCTCGAGGACGCCGCCGGAGAGGAGCTGTCGCGGGACGCATCGGAACGGACCGGCGCATGATGATCGTCCGTCGGCTTGGGTCGATCAACCGGGCTTCCGCGCGATGAATACGACGAACTCCGTATCGCCCGTCGGCCCCTCGTCCGTGTAGTCCCCGCGGAGCACGATGTCCGAGAAGCCTGCCCTTCCGAGCATCATCAGCAGTTCGTGCGTGAAGTAGAGCGTCATCTTCAGCACG
>DASTHN010000082.1:0-35639 GCA_035718185.1 Actinomycetota bacterium
CCCACCAACCCCCACCCGGCACCACCGGCACCAACCAGGGAAAGGAGGCACAGAACAACCAACCCACCCCACCAGCCAGACAACATCCAACCGGCAGCTCTCACGAGCAACGGGGTCACGGGCCTGATTCCTCAGGGCCCAACAGCGTGCCAAAACCCAACCCCCACCGGCCACCGCCCAGGTTCCACACCCCCAGCTCGCGCTGCGGGTAGTACTGAGGACGACAGACCCGCGGGACGCGGGCGTTCATCGATGATTCCACTAGTGAACACCACCAGTGCCACCCGAACGGATGTCGGGCGTGCGGGGTGTGTGCTCCTTAGAAAGGAGGTGATCCAGCCGCACCTTCCGGTACGGCTACCTTGTTACGACTTCGTCCCAATCGCCAGCCCCACCTTCGACGGCTCCCCCCACAAGGGTTGGGCCACCGGCTTCGGGTGTTGCCGACTTTCGTGACGTGACGGGCGGTGTGTACAAGGCCCGGGAACGTATTCACCGCAGCAATGCTGATCTGCGATTACTAGCGACTCCAACTTCACGGGGTCGGGTTGCAGACCCCGATCCGAACTGAGCGCGGCTTTCTGGGATTCGCTCCCCCTTGCGGGATCGCAGCCCTTTGTACCGCGCATTGTAGCATGCGTGCAGCCCTGGACATAAGGGGCATGATGACTTGACGTCATCCCCACCTTCCTCCGGTTTGGCACCGGCAGTCTCCCTAGAGTTCCCGGCATGATCCGCTGGCAACTAAGGACAAGGGTTGCGCTCGTTGCGCCACTTAAGGCAACACCTCACGGCACGAGCTGACGACAGCCATGCACCACCTGTGCAGGCTCCGTAGAGCACCGTGTTTCCACGGTTTCACCCTGCATGTCAAGCCCAGGTAAGGTTCTTCGCGTCGCATCGAATTAAGCCGCATGCTCCGCCGCTTGTGCGGGCCCCCGTCAATTCCTTTGAGTTTTAGCCTTGCGGCCGTACTCCCCAGGCGGGGTGCTTAATGCGTTAGCTTCGGCACGGACGGGGTCGATGTCCGCCCACACCTAGCACCCAACGTTTACGGCTAGGACTACCAGGGTATCTAATCCTGTTCGCTCCCCTAGCTTTCGCGCCTCAGCGTCAGGCAAGGCCCAGAGATCCGCCTTCGCCACCGGTGTTCCTCCTGATATCTGCGCATTTCACCGCTACACCAGGAATTCCGATCTCCCCTACCTGCCTCCAGTCGCACAGTATCGGACGCAGTCCCGGGGTTGAGCCCCGGGATTTCACAACCGACTTGCACGACCGCCTACGCGCGCTTTACGCCCAATGAATCCGGACAACGCTCGTCCCCTACGTGTTACCGCGGCTGCTGGCACGTAGTTAGCCGGGACTTCTTCTCCAGGTACCGTCACTCTCGCTTCGTCCCTGGCGAAAGGGGTTTACAACCCGAGGGCCTTCATCCCCCACGCGGCGTCGCTGCGTCACGCTTTCGCGCATTAGCGCAAGATTCCCCACTGCTGCCTCCCGTAGGAGTCTGGGCCGTGTCTCAGTCCCAGTGTGGCTGGCCGTCCTCTCAGACCAGCTACCCGTCGTCGCCTTGGTGGGCCGTTACCCCACCAACAAGCTGATAGGCCGCGGGCCCATCCCAGACCGTCGGAGCTTTCCCGACCGGATCATGCGGTCCGCTCGGAGTATCCGGTATTAGCCCCGGTTTCCCGGGGTTATCCCAGTGTCTGGGGCAGGTTGCCCACGTGGTACTCACCCGTTCGCCGCTCTCCCCCAAGGAGGGTTACCCCTCCCTGGGTTCCCGCTCGACTTGCATGTGTTAGGCACGCCGCCAGCGTTCGTCCTGAGCCAGGATCAAACTCTCCGTAGAGATCGCTTCGTCCGGCCCGAGGGCCGGTTCCGCGTTCTTGTTTGGAAAGTCGACCGCGGGGACAGGCACGTCCCGTTGGTCTCCTGTGTTGCGTATGTACGACCGTCGTTCGGGGCCGGACGCGACGGATCGCGCCGTCCCCTTCGGACGGGGTTTCGCACTGGCTTTTGGCACACTGTTCAGTTCTCAAGGTGCGAGCGACACCCAGGCGGGGATGATCCCGAAGAAGGGGTCGCGCCGACCCACTATGGTAGGCACACAACGCCGGGGCGTCAACCGCAGCCCCCGGTCGGGGCATCGCACCGGGGACTCACTATCCTTGCTTGAGCCATGGTAGCAGCATCGCGCGCGACCGCCGAACGCTCGTTCGGCTAGACGAGTCGAACGAACCGCCGACGACCGACCTGCAGCGCCTTTCCGCGGACCGCGTCGGGCTCGAGCTCGGCTTCCGGGTCGTCGAGCGTTTCGCCGCCCAGACGAACACCGCCCTGCCCAACCAGCCGGCGCGCCTCGGCGTTCGAAGAAGCGAGACCGGTCTCCACGAGGAGCCGCGGCAGCCACACTCGACCGTCGCGGATCGCCGAGACCGGGATCTCGACCTCGGGGACGTCGGTCGGGATCTCGCGCTGCCGATGGACGAGGTCGAAGCGATCCTGCGCGTGCGCCCCGGCCCCCGGTCCGTGGTACAGGTCGACGATCGCCCTCGCGACCCCCCGCTTCTGGTCGTTCGGGTGCAGGCTCCCGTCCGCGAGGCCGGCTTCGACACGAGCCACGTCTTCGGGGCCGGCATCCGTACACAGCAGCAGATACTTGCCGATGACCTCGTCGGGGATGCTCATGAGCTTGCCGAACATCTCCTCGGCCGGCTCGGTCAGGCCGACGTAGTTGTCGTAGGACTTCGACATCTTGCGGATGCCGTCGGTGCCCTCGAGCAGGGGCATCGTGAACACGACCTGCGGCTCCTGCCCGTGGGCGCGCTGGATCTCCCTGCCGACGAGGAGGTTGAAGGTCTGGTCGGTGCCACCCATCTCGACGTCCGCCCGCACGGCGACGCTGTCCATCGCCTGCATGAGCGGGTAGAGGAACTCGACCACGCTGATGGGACGGCCGGATCGGAAGCGCTGCCGGAAGTCGTCCCGCTCGAGCATCTGCGCGACCGTGACCCGCGACGTGAGATCGAGCACCTCGACCATCGACAGGGACCTGAGCCACTCCGAGTTGCGTCGGATCTCGACGCCCTCCAGGTCGAGCACCGTCCCGGCCTGGTCGAAGTACGATCTGGCGTTCGCCTCGATCTCCTCCTCGGTCAGGAACGGGCGCGTTTCGGATTGCCCCGACGGGTCGCCCACCCGCCCGGTGAAGTCACCGATGATGAGGACGACCTCGTGCCCGAGGTCCTGAAAGAGTCGGAGCTTGCGCAGCACGACCGCATGACCGAGGTGCAGATCCGGCCGCGACGGGTCGATGCCGAGCTTCACGCGAAGCGGGCGCCCGAGGGCGAGCTTCTGCTGGAGCCCGTCCTCTGGCACCACGTCGGCAACGCCGGCGAGCAACTGATCGAGGTCGGTGGGACCCATGGGCGTGGCGATGCTACCAGTAGGTTCACGCTCCCTGGGTCAGCCGCGAGGCTGTGCGAAGATGGCAGATGATGCAGCGACGCACCCTCCCCGTGGCCGTGCTGTGCGCGCTCGCGCTGGTCATGCAGGCCTGCAACCTCCCCGACCTGAAGGAGGAGCGCCAGAGCGCCCAACCGCTCCCCCAGACGTCGTTCCTGTACGCCGAGGACGGCACGCTCATCACGCCACTGCATGCTGGCGAGGACCGCGTCATCGTGGGGTGGAAGGACATCCCACGCGTCATGGCAGACGCGACCGTCGCGATCGAGGACCAGCGGTTCTGGGATCACGGCGGCGTCGACCTCAAGGCGCTCCTGCGGGCCGCCTACGCGAACGTGACCGAGGGTCGCGTGGTGCAGGGCGCCTCGACGATCACGCAGCAGCTGGTGAAGAACCTGATCGTCGGGGGCGAGGTCACGCTCTCGCGCAAGTTCAAAGAGGCCTACCTCGCGTGGCAGCTGGAGGGGGATGAATCGAAGGAGCAGATCCTCACCGAGTACCTGAACACCGTGTACTTCGGCAACGGCGCGTACGGCGTGCAGGCCGCCGCCCAGACCTACTTCGCGATCGACGCGAGCGATCTGAGGCTGCCGCAGGCCGCGCTGCTCGCCGGCGTGATCCGGTCGCCCTCGGAATACGATCCCGTGACGCACCCGCAGCGTGCGCGGAACCGTCGCGCCCAGGTCCTCGACGCGATGCTCGCACAGGGGCTCATCGACCAGACGATCCACGACGAGGCCGTGCGGTCACGGCTCGGGCTCCAGATCGGGCCGCCCGATGAGCGCACGTACATCGCGCCCTACTTCGTCGACTACTTCAAGGAGTGGTTCCTCTCGAACCCCCAGTTCGGCGAGACGGTGTCGGATCGCTACGACCTCCTGTTCAAGGGCGGGCTTCGCATCACGACGACGCTCTCGCCGAGGATGCAGTTCCAGGCGGAGCGCGCGGTCCGGCAGATCCTGCCCTATGCGCGCGACCCGTACGCCGCGATGACCGTGATCGACCCTCGAACCGGGTACGTGCGCGCGATGGTCGGCGGGCGCGACTACTGGGATGAGAGGGACCGGTTCGCGAGGATCAACCTGGCGACCGGGGGGAGCACGGGGAGGCAGACGGGCTCCGCCTTCAAGCCGTTCGCGCTCGTCGCGGCGCTCGAGAACGGGTTCACGCCCTCGTCGCCGCTGAACGGGTCCTCCGTCTCGATCCCGCTCTCGAACGGCACCTCGTGGGAGCCGCAGAACGCCGAGGGCGGCGGCTACGGGACGATCAGCCTCGAGACCGCGACGGTCAACTCGGTGAACGTCGCGTACGCCAACCTGGAGGTGGAGCTCGGCGGGGGCGACGCGGTCGCGGGCGCCGAGAAGATCGTCGAGGTCGCCAAGCGCATGGGCATCCGCTGCTGTCCGCGGACCACCGAGCCCTCGACGCCGCTGCGCGCGGTCCCGGCGGCGGTCCTGGGCGCGAACGAGGTCAGCACCTTGGAGATGGCGTCCGCCTACGGGACGCTCGCCTACGGCGGCGTACATGTGCAACCCACACCGGTGATCCGGATCGAGGACGCGAACGGCGACCTGGTCTACGAGGCGCTCCCGAAGATGCGCCAGGCGGTCGACCCGGCGGTCGCGTCGGTCGCCGAGGGCATCCTCGAGAAGGTGGTCCAGTACGGCACCGGCACGGCCGCCCGGCTCTTCCGCCCCCAGTTCGGCAAGACGGGTACCGAGGACCTCTACCGGGATGCGTGGTTCGTCGGCGCGATCCCGCAACTCGTCGCGGCCGTCTGGGTGGGGTTCCCGCAGGGACAGATCTCGATGCAGTACCCGCGGACCCGGATCAAGGTCTTCGGCGGGACCTGGCCGGCACAGATCTGGCACACCTTCATGTTCAACGCCACCAAGCGCATCCCCGTGCGGGACTTCCCCGCGCCGACCGGTGGCGTCGAATACGTGACCGTCCAGATCGACGTCACCCAGGGATGCGTCGCGAACGGGTTCACCCCGCCCGGGAACATCCAGACACTGCAGTTCCTCAAGGGGTCCGAGCCCACGAAGGTATGCAAGGAGCCGACGTCGTACCAGTACCTGACGGTGCCGTCGGTGATCGGGATGAAGCAGGGCGAGGCGGTGCGGGATCTGCGGTCGGCGGGCTTCAACGTCGCCGTCGAGCTCGTGCCCTCGGGCCAGCCGGGCGGGGTCGTCGTCGCGCAGGATCCGGACGGCGGCTCGCGGGCTCAGCAGACCAGCACCGTCACGATCTCGGTCTCCGAGCAGCCCGAGGTGGCCAGCGTCCCAGACGTGATCGGCCTCGCCGAGGGCGCTGCGTCCACGCGCCTGCGGAACGCGGGGTTCCGCGTGGCGATCTCGTACGAGCAGGAGTGCGACCCGGGCTCGCCGGAGTGCGACTACCGGGCGGGGACCGTGTGGAAGCAGTCGCCGCGGGGCGGGACGAAGGCGGAGGTCGGCTCGACCGTGACGCTCTCGGTCAACCCGTGACCCGCGCTGGACGGCCCGGCGAGACGAACGGGTCTCCGTCGACCAGGTAGCGCCACGGACGGTCGGTCCCGACGGTGACACCGACGCGGGTGGTCCGAACCACCGCCGTCGGCGGGACGGGCTCGCCCTCCCGCAGCCACATCTCTCCTCCGCCGACGAGGTCGGTTCCGTTCGCGGCTCGCTCGATCCCGAACGCCTGCGCCAGCCGGGCCGGGCCCGAGCACAGCCGATGGACGTCGGCCGTCCCGCGCCGCTCGGCCATTGCTGACAGGCCCTCGAGCGGCTCGGCGGCCCGCAACAGGACGGCCGCCCCCTGGCCGTCGCGACCGACGACGACGTTCATGCAGAAGTGCATGCCGTAGGTGAAGTACACGTATAGGTGGCCCGGCGGTCCGAACATCACCTCGGTGCGCGGCGTGCGCCCCCGGTACGAGTGGCTCGCCGGGTCGCCTTCCTCGTAGGCCTCGGTCTCGACGATCCGCGCCGCCAGACGGACCCCATCGGGGAGCGCACGGACCAGTGCCCGGCCGAGGAGGTCCGGGGCCACCTCGCCGGGCGGGCGAGCGAAGAAGGACCGGGGCAGCCGGCGGCCGAACTTCACCGGCCCTTGCGCAGGAAGCGCCGGAGCTTCGAGAGCGGCCACGCGTTGACGACGTCCTCCTTCGTCAGCCAGCCCCGCTGCGCCGTCGCGACCCCGTACCGCATGACCTCCAGGTGCGTCGTCGCATGGGAGTCGGTGTCCACGGCGAACTTCACCCCATGTCGCTTCGCCCACGCGATGTGCTCGTCCTTCAGGTCCAGCCGGTCCGGGTACGCGTTGATCTCGAGGGCCGTGCCGGTGCGCGCGGCGGCCCGGAAGATCTCGTCCAGGTCGAACTCGATCGGGTCCCTCCGGTTGATCAGCCGCGCTGTCGGGTGCCCGATCACGTGGACGTGTGGATTCTCCATCGCGCGGATCAGGCGGCGGGTCATGTCGGCCTTCGACTGGTTGAAGTGGGAGTGGATCGATGCCACGCAGATGTCGAAGCCCTCGAGGAAGTCCGGTCCCCAGTCCACGCCGCCGTCCGGGTCGATGTTGAGCTCGGAGCCGTGGAGCAGGGTCATCTTCGGGAACCGGTCCTGGAGCGCCCGGAGCTCGTCCCGCTGGGCGAGCATCTTCTCGTCGGTCATCCGCTGCATGAACAGGTTCGGCGCATGATCGGTGACGGCGTAGTACGCGTAGCCGAGCCCCGATGCCGCGTCGAGCATCTGCTCCAGGGTCGCCAGGCCGTCGGTCAGCTTCGTGTGGGTGTGGAGGTCGCCGCGCAGCTGCCGCTGGGTCAGGACGTCCGGCAGCGTGCCCTCGAGCGCCGCCTCGACCTCTCCGCGGTCCTCGCGCAAGGTCGGCGGGATCCAGGGCAGGCCGAGCCGTTCGTAGACCTCCTCCTCGGTGCTGGCAACGATCAGGTCGCCGCTCTTCGCGTCGAAGAGGCCGTACTCGTTCAGCTTCAGCCCCTTGCGCACGGCCATCTCCCTGATTCGGATGTTGTGCGGCTTCGAGCCGGTGAAGTAGATCATCGCGGCGCCCCAAGCCTCGGGGGCGATGACCCGCAGATCCACCTGCAGGCCCGCGCGCGTGAGCACGCTCGACTTCGTCTCGCCCTTCGCGATCACGCCGCGGACGACGCCGGTGGAGGTGAACGCGTCCATGATCGCGGGCGCGTCCCGCTCGCGAGCGGCGATGAGGAGGTCGAGGTCGCCGATCGTCTCGGCCATCCGCCGGAGCGAGCCGGCGTGCGCGATCCGACGCACGTCGGGCCGGTCGCCCAGGCGCGCGAGGAAGTACTCGGCCAGGTCCATCGCGACCGACACCAGCGCTCGTTCCCCGGACGCGCGCGCGCGCTCGATCCCCTTGCGGATGTTCTCCTCGGTCTTCGCCCCGAAGCCCTTCAGGCCGGCGAGTTGGTGGGTCTCGACGGCGTGGCCGAGCTCCTCGACGTTCGAGATGCCGAGCCGCTGGTACAGGATCAGGGCCTTCTTCGGCCCCAGCCCCGGGACGGCCATCATCCCGCGGACGCCCTCGGGGATCTGGGCGCGGAGCTCCTCGAGCGTGGCGATCGACCCCGTCTGGAGGAACTCGTGGATCTTCTCGCCGATCGACTTGCCGACGCTCGGGATCGCGAGGATGCCCTTCAGGTCCAGCGTGCCGATGTCCGCCGGGAAGCCGCCGACCGCGCGGGCGGCCTTCTCGTAGGCGCGGTGCTTGAAGGGGTCTTCCGAGACGATCGAGAGCAGGTCCGCGTATTCGAGGAGGACGGCCTCGACGGCGTCGTTGGTCCTGGGCACCGACCTCAGCCCCGGCGGTTCACGCGACGCCGAGGAGCCAGAGCAGCAGCGCCTTCTGCGTATGCATGCGGTTCTCCGCCTGGTCCCACACGACCGAGTGCGGTCCGTCGATCACCTCGTCGGTGATCTCGCGCCCCCGGTGCGCGGGCAGGCAGTGCATGACGGTGACGTCGTCCGCGGCGGCTTCCACCTTCCGCGCGTCGAGCGTGTACGCGGGGAAGACGAGCGCGCGCTCGTCCGCCTCCGCCTCCTGTCCCATGCTCGCCCACACGTCGGTATACAGGACGTCGGCCCCTCGACAGGCCTCGACCGGGTCGTGGAACAGATGGATCGTCCCACCGGTGCCCTCGGCGATCTCGGTCGCGCGCTGCACGACCTGTGGGATCGGCTCGAACCCGGGCGGCGTCGCGGCGCGCAGGTGCATCCCGGCCTTGGCGCCGCCGAGCAGGAGCGAATGGGTCACGTTGTTCCCGTCGCCGAGGTAGACGAGCGTGCGTCCGGTGAGATCGCCCTTGACCTCGCGGATCGTGAGCAGGTCGGCGAGCACCTGGCATGGGTGCTCGAAATCCGAGAGGGCGTTCACGACGGGGACGGTCGCGGCGCTCGCGAGCAGCTCGAGCCGTTCCTGCTCGAACGTCCGGAGCACGATGGCGTGGACGTAGCGTGACAGGGTGCGGCCCGTATCCTCGATCGTCTCTCCCCTGCCGAGCTGGAGCTCGGCGGAGGACAACGGCACCGGGTGCCCGCCGGTCGAGGCGACGGCGACCTCGAACGAGACGCGCGTGCGGGTCGAGGGCTTCTCGAAGATCATGGCGACCGAGCGTCCGTCGAGCCGGGCCGCGTAGTCGCCGGGCTGCGCCTTCACCTTGGCCGAGAGATCCAGCAACGCGGCGAGCTCCTCGGCGGAGAGATCGTCCACGGAGAGATAGTCGCGATCCATGCGGGCCAGTCTATCCCCCGGTCCCCTGCGCCGCTCCCGCGCGTCCCGGGTCATGCCCGGGTCATGTCCGGATCAGCCGGCCCGCAGCTCGGCGCCGAAGTCGCGCGCCAGGCGCTCGGCGATCGCCGCGACGGCGGCGTCGGCCTCTTCGCTCGCGAGCGTCCGGTCCGGCGCCCGAAGGTCGAGCGAGAACGCCAGGCTCTTCCTCCCGGCCGGCAGCGGATCGCCCTCGAACACGTCGAACAGGAGGCACGACCAGAGCAGGGGTGGCGCGGACTCTTCGATCGCCGACTGGACGGCGGCCGCCGGGGCGTCGGCGGGCAGGACGAAGGCCACATCACGCCGGGCCGGCGGGAACCTCGGGACCTCGGCGGCGGTGAAGGTGCCGACGGCGGCCTCCATGAGCGCCGTCAGCTCGAGCTCGGCGACGGCGACCCGACCGGTCAGGTCGAGCGACGCTGCGACCGAGGGGTGGATCTCGCCGAGGGTCCCGACGACCTGCCCCGCGACCACCACATCGGCCGAGCGTCCCGGGTGGAACGGGCGGTCGAGGGCCTCGCCGAGCGACCAGGGCACGCCGAGCTCGGTCATCAGGGACTCGACGGCGCCCTTGGCGTCGAAGAAGTCGAACGCGCGGCCACCGCCCGTCCACCCGGCGTCGGCCGCCCCGGTCATCGCGAAGGCGGCCATCGGCCGCTCCAGGGGGCCGTCGTCGACCATCCGGAACACCGTGCCGACCTCGAACACCGCGACGCTCCGGACCTGCCGGTGCAGGTTCCGGCGCACCGTCTTCAGCAGCCCCGGGAGGAGCCGGGTGCGGAGCCAGCCCTCGTCCGCCTGGATCGGGTTCGTGACCCGGATCGCGTCGGCGTCACCACCCGTCAGAGCCAGATCGGCCCGGGAGGCGAACGGGATCATCTCGATCTCCCGAAGCCCGGCCCGGACCAGGAGGTGCCGCGTCCGGTCGAGGAAGGCGTAGGTCGGCGGTACCCCTCCCGCCTGGCGCACCGGGGGGAGGGTCGAGCCGACGCGCTCGTAGCCTTGGACCCGCACGACCTCCTCGATCAGGTCGACCTCGCGCTCGATATCGGGGCGATAGCCGGGGACCTGGACGGCGACCACGTCGCCCTCGAGAGCCGAGGTCATCGCGAGCCGGTCGAACACCTCGACCGCGTCTGCGGGGGTGACCTCGTAGCCGATCAAGGCGGAGGCCCGGGAGGCGCGCATCGAGACCCGGAGGCGCTCGGGGACGTCGCCGGCCTCGGCGGCACCCGCGAGCACGTTCCCACCGCACCACTCGGCCATCAGCTGACACGCGCGATCGGCGCCACGGGGGACAGCCTCGGGGTCGACCCCGCGCTCGAAGCGCATCGATGCCTCGCTCGACAGGTCGATCCGGCGCCGCGTGCGCTGGACCCCACCGCGCTCGAACGACGCGCTCTCGAGAAGGATGTCGCTGGTCGCCTCCGAGACCTCGGCGACCTGCCCGCCCATGACGCCCGCGACGGCGACGGGACGCTCGAGGTCGCAGATCAGCAGGTCGTCCGGCGTGAACGTGCGCTCGACGCCGTCGAGCGTGACGAGGGTCTCCCCGTCCGCGGCGCGGCGGACGACGATCCCCGGGCCCTCGAGCAACGACAGGTCGAAGGGGTGCAGCGGCTGGCCGAGCTCGAGCATCGCGTAGTTCGAGGCGTCCACCGACGCCGAGATCGGTCGCATCCCCGAAGCGGAGAGCCGGGCCTGCACCCGGATCGGCGATGGCACGTGGCGGACGCCGCGGACGATGCGCGCCAGGTATCGGGGGCATCGATCCAGGTCGTCGATGCGCACGGTCGCCACGTCCGCCGCGCGCTCCGCATCCTCGTCGAACGAGGCGACGGGGACCCGGAGCGGGGTTCCCGTCGCGGCCGCGACCTCACGCGCGATGCCGATCACCGAGAGGAAGTCCGAGCGGTTCGGCGTGACCTCGATGTCGAGCACCGCGTCGTCCAACCCGAACAGCTCCTTCACGTCGCGGCCGGGCTCGAGTCCCTCGGGGAGGATCAGGATCCCCTCGTGGCTGGGCGAGATGCCGAGCTCGTCGGGGGCGCACAGCATGCCGTTCGAGACGACGCCGCGGATCTCGCGCGCGGCGAGCGGCTCGGGCAGGAGCGGCACGGTCGCGCCCGGCCCCGCGAGTGGCACCAGGTCGCCGGGCCCCATGTTCCGCACCCCCACGACCACCTCCTGCTCCCCCGCCCCGGTCTGCACGCGCGCGAGGCAGAGCTTCTCGCTGTTCGGGTGATCCCGAACCTCGAGCACGCGGGCGACGATCACCCCCCGCAGGCGCTCCCACGGCCGCTCGATCGCCTCGACCTCGGCGCCCTTGTGGGTGAGGAGCTCCGCGAGCTCCTCGGCCGGGAGCTCGGTCGGACAGATCTCGCGGAGCCAGCCGAGGACGATCTTCACGCGACCCCCTCGAACTGCTCGAGGAAGCGAAGGTCCCCCTCGTAGAACAGCCGCAGGTCGTTCACGCCGTACCGCACCATCGCGACGCGCTCGATGCCAACCCCGAACGCGAAGCCCGTGTAGCGTTCGGCGTCGTACCCGCAGTTCTCCAGGACCTTCGGGTGCACCATGCCCGCGCCGAGGAGCTCGATCCACCCGTTGCCGCAGACCCGGCACCCGGCCCCGTCGCACAGGAAGCACGAGACGGCGACCTGGCAACCGGGCTCGACGAACGGGAAGTAGTCGGGGTTCAGCCGGACGCGACGGTCCGGACCGAACATCGCGCGCGCGAACGCCTCGAGCGTGCCCTTCAGGTCGGAGAACGAGATGCCCTCGTCCACGGCGAGCCCCTCGACCTGCTGGAACAGTGAGCCGTGCGTGGCATCGGCGGTCTCACGCCGATACACGCGGCCCGGCACGACGACGTAGACCGGCGGGTCCTGGCTCTCCATCGTGCGGATCTGGACGGCGCTCGTCTCGGTCCGCAGCAGGAGACCCGGCACGTCGACGTAGAGCGAGTCCCTCATGGTGCGCGCCGGGTGATCCGGCGGGATGTTCAGCGCCTCGAAGTTGTGCCAGTCGTCCTCGATCTCGGGCCCTTCCGCAACCCGGTAGCCCATCCGCGTGAACACGTCGACGATCTGCGCACGCCCGATCGTGAGCGGGTGCATCGAGCCCGGTCGCGGTCGCCGGCCGGGCAGGGTGACATCGACGCGGTCGCCCAGCAGGAGCTCGTCCTCCGCCGAGCCCTCGAGCTCGGCCCGGCGCTCCTCGAGCGCTCCCTCGAGCGCGGACCTGACCTCGTTCGCCAGGCGTCCGAGGTCGCGCCGCTCGTCGGGGTCGAACGAGCCGATCGAGCGCTGCACCTCGGACCACGGCGCCTTCCGGCCGAGGAACGCGACACGGACGCGCTCCAGGTCGTCGAGCGTCGCCGCCGACGCCACCGCCTCGAGCCCGCGGGCGCGCTCGGCCTGCAGGGTCGCTCGGGCGCCGGCCGGGTCCATGGTCCCGGGAGTCTAGCAAGCACCCCCCTGCCGCCCGGAGTCAGCCAGGGACCTCGGCGTTCGGGATGTCGAGCACGAAGCAGACGCCGTCGTCGACCTCGACGCCGGCCGAGCCACCCTGCGCCTCGGCCACGCCGAGCGCCACCCACAGCCCGATCTTGCTCCCGGCCCCGGTTCCCGGGGCTCGCGGCTCGAACAGGCGTGAGGCGTCTTCGGGCGACAGCGAGGTTCCGCGACGGGAGGCGCGGACGACGAGCCGTCCGTCGATCGTGCGCGCGGTGACGCGCGCAGGCCCGTCGTCCGCCCACCAGACGAGCGACTCGACGAACGCCTCGAGGACCAGTTGCAGGCGGTCCGGGTCCACGAACGCCTCGACGTCGGGACCGTCGAGCTCGATGCCGGGATGGTCCGGGTCACGGGAGAGTGCCCCCGCGATCTTCTCGACGACGGACCCGACGGTCACGCGCACCGGGAACAGCTCGAGCGTGCCCGCCGTGAGCCGTGCCGCATCGACGAGCTGCCGCAGGATCGCGTTCAGACGATCCGTGTCGTACACGATCCCCTGGAGCATCAGGTCGCGGTCCTCGACCGACATCTGGTCCCACCGGGTCGAGAGCGCGTACCCGAAGCCCTTCATCGCGGTCAGCGGCGAGCGGATGTCGTGGGCGGCGGCGGCGATCACGGTCTCGAGGGCCACGCGGCGGCCCTCGCGCCGCTGGCGAGCCCACTCGAACAGGCATACCGTCGCCGCGGCGGCGAGGTTCAGGGACTCGGCACGGCCGGGGATCGGCACGCGCACCGTGGCGTCGGCGAGCGCCTCGGTCTCCGACGGCAGGCCCCACGCCTCGTTGCCGAACAGGAAGGCCGTCGGCCGCGTGAGATCCAGGTGATACAGGTCGGTCTCGCCATCGGCGGCCATCGCGTAGACGCGACACCCGCTCGCGCGCAGGGCGGCCACGACGTCGGGCGTGTCGACGTCGCGGACCACCGGGACGTGGAACAGGGAGCCGGCGGAGGCCCGCACCGTCTTGGGGTTGTACGCGTCGACCGACGAGGCCGAGAAGACCACGCCGCCGGCTCCCGCGGCATCGGCCGATCGCAGCACCGTGCCGGCGTTCCCGGGATCCCGGACGGCGTGCAGCACGGCGATGCACGCCGGCTGGCCCAGCCGCTCGAGCGCGACGTCGACGAACGGCGCGACCCCGACGAGCCCTTGCGGGGTCACGGTCGAGGTGAGCCGCTGCATCACCTCCGGGCTCACGTGGTGCGCGTCCACGCCGGCCTCTGTCGCCGCGCGGACGAGCGGATGGGCGGGGTCCGTATGGAACAGCGCCGAGAGCCCGCCCCGCCGCCCCAGCGCCTCCCCCGCCGCCTGCGCGCCCTCGGCGAGGAACGCCCGGTCGCGCTCGCGGAAGGCGCGCTTCTTCAGCCTGATCGCCGCGGCCACCTTCGGGTTCCGGATGGACGTGAGCACCGAGGCCTCCGTACCGGCGAGCGGCCGCCGGTCACGCTCATCCTATGCGGGTGGCGACGCACGCCCGAGCGGACCCGGAACGAGCGGAGCGTCAGGCGGCGAGGGCGTCCTTAGCGACCCGCACCAGGTCGGCGAAGGCGGCCGGGTCGCGGACCGCCATATCCGCGAGGATCTTCCGGTCGACCTCCACGCCGGCCTTGGTCAGGCCGTGCACGAAGCTGGAGTACGAGAGGCCATGCTGACGGGTGCCGGCGCCGATGCGTGCGATCCACAGACGCCGGAACTGTCCCTTGCGGTCACGGCGGTCACGGTAGGCGTACATGCCCGAGTGCATGACCTGCTCCTTCGCCACCTTGTAGCGGCGGGAGCGGCTGCCGTAGTAGCCCTTCGCCTTGCCGAGGACCTCGCGCCGCTTCTTGCGTGCGTGGACGGAACGCTTGACCCTGGCCATCGCCCCTACTTCCCCAGGAGCCTGCGGATCGCCGTGCGCTCGGCCGTGACCTCGGCCATGCCCTCGACGCGGCGGCGGCGGCTCCCGCTCTTCTTCGTCAGCATGTGGTTCCCGGTGGCCTTCCGGTGGAGCACCTTCCCGGTCCGCGTGATGCGGAATCGCTTGGCCGTGGCTCGGTGTGTCTTCATCTTCGGCATCTCTACCCCTGCACTTCCTGCGCCCGCGGAGCCTCGGGGGCCGGCGACTGCGCCTCCCCCTTCGTGGCCGGCTTCTTCGTCGGCGCGATGACCATGATCATGTTGCGACCGTCCTGCTTCGGCGCGGCCTCGACGACCGCGAGATCCTTCAGGTCCTCCACGAGCCGGTCCAGGATCTTGCGACCGAGCTCCGTGTGGGCCATCTCGCGACCCCGGAACATGATGGTCACCTTGACCCGCGCTCCCGCCGTCAAGAACCGAACGACGTGGCCCTTCTTCGTGGCGTAGTCGTGAGGATCGATCTTCGGGCGGAACTTGATCTCCTTGACCTCGATCTTGGACTGCTTCTTGCGGGCTTCCTTCTGCCGGATGTCCCGCTCGTACTTGTACTTGCCGTAGTCCATGATCCGGGCGACCGGGGGCGTCGCCTGCGGCGCCACCTCGACCAGATCAAGATCGAGCTCCTGGGCCCTGCGGAGCGCGTCCTGGGTGGACACGATCCCGATCTGCGACCCATCGGGACCCACGAGCCGCACCTGCGGCGAGCGGATCCTGTCGTTGATACGCGGATCAGCCGAGACCCCGCATCACCTCCTACCGACAAGAACGCACCGACTGTCGCCGGTGCGTGCGCTGGACACGGTGAACCGTTCCCCCAGAGTATAGGAGCAGGTCCGGGGCGGTGTCGATGCGGCCGGCGGCCGGCCCTCGGTCGCGATCAGGAGAGCGGGTGGACGTTGGCCGCCTGCTTGCCCTTCGGGCCGTCGACGATATCGAACTCGACCGCCTGGCCCTCGTTCAGCGTCTTGAACCCCTCGCCCTCGATCGCCGAGAAGTGGACGAACACATCCTCCCCGGCCTCGCGCGAGATGAAGCCATAGCCTTTCTCGTTGCTGAACCACTTCACGGTGCCCTGCTCTGCCAACGAACCCCTCCTGGTGCCTGAGCGCGCGGGAGCGTAGCACGGGGCTCGCGGCCGGGCAACGGGTGAGGGTTCCGCCGGTCACCAGTCGGGCTCGAGCGGCCGGCCGTAGTCGTCCTCCAAGCGCTGGGCGTCGTCCTCCGTGGTGTAGCCGTAGGCGATCTCGAGGACCCGGCCGCGCACCTGGCCGTCGTTCGTGATCCGGTGCGCGGTCTCCGAGGAGACCGCGAACTCGTCGCCCGCCATCGCCTCCACCACGCGGTTGCCGATCGTGATCGTGAGCCCCGGGTCCAGCACGACCCACATCTCGTCGCGCAGGCGGTGGAAGTGGACGCTCGTGGCCTCGCCCGGTTCCACGGTGATCACCCGGACCGAGCTCGGTTGGTTGAGCGCGTAGGTCACGACCTTGCCCCAGGGTTTGTCGACGATCACCTCAGCCCTCCGGGAGCTGGTCGATCAGGGAGGCCATCTCCATCGCCGCCATCGCCGCATCCCATCCCTTGTTCCCGTGCGTGCCGCCGGCGCGATCCATCGCCTGGGCGAAGGTGTCGGTGGTGAGTACCCCGAAGACCACGGGGATGCCGCTGTCCTCGGCAGCGCGCCGGATGCCGCACGCGGCCTGCTCGGCGACGTGGTCGAAATGAGGGGTCTCCCCGCGGATCACGGCTCCGAGGCACACGACCGCCGCATACCGGCCGCTGCCGGCCAGGCGCCGAGCGACGAGCGGCAGCTCGAACGAGCCGGGGACCCAGGCCAGATCCACATCGTCATCGGTGGCACCCTTCGCCCGGAAGCCGTCGAGCGTCCCGTCAACCAGCTTGCGGACCACGACCTCGTTGAAGCGACCCGCCACCACGGCGAAGCGCCGGCCGCCGGCCTCCTCGCGTCCGCGGTACTCGGTCACGGCGGCTCCACCGGCGAGGCCGTGCCGAGCGACAGCAGGTGGCCGAGCTTCTCCTGCTTCGTCCGCAGGTATCCCTCGTTCTCTGGGGTCGGGCGGACCTCGAGCGGCACGCGTTCGAGGATCGACAGGCCGTAGCCTTCGAGCCCGGCGCGCTTTGCCGGATTGTTCGTGAGCAGCCGCATCGAGCGGACCCCCAGGTCCTGGAGGATCTGCGCGCCGATCCCATAGTCCCGCGGGTCCGGCGGGAACCCCAGCTCCTCGTTCGCCTCGACCGTGTCGAGCCCCTGCTCCTGCAGCAGGTACGCCCGGAGCTTGTGCGTGAGTCCGATCGACCGTCCCTCGTGCCCGCGCATGTACAGGATCACGCCGCGGCCCTCGGCGGCCACCGCCTCGATCGCGGCGCGCAGCTGCATCCCGCAATCGCATCGGAGCGACCCGAAGACGTCGCCGGTCAGGCACTCGGAGTGGACGCGGATGAGGATACCCTCGCCATCCGCCACGTCGCCCGCGAGGAGGGCCACGTGCGTGAGCCCATCGATCGCGCTCTCGTACGCGTACGCCTGGAACGCACCGTGCTCGGTCGGGATGCGCGCCTCGGCGACCCGGCGGACGAGCACCTCGCGGTGCCTCCGGTACTCGATCAGGTCGGCGATCGAGATGAGCTTCAGCCCGTGCTCGCGGGCGACGCCGACCAGCTCCGGCAGCCGTGCCATCGAGCCGTCCTCGCGCAGGACCTCGCACAGGACGCCGGCAGGGTACAGCCCGGCGAGCCGCGCGAGATCGACCGCCGCCTCCGTGTGCCCCGCCCGCCGCAGGACCCCGCCCTCCTGCGCCATGAGCGGGAAGACGTGCCCTGGCATCCGGATGTCGTCGTGGGTGAGGGTGGGGTCGGTGATCGAGCGCGCGGTGGCGGCCCGGTCGTACGCGCTCGTCCCGGTCGTCGTTCGTCCCTTCGTATCGATCGACACCGCGAACGCGGTGCCGTGGCTCTCGTTGTTCCGGCTCACCATGAGCGGGATGCCGAGCTCGTCGAGACGCTGACCGGTCACCGGCATGCAGACGATGCCGCGACCATGCGTGACCATGAAGTTGATGGCCCCGGGGGTCACCTTCTCGGCCGCGATGATGAAGTCGCCCTCGTTCTCGCGGTCGGCGTCGTCCACGACGATGACCATCCGACCCCCGCGGATCTCGTCGAGCGCCTCGTCGATCGTCGCGAACACCGAGCGGTCGAGGTCCTCCCTGGTCTGGCTCATGCCGGTCTCCCATCCATCAGGGCTTCCACGTACTTCGCGATCACGTCCACCTCCAGGTTCACGGGGTCCCCGACGCGCGTGGCGCCGAGCGTCGTCACGCCGAGCGTGTGCGGGATCAGCGCGACCGAGAAGGTCCGCTCGTCGCGCATGGCGACGGTGAGGCTCACACCGTCCACGCACACCGATCCCTTCTCGACGAGGTACCGGCGGAGGTCCTCGGGTCCCTCGACCGTGAGCCACGCTCCGCCCGCCTCGTCGCGCTCGAAGCCGGTCACGATCCCCACGCCGTCGACGTGTCCCTGCACCAGGTGTCCGCCCAGGCGGCTCGAGAGCGTGAGCGGCCGCTCGAGGTTCACCGGATCGTCCTCTGCGAGCCGCGAGAAGCTGGTCCGGCGGAGCGTCTCCTCGGAGAGGTCGAACGCCAGGTGCTCCCCGCTGTGCTCGACCACGGTGAGGCAGACGCCGTTGACGGCGACCGATGCGCCCACGACCGAGTCCCCGTTCACCGTGGCGCAGCGGACGGCGATCCGGGACGACCCGATCTCGCGGACGGCCCCGCGCTCCTCAACGATCCCGGTGAACATCCGCCTCCACCTTCAGGTCCTCGCCCACGCGATCGAACTCCCGGACGCGCAGCCCGAGGGCGCTTGCGATCGGCGCGAACCCGCGCCCTCCGAGCACCGTGGGCGCGTCCCGCCCGCCGATCAGCTTCGGCGCCAGGTACACGACCACCTTGTCGACCACGCCCTCCTCCACGGCCGACCACGCGAGCGTCGGACCCCCCTCGAGGAGCACGCCCTGCACGTCTCGCTTCCCCAGGTCCTCCATCAGCCGACCGAGCGGGACGCCGTCGCCCTCGGCCTCGTACACCGCGACCTCCGCACCGGCGTCCCCCCACTCGCGCCGGCGGTCCTCGGACGCCAGGTACGTCGTCGCCACGAGCGTGGGAGCCTCGTCGGTGAACAGGTCGCCGGAGCCGGGCACCCGACCGCGGGCGTCGACGAGTACGCGGAGCGGCGCCCGCCCGCGGTAGCCAGGCATCCGGACGGTGAGGCTGGGGTCGTCGGCGAGCACGGTCCCGGCGCCGACGACGATCGCGTCGGCCGCGGCGCGCAGGCGGTGGACGTCGGCACGAGCCGCCTCGCCGGTGATCCACCGGGAGGTGCCGTCGCGGGAGGCCACTTTGCCGTCCAGGCTGGCGGCCATCTTCCAGACGACGAACGGCAGACTGGTGCGGACGTGTTTCGCGAACGCCTCGTTCAGGCGCCCGGCCTCCTCGCGATGGACCCCCTCGTCGACCTGGATCCCGGCGGCGCGGAGCTTCTCGAAGCCGCGGCCGTCCACGATGGGGTTCGGATCGCGCATCGAGGCCACGACCCGCGCGATCCCGGCGTCCCCGATCGCCTCGGTGCAGGGCCCGGTACGGCCCCGGTGGTCGCAGGGCTCGAGCGTCACGTAGATCGTGGCGCCGCGGGCGGCCTCACCGGCCTCGCGGAGCGCGACGACCTCGGCGTGGGCCCGGCCCGGGCCCTCGTGATGACCCTCACCGACGATCCGGCCACCGGCCACGACGACGGCGCCGACCATCGGGTTCGGAGAGACGAGCCCCCTCCCCCGCTCCGCGAGCGCCAGGGCCCGCTCGATGTACGCCTCGTCGGACACGCTTCTCCTCCCGAGGCGGTCGTGCGGGGAAAGGGCAGGGAGCCGCGCGGCTCTCACGCCGCGACCGGCACCGCCCGTCCTCTCCCATCCCGACTTTCACGGTCGGTCCCGGAGTTGCACCGGGTCCACCCTCGACTGGCTGTCGAAGGGTCGCGGACTGTCACCGCCGGTGGGGATTCGCACCCCGCCCCGAAGACAGGCTTTCGACCAGCAAGTATAGGCCCTCGGGTCGTCTGCGTTGCGGGTGCGGGGCTCAGGTGGTGGCGCGGCGGTCGACGGCGTAGCTGGAGCCGGACTCCCGCTTGGCGAACTGCTTCATCTCGGTGGCCACCGAGACCGCCTCGCCGTAGTGAGCGAACGAGCGGACGCTGGTCGTGGCGATGCCGACCGAGACGCCTGCGAGCGGCAGACGCTGGAGCACGCCCTTGCGGTCCTCGACCTCCACGTACCCGCGCTCCACGTCCTCGGGGTCGTAGAAGCCCTGGATCTCCGCATCGAAGCGCTCGACGATCCGCTTCGCGATGTCCTCGGCGACGTTCGGCGGGGCCACGGCCACGAAGTCGTCGCCGCCCACGTGGCCCACGAAGCCGTCGGCGCCCGCGAACTCGACGACCGCGTCCTGGATGATGCGGGCGGTCGCCTGGATCAGACGATCGCCGCGGACGAACCCCTTCTGGTCGTTGTACGCCTTGAAGTTGTCGAGGTCCGAGTACAGGACCGCGAACTCCCGGCCCTCACGCACCATGCGCTCGATCTCCTCTTGGATCCGGATGTTGCCGGGCAGGCCGGTGAGCGGCGATAGGTTCCGCATCTCCTTCGCCCGGCGGAGCGTCCCCTTCACGCGGGCGAGGAGCTCGATCGGGTCGAACGGCTTGATGATGTAGTCGTCCGCGCCCGCGGTGAGCCCGAGCACCTTGTCGGTGGACAGGGCCTTCGCCGTCAACATGATGATCGAGGTGTTGGCGGTCTGCGGGTTCCGGCGCAGGCGCTGAGCGACCTCGAACCCGTCGATCCGCGGCATCATCACGTCCAAGAGCACGAGGTCGGGTCGCAGCTGTGCGGCGCGCTCGAGCGCCTGCTCGCCGTCGGACGCCACGCTCACGTCGTAGCCGGCACTCCGCAGGTTCACCTCGACGAACCGCGCGATGTCCGGATCGTCGTCGACGACCAGGATCGTCTCAGGCATCACGCTCTCCCTTCGGCGATCGCCTTCAGGTCCCGCGCCGCGGCGGCGATGTCCTCGGCCTGGAAGATCGCCGAGGCCGCCACGAGGACGGTCGCCCCCGCCTCCACGCAGCGCCTCGCGTTCTCGAGCTTCACCCCACCGTCGATCTCGAGGTCGGCAGCCAGGCCCCGGCGGTCGAGCTCGGCGCGCGCGGCCTCGAGCTTGGGCAGCGCCTCGGGGATGAACCGCTGGCCGGACCACCCGGGGTGCACGCTCATGATCATCACGTCGTCGAGATCGTCCAGGTAGGGATAGATCCGCTCCAGCGCCGTCTCCGGGCTCAGGGTGATGCCCACGCCCATGCCGGCGCCGCGGGCCTTGCGGATGACCGGCTCGGGGTCCTCGACCGACTCGATGTGGAACGAGACGACGTCCATCCCCGCCTGTGCCAGGTCGTCGAACAGCCCCTCGGGGCCCTCGACCATGAGGTGGCCGTGGAGCACGCGGCCCGTGTGGGGCCGCAGGGACGCCACGACCACCGAACCCATCGTGATCGGCGGGACGAAGTGCCCGTCCATGACGTCGACGTGGATCACGTCCGCGTACGCCTCGACCAGCTCGACCTGATCCGCCAGGTGCGCGAGGTCGGCCGACAGGATCGAGGCGGACAGCTTGCCCATCCCGCGTATGTTACCGGTGAGCAGGGTCCGGCCGGCGCAGGCTCGTCCGGCGGAACGCCGCGACGAACATCGCGTCGCACCCGTGGCGGTGCGGCCACAGCCGGACCCGCTCCGCAGGACCGTCCGGACCGTCGATAGGCTCGGGCTCCAGGTCGGGCCGCCGCCGCAGGAGAGCGTCGCAGACCGCGTCGGTCTCGGCGCGCGGGAACGTGCACACCGAGTACACCAGCCTTCCGCCGGGAACGAGCAGACCCGCCGCGCCCGTGGCGATCCCGACCTGGAGGCGCGAGAGCCCGGTGAGGTCCGCCTTCCGTGCCCGCCAGAGCAGCTCGGGGCGCCGCCGCGCCGACCCGATCCCCGAGCACGGCGCATCGACGAGGACCCGCTCGAATCCCTCGCGGACCGCGGGCCGGCGTCCGTCCTGGACCACGAGGTGCGCCCGCGTGCCGAGCCGCTCGCACGTCCGGGCGACGAGCCGCAGCCGGGCCTCCGAGACGTCGGCTGCGATGAGCACCCCGCCCGGCTCGACCATCCAGGCGGCGTGCCCGGACTTTCCTCCCGGCCCGGCGCAGATGTCGAGGACCCGCTCCCCCGGACGCGGACCCAGCGCCGTCACGACGAACGACGAGGCCTGGTCCTGGACGGTGAACCAGCCATCGGCGAACCCGGGGAGCCCGACCGGCGAGCCGCCATCGCTGAGCAGCAGCGACCCCGCGTGGATCCGACCCCGCTCGGTCGGTACGCCGGACTCGGCGAGTCGGCGCTCGACGTCGTCCACGTGCACGCGACCGCGATGCACGCGAAGCGACACCGGCGCACGCTCGGCCAGGGCGGTGGCTGCGGCCTCGACCTCACCCGCGGGTAGCAGCGCCCGGAGCTCGCGGACCGCCCACTCGGCAAGGCCGGTGCGCAGGCCGACCGCGGCATCGTCCGAGCCGGCCGGCTCGACCAGGCCTTCGGCCGTCAGGCGCCGCAGGACCGCGTTCACGAAGCCGCGCTGGCGCTCGGGCGCGAGGGCCACGGTCTCGGCCACGGCCGCGTGCGCCGGGATCCGGGTGTGGAGGATCTGGTAGGCGCCGAGCCGGAGAGCCGCGAGCGCCTGGTGCGGGGTCGATGCGAGCGGACGGTCGACCAGCCGGCCGAGCGCGGCGTCGAGGATCGTGAGTTTCCGCAGCGTCCCGTAGACCAGTTCGGTCGCGAGCGCCGCATCTCGATCCGAGAGCCGCGCTCGCTCGAGCGCCGAGCGCAGCGTCAGGTTCGAGTACGCGTCGCCCTCGGTCACCCGGCGGATCACGTCGAGCGCGACCGAGCGGGCCGTGGGGTCGGCGAGCGTTCCTCGGCGTTGGCCGGCGGGGCGGGACGGGCGACGGGGGGCGGTCACCCGAGTCGCTCGCCGACCTCGGGACGGAACCCGTTCACGAAGTCCTCGATCCGCATAACGCGCCGGCCGGCGGGAGCGACGACCAGCGGGCGCACGCCCCCCTCGACCGTCGCCACCACGATGCCCCGCTTCGAGACCTCGACGACCCGCCCCGGCTCGCCGAGTGCCTCGGCGACCTCCGCCCGGAAGACCTTCAGCCGGTCTCCGCGGAACGTGGTGGCGGCGGCGGGCTCCGGCGACAGCGCGCGGACGAGGTTCACGAGGTCCACGGCGCGGTTGCTCCAGTCGAGTACCCGATCCTCGGGCCGGAGCTTCGGCGCGAACGTCGCACGGCTCGGATCCTGCGGCGTGGACGCCACGGGCCCGGCGGCGAGCAGGTCGAGCGTCCGGACGAGGACCTCCGCGCCGACCTCGGCCAGGCGTGCGCCGAGGGATCCCGCATCGTCCTCCGGAAGGATCGGCACCTCCCGCTGCAGGATCACCGGACCCGTGTCCATCCCCTGCTCCATCACGATCGTCGTCACGCCGGTACGGTCGAGCCCCGCCAGGAGCGCGGTCTGGACCGGCGCCGCTCCCCGGAGCTCGGGCAGCAGCGAGAAATGCAGGTTCACCGGCGCGATCGTCGGGATGCGCAGGACGGTCACGGGCAGGATCTCGCCGTACGCCACGACGGCAAGGACGTCCGGGGCCGCCGCGGACAGCTCCTCGGATCCCGGCCCCCTCTTCACGGTGGGCGTCTGCAGGAGCGGGAGGCCCAGACGCTCGGCCTCGACCGCGACGAGCGTCGGGGTGAGGTGGCTGCCGCGTCCAGCCGGCTTCGGCTCGGCGGTCACGACCTCGACGACCTGGTGCTGGGACCCGGCGATCGCGGCGAGCGACGGGACCGACCATGCGTCGTTGCCGAGGAACGCCACGCGGAGCGCACGGGTCTGGGTCATCGTTCCTGTCATCCGGAGGTCAGGATCCGGCGCGCTTCAGCTCCAGCTCCCGGAGCTGCCGCATCACGTCGCGGCGCCCCTCGTCGTCCAGGCGGTCGATGTACAGACCACCGTTCAGGTGGTCGGTCTCGTGCTGGAAGATCCGCGCGAGGAGCCCCTCGGCCCGCAGCTCGAACATCTCACCGCCCAGGTCCTGGCCGCGGAGCCGCACGGTCACCGCCCGCAGGGTGGGGTAGAACGGTCCGGGGATCGACAGGCACCCCTCGTCGATCGTGTCGGCCCCGTCGAGCTCGGACAGCTCGGGGTTCGCCACGAAGCCCGTCCGCCCGTCGCCGTCGTCATAGACGAAGAACCGCATCCCGATGCCCACCTGGCTCGCGGCCAGTCCCACGCCGGGGGCGGCGTACATCGTCTCGAGCATGTCGTCCGCCGTCCGCCGCAGCCAGCCGTCGAAACGCTGCACCGGTGCGCAGACCTGTCGGAGCACCGGATCACCGAGCGTGCGGATCTGCAGGACCGTCATCCACCACCTCTCCCTGCCGAGATCCGGACACCTACAGGTGCGGCTCCGCCTCGACACGGGTGACGACGCCGCGTTCGGCGAGCGCGCGCGCGGCACGACCGAACGACGCAACGCTCCCGGGCTCGAGCGCGAGCAAGCATACCGTCTGGTCCCCGAGCCCCGCCGCGACGAGCAGCCGCGGATCGAGCGCGGAGAGCTCCGCCTCGAGCTCCGCCGTCCCGCTGACGCGGAACACCGCCGCGCCGACGGGGAACCCCGCCTCGGCCCGCCGGGCGGCCTCGAACCGGTGGAACCGTTCCGGGCGCCCGGCGACGAGCGCCTGGACGGCTGGGTCGTTCGGCACGCGGGTCTGTACGATCACGCGGCCGCGCGGTACCGCCCAGGCCGCCGTCTCGAACCACGTCGCGAGGGCCCGCTCCCGGGCCGAGAGCCCCGGCCGGCGCGCAGCGAGGTCTGCGTCCAGGATCCCCACCAGGTCCAGCCCGAGCGGGCCGAAGTCCTTCACGGCTTCGACCCCGCCGACGAGCACCTCCTCGGCGCCGGGCGGCCGGGGCGGGTCGTCGGGGGCGATCCGCGTCACCGGGACGCCGGCGGTCCGGCGAGCCCACTCCTCGACGCGTTCGGCGCCGCCCGGCGCCACTCCGAATGCCGAGGCGCCGCAGACGGCACACCGCCCCTGCGCGCCGCACACCGCGCACCGGATGCGCCCCTCCTCGGCCCTGAGCGTCCCGCCGCAGACGGCGCACGCTGCGGGCTGGCCGCACGCCCGGCACACGCGTGCGACGCCGTATCCGGGCAGCGGCGCGTACAGGAACCCGCGCCGTGCGCGCCGGAGGGCGGCCACCAGGCGCGGCGCCCGACCCTCGGGCCCGACGGCGACGACCTCGACCGGCGGCCACCGACGGCCGCGCGGGACGACTTCCACGTGACGGGTCGCCGCAGCCTCCAGCGACGGGTACAGCGCGGACATCACGGCCACCGCGCCCTCGATCCGCGCGCGGGCGAGGGCCACGTCTCGGACGTGGTAGTAGGGGGAGCGCTCCTCGCGGTGCAGCGCGTGGCTCTCTCGAGCGACGTACGCGAGCCCGAGCTGCTGGACCGGGGCGAACACCGCCGGTCGCGTCCCCACGACGACCCGGTACCGCCCCGCCGCGATGTCCAGCCACATCCGATACCGGGCGCGCTTGCCGCCCCCGAGGTACATCGCGACCGTCTGCCCGAACGCGTCGCGGATCGCCGCGGCGGTGGCCGGCAGGGGATCCGCCTCCGGCACGAGCACGATCGCCGACCGCCCGCCGTCGAGCGTCGTCCCGACGCACTCGACCGCCACGTCCGCCTCGCCGTCCGGCGCCGGCCGCAGGACGAAGCCGCCGGAGCCCTCGCGGAGGGCGCTCAGCAGCGGCGTGTGGTTGGCATACGCGTCGGACAGCGTCGGCCGGGCGACCCCGCCGGAAGCGCCGTCGACCGCTGGACCGCCCCGGGCCTCGCCCTCCTCCCCGGCCACGCGCGGCGGCACGATCACGTCCAGGACGGCCGCGAGCGGCGCGACGTACCGCTCGGACACCCAGCGCGCGAGCTCGAGCATCCGGTCGTCGAAGAAGCGGACCGGGGAGACGAGCTTCTTCACCGCGAGCATGCGCCTCGGCAGATCCTCGGTCGGTCCCAGGACCCACCCGCGCACGAGCCGGCCGTGGAACGGCACCTGGATGAGCGAGCCGACCCCCGCCTCGAGCTCGGCGGCGAGCTCGTACGTGAAGGGACGGTCGAGGGACAGGACCGGCCGATCGACGCAGACGGCGACCGGGCCCGAGAGGATCCGAGGGCTAGGCGAACGCGCGGCGGAGCTCATCCGCGCGGTCGACCGCCTCCCAGGCGAACTCCTTGCGGCCGAAGTGCCCGTAGGCGGCCGTCTCCTCGTAGATCGGACGGCGCAGGTCCAGATCGCGGATGATCGCGGCGGGGCGGAAGTCGAAGGCGTCCCACACGAGATCGACGAGCCGAGCGGGGTCGACCTCCTCGGTGCCGAACGTGTCGACGGCGAGCGACACCGGGTGCGCGGTCCCGATCGCGTAGGCGACCTGGATCTGGAGCTTGTCCGCCAGACCCGCCGCGACCAGGTTCTTCGCCACGTACCGCGCCATGTAGGCGGCCGAGCGGTCCACCTTCGTCGGGTCCTTGCCCGAGAAGCACCCGCCGCCATGCGGCGCCATGCCGCCGTACGAGTCGACGATGATCTTGCGGCCCGTGAGGCCGGTGTCGGCCTTCGGGCCTCCGATCTCGAACCGGCCGGTCGGGTTCACGAGGATCCGGACGCCCTCGGCGTCCAGGTCGAACTCGCGCAGGACGGGGTCGATGACCTCGGCCGTGACGTCGGGCGCGAGGAGCGTCTCGACGTCGACCTCCTCGCGGTGCTGCGCCGCGATGAGCACCGTGTCGACGCGGACCGGCCTGCCGTCCCGGTACTCGATGCTGACCTGGCTCTTGCCGTCCGGCCGTAGGTACGGGATGACGCCGGCCTTGCGAACGTCGGCGAGGCGCTTCGTGAGCCGATGGGCCATGGCGATCGGGATCGGCATCAGCTCGTCGGTCTCGCGCACGGCGAAGCCGAACATCATGCCCTGGTCCCCCGCCCCGAGCGTGTCGAGCTGGTCGTGCGAGTGTCCCTCGCGGTGCTCGAGCGCGTCGTCCACCCCGCGGGCGATGTCGGCGGACTGGTCCTGGATCGCGGTGATGACCCCGCACGTGTGCCCGTCGATCCCGAAGTTGGCGTCCGTGTACCCGATCTCGGTCACCGTCCGACGGACGACGGACGGGATGTCCACCCATTCCGACGTGGTGATCTCGCCGGCCACCATCACGATGCCCGTGGTGACCAGCGTTTCACACGCGACACGGCCGGTCGGGTCGACGGCCATGATCGCGTCGAGGATCGCGTCGGAGATCTGGTCGGCGAGCTTGTCGGGGTGGCCCTCGGTGACGGACTCTGAGGAGAACCGGTAGGAGTGGCTCATGTCCGCGCGAGTATAGCCGCGGTCACCCACGATCCGATCCCACGAGCGCCGCGATCCGGTCGCAGATCGCGGTGGCGAGCTCGGCCTTCGTCCATCCGCGCAACGGCTCGTCGGGGACGCCGGTCGCCAGGATCGCCGCCCGATCCGTGTCGGAGCCGAACCCCGTGCCAGGGCGCCCGACCTCGTTGACGACGATGAGGTCCACGTTCTTCGAGATGAGCTTGGCGCGTGCAGCAGCCTGGAGCTCCTCGGTCTCGGCCGCGAAGCCGACGAGCACCCGCCCTCCCTTCGAGGCACCGAGCTCGGCCAGGATGTCGACGGTCGGGACCAGTCGGAACTGCGGCGGGCCCGCCTCCTTCTTCAGCTTCGACCCCGCCACCACGTCGGGGCGGAAGTCGGCGACGGCGGCGGCCATCACGATGGCATCCGACCCCTGCGCGGCCTCGAGCGTCGCGGCGCGCATCTCCTCGGCCGTCTCCACGCGGACCACGTGAGTGCCCTCGGGAGGCTCCACGGTGCCGGGGCCGAGGACGAGCGTCACGTCGGCGCCCCGCGCGGATGCCTCCCTCGCGACGGCGACGCCCATCTTCCCGCTCGAGCGGTTACCGAGGAACCGGACGGGGTCGATCGGCTCGTGCGTCGGTCCCGCGGTGACGACGACCCGGCGACCGGCTAGGTCGCGCCCGTGCGCCGCGGCCTCCTCGGCGGCGACGAGGATGTCCTGCGGCTCGGCCATGCGCCCGAGACCCTCGTCCCCGTGCGCCAGCGCGCCGGCGACCGGTCCGACGATCCGCGCTCCCCGCTCGGCGACGGTCCGCGCGTTCGCCTGGGTGGCGGGGTGTTCCCACATGCCGGTGTGCATCGCGGGCGCGAGCACCAGTGGACACGTCGCCTCGAGCAGCGTCGCGCTGAGGAGGTCGTCGGCGATACCCGTGGCGAGCTTCGCGAGCACGTTCGCGGTGAGCGGCGCCACGACCGCGAGATCGGCCTCGTGCGCCAGACGCACGTGGAGCACCGACCCGGGATCCTCCCACAGGTCGGTGCGCGCCGGCCGCCCGGTAAGGGCAGAGAAGGTGTCGGCGCCGACGAACCGCGTCGCCGACCGCGTCATGACGACCTGGACGGTGGCGCCGGCCTGCGTCATCAGGCGCGCGAGGGAGCAGGCCTTGTAGGCGGCGACGCCACCGGTGACGCCGAGCAGGACCCGGCGTCCCGCGAGGGAGCTACTTTGGGCCAACGCCGTCGGGGCGGTCGGCGAGGATCTTGCCCTCGCCGATCTCCTCGAGGGCGATCGACAGCGGCTTGTTACGCAGGCCCGACTCCACGAGCGGGGGGACGAACTCCGCGCGGCCCTCGCCGAGCTGGTTGTAGTACGAGTTGATCTCTCGCGCGCGCTTGGCGGCGAGGATCACGAGCGTGTACTTCGAGTCGACCTGTCCGAGGAGGTCGTCGATCTTCGGCTCGATCATGGGCGCGTCGGTCCTTCGGTCGGGGTGGGGAACCCCTGGATGATAGCAACGAGCAGGTCCACCGCCTCCTCCACGTCGTCGTTCAGCACCACGTGATCGAACCAGGCGCGCTGATCCAGCTCCCAGTCGGCCGTGGCCAGCCGCTCGGATAGGCCGATCTCGTCCTCGGTGGCACGCTCGCGCAGCCGGCGCTCGAGCTCGGCCATGGACGGGGGCTCCAGCAGGATGAGCACGGCCGAGGGCAGCCGCTCGCGAACCTGGTGGGCCCCCTGGACGTCGATCTCGAGCAGGACGTCTTCGCCGCGCTCGAGCGACTCCCGGACCGAGCGGACGGGCGTGCCGTACCGGTGCCCGAAGACCTCCGCCCACTCGAGCAGCTCGCCGTCGCGCGCCATGCGCGAGAACTCCTCGTCCGAGACGAACACGTATTCCACCCCGTCGCCTTCGTTCGGACGGGGTGGACGCGTGGTCACGGAGACGGACCGCCGCAGCCGGGGCAGGCGGTCCAGCACGCCCCGGACGATGGTTCCCTTGCCGACCCCCGACGGGCCGGCGATGACGAAGACCCTGCCGAGGGGTTCGATCGCGGCTACTTCTTGGCGAACTCGGCGAGCAGCGCCTCGCGCTGCTTCGCGCCGAGACCGCGGACGCGGCGGCTGGCCGAGATGTCGAGCTTCTCCATGATCTTCGTTGCCCGAACCTTCCCCACGCCGGGCAGCGACTCGAGCACCGTCGACACCTTCATCTTCCCAACCGTGTCGTCGTCGGTCTTGGACAGGAGATCCTTCAGCGTGATCTTGTTCGACTTCAGCGCGCCCTTCAGCTCGGCCCGCTTGCGGCGCGCCTCCGCGGCTTTCTCGAGCGCCTGCTTGCGCTGTTCATCGGTGAGGACCGGTAGAGGCATGCGTCGCTCCTTCGTCGTCTGGGTCCGAAGCCCCGCGAGTATAGTGCGACGCCCTCGCGCGCAGCAACGCGGGACCGTGCATCCCACCTGCGGTTTCGTTCGCCCAGGCGGTCAGCGGATGGACGAGAGGATCGCGCGCGCGGTGCCCGCAGGATCGGGTGAATCGGTGATCGGCCGGCCGATCACCAGGAAGTCGGCGCCGGCCTCGATGGCCTCCTCGGGGGCGAGGATGCGGACCTGATCGTGACCGTTCGACCCGGCGGGACGGATCCCCGGCACGATCAGACAGAACGCGTCGCCGACGACCTCGCGCACCACCGACACGTCCTCGCCGGACACGACGGCCCCGGTGGCACCCGCCGACTTCGCCTCGAACGCCAACGAGGGGGGCGACGCCAACGACTCGCCCCCCACACTCGACAGGACGGTCACGGCCGCGATCGACGGCGGCTCGAACCCCGACCCCTCCGCACCGCGCGCCGCGCCCCGGATCGCCGCCGCGATCATCGCCTCGCCGCCGAGGGCGTGCACGGTCAGGATCGAGGCGCCCAGCCGAGCGCAGTTCCGAGCGGCGCGCTCGACCGTATTGGGGATGTCGTGGAGCTTGAGATCCAGGAAGACCGGCCCGTGCTCGCGTACCCGGTGGACCGCCTCGGCGCCGAAGGCCGTGAACAGCTCGAGCCCGACCTTGAAGAGCCCGACCTCACCCTCGAGGGTGCGGATGAGGGCATCGACTCGCTCGAGATCCGAGACGTCGAGGGCGACGACGATCGGGTTCGGCGGGCGAGGGATCACGGGACGCCCTCGGCGGTGGACGGGCGTCGGACGCGGAGCCGGCCCCGCAGATCCGCCGGCGAGGCGATGCCCTTTTCCTTCAGGTAGGCCAGGATCCCCTGGGCGACCTGCACCGGGGCGGCCGGATCCACGAGCATGGCGGTGCCCACCTGGACCGCCCAGGCTCCCGCGAGGAGGAACTCGACCGCGTCCTCCCCGCTCGCGATGCCCCCCACGCCCATGATCGGCAGCTCGGGGAGCGCCTGGGCGACCTGGTAGACCGCCGCCAGCGCCACCGGCTTGATCGCGGGCCCCGACAGCGACCCGATCGGCGTCGCGAGCCTCGGGCGCAGGCTCGCGACACTGACGGCGAGACCCGGCACACCGTCGATGAGCGTCACGCCGTGCGCACCGGCGCGCACGCACGTGCGGGCGGCCTCGACGAGGTCCGGGAAGAGCGCCGGCAACTTCGCGAAGACGGGCAGCCGTGACAGGCGTGAGACGGCGCCGACGACCTCGTGGATCCGATCCGGGCGCGCCGCGAAGGGCTCGTCCCGGCCCCGCTCCTCGTCCGTCGCCCCCAGGTACACCTCCAGCGCGACGACCCCGGGGTTGCCCTGGAGCCGGCTCGCAACCCGGATGTACTCCTCGAGCGTCGTTCCGGCGACCGACGCGACGACCGGAACCCCGATCCGATGGAACCTCGGCAGGTCCTCGGCGAGGAAGGACTCGACGCCCGGGTTCTGCAGACCCACCCACGTGAGGAGCCCCGATGACGTCTCCGCCATACGGGGCGTGGGCGCCCCCCTCGTGGGCCCGAGCGTCAGGCTGCGCGTCACGACACCGCCCAGACGATGCAGGTCCACGAGCCCGGGTTCGCGACCGGGTCCCAGGCAACCCGATGCGGCGAGCACGGGCAGGGGGAACACGACCCCGTTCAGGTCGACGGCCATCTGCGGCTTCACCCCGGCCACGTCCGCACCACCGGGAAGCCCTCGGGTGGCGTGGGGAGGAGCTCCGGCTCCTGGCCCATCCACCGGTCCCACAGGATCCGGGCCGGGTTGAACACCGGCCCGTCTGCGCAGGCGCGCAGGTTGTCGTACCCGGTGCCGTCCTTCCGGATCACCGGGACGACACACGTGTAGCACTGCCCCATCCCGCACGCCATCTGCTCCTCGACGGCCATCTGCGATGGGAGGCGCCGTTCCATGCAGAACTCGGCCACGCGGCGGAGGGTCGAGCGGGGGCCGGCGGCATACACCACGTGGGTCCCGGTCGCCGCGACGGCCTGCGGCAGGAGGTCGACGACGGTGCCCCGCTCCCCCATCGACCCGTCCTCGGTCGCCACCGCGATCGTCTGTGACAGCCGCTTGCCCTCGATCGGCTTGAAGACGTGGTCGAGGTCCGCGCCGCCGACGAGCATGTCCACGCGCTTGCCGCGGGCACGGAGCTCCTGGGCGAGGAACAGGATCGTGGCGGCGCCGTGTCCCTCGGCGACGAGCAGGCAGTTCGCGAGCTTGTTCGGGTAGGCGAACGCCTTGCCGAGCGGCCCGATCACGTCGAGGAACTGGTGCGCCTTCACCTCGGCCAGCCACTGCGTGCCCGCACCCCGGGGGTCGAACACGAACTCGAGGGTGCCGGCCCAGCCGCCCCGCCGGGAGGCCTGGTGGATCGAGAAGTGGCGACGGAGCAGGAACGCGCGGTCCTCCGGCATGGCGACCGAGATGAATTGTCCCGGCCTCCCGCGCTCGGCGACCTCGGGGGCGACCAGCGTGAGCGAGTGGTAGACGCCGAGCTTCCTCGTGCTCAGGATCTCCGCCTTGACACGCTTCACGGATCGCTTCCCGTGGATGCCGGGGTGGGCTCCTGCCCGAGCTGCGCCGACGTCGCCGGATCCGCCACACGGCGCTGGCCTTCGGTAGCCACCTCGAGCAGCAGCTGATGCGAGGCGGCGGCGCGGGCGTTGGCGTGGTGCTCTTGGAGCGTCCTGGGTTCCGTGGCGGTCGAGCGGAGGGAGTCGATGCCGCGGAGGGCGGCGTAGAGGCCCGGGATCGTCGTGATGCAGGGAACGCCGGCGGCGGCGGCCGCCGTGCGGATGTAGTAGCCGTCCGTGCGGGGGCCTCGGCCGAAGGGTGTGTTGATCACGAGGTCCACCTTCCCACCCCGGATCAGCCGTGCCACGTTGTCGGATGACTCGCTGACCTTCGGGACGCGCTCGACGGGGACCCCCGCGCGCTCGAGGACGGCGGCGGTGCCCTTCGTCGCGAGCAGGCGGAACCCCATCGCCGACAGACGCTGCGCGGGCAGCAGGATCGCGCGCTTGTCCCGGTTCGCGACCGACAGGAACGCGGTTCCCGACGTCGGTAGGCCGGCCCCGCTCGCGACGAGCGCCTTCGCGAGCGCCCTGCCGGGGTCGGCGTCGATGCCCATCACCTCACCGGTCGACCGCATCTCCGGACCGAGGATCGTGTCGACCCCCGGGAACCGTCCGAACGGCAGAACGGCCGCCTTCACCGCCGTGTACGGCAGATGGCGGTAGTGGTGCGGGTCGGCGGGGACGACGCCCTCCTTGGTGAGATCGGCCAGGCTGCGCCCCGTCAGGGCCAGCGTGGCGATGCGCGCGAGGGAGACGCCGATCACCTTCGAGACGAACGGCACCGTTCGTGAGGCACGAGGGTTGGCCTCGAGCACCCACACGCGCTCGTCCTTGATCGCGAGTTGCAGGTTGAGCAGTCCCCGAACATCCAGCGCCCGGGCGAGCCGGCGTGTGATGTCCTCGATCGTGTCCAGCTCCTGGTCGGAGAGCGTCGCCGGTGGGATCTGGCACGACGAGTCCCCCGAGTGCACCCCGGCCTCCTCGATGTGCTCCATCACCGCGCCGATGAACACGTCCGTGCCGTCGGCGACCGCGTCGACGTCGACCTCGATCGCCCCCTCGAGGAACCGATCGATCAGCACCGGGTGCTCGGGCGCGACGTCGGCGGCCGCCTGCACGAACCGCTCGAGCTCGTCCGCGTCGTAGACGATCTCCATCGCGCGGCCGCCGAGCACGTACGAGGGTCGCACCACGACCGGGAACCCGACCCGGGCCGCGACCCGGCGAGCCTCGTCCATCGTGCGGGCCTCGCCGTGTGGCGGCGCGGGGATCCGCAGGTCGCGGAGGAGTTCGGCGAACTTCCCGCGATCCTCGGCCAGGTCGATCGCCTCCGGTCGGGTGCCGAGCACGCGGAACCCTTCTTCCTCGAGCACGCGCGCGAGCTTCAGCGGTGTCTGGCCGCCGAACTGGACGATCACCCCCTCCGGGCGCTCGGCGTGGCACACGGCAAGGACGTCCTCGGCCGACAGCGGCTCGAAGTACAGCCGGCTCGACGTGTCGTAATCGGTCGAGACGGTCTCCGGATTCGAGTTCACCATGACCGACTCGAACCCGGCCTCCTCGAGCGCGAACGCCGCGTGCACGCACGCGTAGTCGAACTCGATGCCCTGGCCGATCCGGTTCGGACCGGCGCCGAGGATCACGACCCGCGGCCGCTCGGCTGGCCGAACCTCGGTCTGCTCCTCGTACGTCGAGTAGTGGTACGGCGTCCGCGCCGGGAACTCGCCGCCGCACGTATCGACCGTCTTGAACACGGGTTGCACGCCGAGGGCCTCCCGGTGGCGCCGGACCGCCGCCTCCGTGGCGACGGTGAGATCGGCGAGCCGGCCGTCGGAGATGCCGAGACGTTTGGCGAGGCGGAGCTCGCCCGCGCCCAGCCGGTGGAGCGGTATCCCCCGCAGCCTGGCGGCCCCCTCGACGACCTGGGCGATCTGGTCGACGAACCAGGGATCGATGCCCGATGCCTCGGCGATCCGCTCGACGGACGCCCCGCCCAGCAGGGCGGACTCGACCATGTGCAGGCGATCCTCGCTCCCCCCGCCGAGACGTCCCAGCGGGTCGGTCACGTCGCCCGTCATCCCGGCCCCCAGCTCGAAGCCCGTCTTCTCCAGCCCGCGCCAGGCCTTGCCGAGGGCCTCCTTGAAGGTTCGGCCGATCGCCATCACCTCGCCGACCGACTTCATCGTCGAGGTGAGGCGCGGATCGGCCTCGGGGAACTTCTCGAACGCGAACCGAGGGATCTTCACGACCACGTAGTCGAGCGTGGGCTCGAACGCGGCCGGCGTCTCGCCCGTGATGTCGTTCGCGATCTCGTCGAGCCGGTGGCCGACCGCGAGGAGGGCCGCGATCTTCGCGATCGGGAACCCGGTCGCCTTGGAGGCGAGGGCCGACGACCGGGACACGCGCGGGTTCATCTCGATCAGCACGCGGCGGCCGGTCCGGGGGTCCACGGCGAACTGGACGTTGGATCCACCCGTCTGGACCCCGACGGCGCGGAGGACGGCGAGCGCGTCGTCGCGCATCGCCTGATACTCGCGGTCGGTGAGGGTCTGGACCGGCGCCACCGTGATCGAGTCGCCGGTGTGCACGCCCATCGGGTCGACGTTCTCGATCGAGCAGACGATGACCCCGTTGTCGTCCCCATCGCGCATCACCTCGAGCTCGAACTCCTTCCAGCCCGCGATCGACTCCTCGAGGAGGATCTCCCGCACCGGGCTGGCCCCCAGCGCCCGGGCGGCGAGCGTGCCCAGCTCGTCGCGGTCGGCCGCGAACCCGCTCCCACCGCCGCCGAGGGTGAACGACGGCCGCACGATCAACGGATAGCCGATCCGCTCGGCCACCGCGAGCGCCTCCTCCTGCGAGCGGGCGATGTCGGCCCTCGGGACCTCCAGGCCTGCCTCGAGCATGGTCCGCTTGAACCCGCTGCGGTCCTCGGCGCGATGGATCGCCTCGAGGCTCGCGCCGATCAGCTCGATCCCCAGCCGGTCCAGGTCGCCCCGCTCGGCGAGCGCCACCGCCACGTTCAGCGCGGTCTGCCCCCCGAGCGTGGGCAGCAGGGCGTCCGGGCGCTCCCGTTCCAAGATCGCGAGGACCGACGCCGGCGTGAGCGGCTCCACGTACGTCGCGTCCGCGAACGAGGGGTCGGTCATGATCGTCGCCGGGTTCGAGTTGACAAGGGCGACCCGGTAGCCCTCGGCGCGCAGGACCTTGCAGGCCTGCGTCCCCGAGTAGTCGAACTCGCACGCCTGGCCGATCACGATCGGGCCGGATCCGATCACCATGATCGAGCCGATGTCGGTCCGCCGTGGCATCAGGCGCGCTCCATCAGCCGGCGGAACC
>DASTHN010000083.1:0-25698 GCA_035718185.1 Actinomycetota bacterium
CTGCTTCGACAAGGCCGGCGACTACGGTCGGTACCTCATCTCCTCGGGCCCGTACATGTTCATGGGATCGGAGGACCTGGACATCACGTCCTGCGACACGATGAAGCCGATCGACGGCTGGGACCCGGACAGCCACATGTACCTGGTCCGGAACCCGAACTACGACAAGGCGACGGATGACATCCGGCTCGCCAACTTCGACGGTTGGACGCTGACGATCAACACCAACCTCGAGGACAGCTACAACAAGCTCCTCAACGGCGACCTGGACCTCCTGCACGGTGCGCCGCCGGCGGCGATCCTCCAGCAGTACCTGACGAACCCGGACCTCCAGGACAACTTCAAGTCCGAGGAGGGCGACCGGACCTGGTACATCACGATGAACCTGCTGACCCCGCCGTTCGACGACATCCACGTGCGGAAGGCGGCGAACTTCGTCGTCGACAAGGCCTCCATGCTCCAGGCGACGGGTGGTCCCAGCTCCGGCTTGATCGCGACGACCGTGGAGCCGCCGTCGGTCCTGCCGGACCTGGCCGAGTACGACCCGTACCCGAGCCCGAACAACGCGGGGGACGTCGAGGCCGCGAAGGCGGAGATGGCGCAGTCGAGGTACGACAAGGACGGCGACGGTGTCTGTGACGACCCGGTCTGCGACAACGTCCTGATGGTCAACCGCAACTACGAGCCGTGGACCGAGTACACGCCGATCCTCCAGGAGAACTTCGCCGCGATCGGCATCAAGCTCAAGATCCGCGAGCTCGAGGTCGGGACCTCGTACACCACGATCCAGACCATGAACAACCTGGTCCCGATCGCGGTGAACGCCGGCTGGGGGAAGGACTACGGGAGCCCGTACGGCTTCGACTTCTTCCTGTTCAACACGGCCGGTCTGGCGTGCGAGGGCTCCGTGAACTACTCGAACATCGGCATCACCGAGGACGTCGCGAAGGAGTGCGGCGCCAACGTGGTCGACGCATACAACGCGGCCGTTCAGGCGAACGGCGAGATCCTGTCGGTCGACGCCGACATGGATGCGTGCGTCGCAACGCCGCTGGGGGCCGAGTACAACGCGTGCTGGGCCGCGCTCGACACGAAGCTGATGGAAGAGATCGTTCCGTGGGTGCCCTACCGTTGGGGTGCCGCGAACATCGCCCTCGGCGATACGGTCGAGAACTACACGTTCGACCAGAGCGCCGGTCTGATCGCATACTCGAAGATCGGCGTGAACAACGGCCTCACGATGGAGGAGGTCACCGGAACCGCGTAGGCCGAAGGGGTCGTGCCGGAGGGGCCCCTCGAGGCCCCTCCGGAAGCCCCTCGGGACTACACTGACGCGAACCGATGCTGCGCTACATCATCCGGCGGCTGCTCTGGGTCCTCGTGACCCTCCTGCTCATCACGCTCATCACGTACCTGATCTTCTTCATCATGCCTCCGACGAAGCCCGAGGTGAACTTCGCCGGGAAGCAGCCCACGCCCGAGCTGGTGGCCGAGGTCAAGAAGCAGTTCGGGTTGGACAAGCCCGTCATCGTCCAGTACGGCCTGTTCGCGAAGCGGATCTTCCTGGGCGACGAGTGGGGGTGGCCCGGCCTCGGGTTCTCGTTCACGACCCGCGACGCGCTGAAGCCGATCATCATCGACCGGCTGCTCGTGACCCTCCAACTGGCGATCGGGGCGGCGATCCTGTGGCTGATGGTCGGCATCCCGATCGGGATCCTGTCGGCGTTACGACCGCGGTCGCTGTTCGATCGAGCCGCGATGGGCTTCGCCCTGTTCGGGGTGTCGACGCCCGTGTTCTTCCTCGGCCCCGTGCTCCTGTACATCTTCTGGTTCAAGCTGGGGTGGCTCCCGGGCTCGGGGTTCTACTCGATCGCCCAGTACGGCTTCACCGAGTGGTTCATGCACATGATCATGCCGTGGAGCGTGCTCGCGCTCGCGTACGCTGCCTTCTACGCCCGGATGACCCGCGGGAACCTGATCGAGGCCATGGGCGAGGACTACATCAGGACCGCCCGGGCGAAGGGCCTCTCGGAGCGCCGGGTGGTGATGAAGCACGGCCTCCGGGCGAGCCTGACCCCGATCGTGACGATCCTCGGCCTGGACCTCGGAGGCCTCCTCGGCGGTGCGCTGATCACCGAGACGGTCTTCAACCTGCCGGGCCTCGGGGCGTTCGCCGTCAAGAGCGTCTTCTCCGGCGATCTCTACGCTATCCTGGACGTCACGCTCATCGCGGCGTTCTTCATCACGTTCGCGAACCTGGTCGTCGATATCATCTACGCCTTCCTCGACCCTCGGGTCCGGTACACGTGAGCCGAGGGGAGCGCGAGGCTCGAAGGAGCGTCCGTGGCTGAACCGCTGCTCGAGGTCAAGAACCTCAAGGTGCACTTCCCGACCGATGACGGCCTGGTCAAGGCCGTCGACGGCCTCACCTTCCAGGTCATGCCGGGCGAGACCCTGGGCGTGGTGGGGGAGTCCGGCTCGGGCAAGTCCGTGTCGTTCCTGACCGTGATGGGCCTCATCACCCGCAAGCAGGCGATCATCGAGGGCGAGGTGCTCTTCCAGGGGCAGGACCTGCTCCAGATCCCGCCCGACGAGATGCGCCACATCCGGGGCGCGCGGATCTCGATGATCTTCCAGGATCCGATGACCTCGCTGCACCCGTTCTACAAGGTGGGGATCCAGATCGCCGAGGCGATCCGCGTCCACCAGAAGACGTCGAAGAAGGAGGCCATCGAGCAGGCCGTGGAGATGCTGCGCCGGGTGGGGATCCCCAAGCCCGACGAGCGTGCGGCCCAGTACCCCCACGAGTTCTCGGGCGGTATGCGTCAGCGCGCGATGATCGCGATGGCGCTCAGCCTGAACCCCGATCTGCTGATCGCCGACGAGCCCACCACGGCGCTCGACGTGACGGTACAGGCACAGATCCTCGACCTGATCGACCGGTTGCGAGAGGAGTTCAACGCGGCGGTGGTCATCATCACCCACGACCTCGGCGTGGTCGCCGAGCACTGCGACCACCTGCAGGTGATGTACGCCGGGAAGATCGTCGAGTACGGCACCGCCGACGACATCTACTACAGCCCGCATCACCCGTACGCCTGGGGGCTCCTCGGATCGATCACGCGGGTGGACGAGGCCCACAAGGAGCGGCTCCATCCGATCAAGGGCCTGCCGCCCTCGCTCATCTTCGTGCCACCGGGATGCTCGTTCCACCCGCGGTGCCCGTACGTGTTCGACAAGTGCAAGGTGGAGGTTCCCGAGCTCCTGCCGTCCGATGGCCACCACGCGGCTGCCTGCCACCTGCCGCTCGCCGACAAGGAGCGGATCTACGCGGAGGAGGTGGCCGCCCGCACATGAGCATCCAGGTGACCGAGGAACCGACGCCCGTCACCGAGAAGGCGCGGACACCGCTCGTACGGATCACCGGCGTGAAGAAGTACTTCCCGATCACGCGCGGGATCATCTTCCAGAAGAAGATCGGCAACGTGCATGCCGTCGACGGCGTCGACCTCGAGATCTACCCCGGCGAGACCGTCGGCCTGGTTGGCGAGACGGGATGCGGCAAGTCGACGCTCGCCCGGGTGGTCATGCGTCTGTACGACGCGACCGCGGGCACGATCGAGTTCGACGGCGAGGACATCACGAGGATCAAGGGCCACGATTTGCGCGTGGTCCGCCGGAACATGCAGATGATCTTCCAGGACCCGTTCGCGTCCCTGAACCCGCGGCGGACCGTCGGGTCGATCATCTCGGAACCCTTCCGCCTGCACCGGACCGTGGCGAAGTCCAAGATCAAGCCCGAGGTGCAAGAGCTCATGGAGCTCGTCGGCCTCAACCCCGAGCACTACAACCGGTACCCGCACGAGTTCTCGGGAGGGCAGCGGCAGCGCATCGGCGTGGCGCGGTCGCTCGCCCTGCGTCCCAAGCTCATCGTGTGCGACGAGCCGGTCTCGGCCCTCGACGTCTCGATCCAGGCGCAGATCCTGAACCTCCTCGAGGACCTCCAGGAGGAGTTCAACCTGACGTACCTGTTCATCGCGCACGACCTGTCGGTCGTGAAGCACGTGTCGGACCGGGTCGCCGTGATGTACCTGGGCAAGATCGCCGAGATGGCCGGTGGCGTCACGCTGTACGAGAACCCCAAGCACCCGTACACGGGCGCTCTGCTCTCGGCTGTGCCGATCCCCGACCCGAACCTCGCGGCGCACAAGAAGCGGATCATCCTCGAGGGCGACGTACCCTCTCCGATCGATCCGCCCTCGGGCTGCCGGTTCCACCCGCGGTGCCCGAACGCCCAGTTCCCGAAGTGCCAGGAGGAGGAGCCGCAGCTCGAGCCGATGCGGCCCGGGCAGGTCGTCGCCTGCCACTTCCCCCTGCCGGACCGGGCGATCATCGACGAGGGCGCCGAGACGACCTCCGGGTAGACTGGGTCGCCATGCTGAACATCATCGCGCTGATCCTGTGCATCCTGAGCTCGCTGTTCCTCATCGTGTTCATCCTGCTGCACTCGGGGAAGGGGAGCGGGCTCTCGGACATGTTCGGGGGCTCCGGGTCGCTCTCGGGCGGCACCGCGCTGGAGCGGCGCCTGGACCGCATCACGGTGGCCACGGCCATCATCTTCGGGCTTTCCGTGATCTGGCTCTCCTGGCAGTGGAAGTAGCCGGGCGCCCGCCCGGCCGTTGGTAGAATCCTTCGCGCCCGTCGGAGTGGCGGAACATGGTAGACGCGCTAGGTTGAGGGCCTAGTGGGCGCATAGCCCGTGGGGGTTCAAATCCCCCCTCCGACACGCTTGTGATGTCTCGAGACATCGTTCACACGTGTCCCGGGACATCGTTCAAGGTCGAGGATGCTCAGGTCGAGCCCCGCCGGTGCCCCCGCCCGTTGACCAGGTTGATCAGGCGGTCTGCGACGAAGACGACCTCGGCTGGCCCTTCCTCCGTCAGGTGGCGCCGGACGTTCTCGCTCTCGAGGGCGAGCTCGAGCGCGCGATCCTGATCGGTTCCCGCCGGAACCTCGAACCGATGTCTCGTCTTGCCATCGACCTGGACCACGAGCGTGACGCGCTCCGGGACGAGGGCCTCCGGATCGAGCTGAGGCCACGGCTGCCGATGGACGGAGTACTCGCCCCCGATCCTCGACCAGAGCTCCTCGGCGAGGTGGGGAGCGAGCGGAGCGAGCAGCAGGACGAGCGAGCGTGAGAGCCGCCGCCACTCCTCGGGCGACATCCGGGCTCGCTCGTGACGCGCCCACCTGACGAGCTCCATGAGCGTCGCGATCGCCGTGTTGAAGCGCATGCGCTCCAGGTCCGCACCGACCTGCGCGATGGCCCGGTCGAGCGGGCGGAGTTCGACGCCGCCTTGGCCGGATGGCTGCGGTCCGGTGACCAGCCGCCACACGCGCTGGAGGAAGCGTTCGATCCCCGCCACGCCGGCTTCCGAGTAGTCGCCCCCCTCGTCCCAGGGGCCGATGAACAGCAGGTACATCCGCGTCACGTCTGCGCCGTGCTGGGCTATCGAGCGGTCGGGGTTCACCACGTTGCCGCGGCTCTTGCTCATCTTCGCGCCGTCCTTGGTGAGCATCCCGTGGATCAGCAGTCGGGGGAACGGCTCGGCGAACGGCAGCAGGCCGAGGTCGTGGAGCGCACGGGTGATGAATCGGGCGTACAGATGGTGCCGGGTGATGTGCTCCGGCCCGCCGGCGTACGAGTCGACCGGCAGCAGCCGCTCGGTGCGCACGAGGTCCCATGGCCGGTCGTGGACGTCGGTCGAGGGGTACCGCAGGAAGTACCAGGCCGAGTCGAGGAACGTATCCGAGACATCGGTCTCGCGCCGCGCCGGCCCGCCGCACGACGGACAGGCGGTTCGTACGAACGACTCGACCGCCGCGAGCGGCGAGACGCCCGTCCCGGTCGGCCGGAACTCCTCGACGTCGGGCAGCAGGACCGGGAGATCCTCCTCGTTCACCGCAACGGTCCCACATCCGTCGCAGTACACGATGGGGATCGGCGGCCCCCAATAGCGCTGGCGGGAGATGAGCCAATCCCGCAGGCGGTACCGAACCGCTCGCCGGCCCGCGCCCCGCTCCTCGAGCCGGTCTGCGATCGCGTCGCATGCCGGCACGGAGGCCAACCCGGAGAACCCGCCCGAGTCCACGAGCACGCCCTCCCCGGTCCACGGACCGTCCGACGGTGCCATCGGATCGACGGGTCGCACGACGTGGATCACCGGAAGATGGTGGGCCTCGGCGAATCGCAGATCGCGCTCGTCGTGCGCGGGAACGCCCATGACAGCGCCGGTCCCGTAGGACGCGAGCACGTACTCGGCGACGTAGATGGGGATGCGATCGGCGGTCATCGGGTGGAGCGCGTGCGAACCGGTGAACGCGCCTCGCGAGGACCGGGAGGGCCCCGCGCCGCGGGTAACGGTCGTCGCCCGGCCGCGGAGGGCCTCCCCGGCATACCGGCGGGCCGCATCGGAGTCGGCGCCGTGGACGAGCGCGTCGAGATCCGGATGCTCGGGCGGGACGACCAGGAAGGTCACGCCGAACAGCGTGTCGGGTCGGGTCGTGAACGTGCGGAGGGTGAGGCCACGATCCGGGACCGCGAAGTCGATCTCGACGCCCTCCGAGCGGCCGATCCACGCGCGTTGCGCCTGCTTGGCGGGCTCAGGCCAGTCCAGGTCGTCCAGGCCTTCGAGCAGATCCTGTGCGTATGCCGTCATCCGCAGGAACCACTGGAGCATGGTCCGCTGCTCGACCCTGGTGCCGCAGCGCTCGCAGCGATCGCCCTCGAGTTGCTCGTTCGCGAGGACGGTGAGGCACGAGGGACACCAGACGACCGGCGCCTCGCGCCGGACGGCGAGCCCGGCCCGGTACAGCTGGACGAAGATCCACTGTGTCCACCGGTAGTAGGCGGGGTCGCTCGTGGACAGCTCGCGACTCCAGTCCCAGGCGCCGCCGAGCGCCCGCAACTGCCGGCGGTAGTTCGCGATCGTTCGCTCGGTCAGCGTGCGCGGGGGGTCTCCGACCCGCAGGGCGTAGTTCTCGGTGTGGATCCCGAACGAGTCGAACCCGATGGGCTGGAACACGTCCCGGCCGCGCATCCGCAGGAGCCGACCGTAGGTGTCGGCCCCCGAGTACGTGTAGGCGTGGCCCACGTGCAGGCCCTCGGCGGAGGGGTACGGGAACTCCACGAGGTTGTAGAACAGGTGAGGGCCGTCCGTCCCCTCGACGTTCAGCTCCCAGAGCCGGTCGGCGGCCCAGCGCGCCCGCCACTTCGGCTCGATCTCGGATGGGTCGTACCTGGCGGTCCCTGCGGTCATCGGGGGTTCCCCCTCGTCTCATGCTCGGCGGGTGTCGAGATGCCGTCGCATCGAACCGAGGAGGAGATGTGCTCGGCGCACGACGGCCGAGGGCGCCGCGAACGCCGGTGGCGCTCGCGGCTACGGAAGGACGAGGGTCGCCAGACCGACGGCTCCGCTCACCGCGCCATCATGCCACACCGGAAGGCGTCAGGACCCTCGGCTGCCCGACACCTGGCGGGCGACGATCGCGGCATCTTCACCGACACCGTAGAGCAGCGACGACTTGCGCTTGCGCAGGAAATGGACACCGACGAAGTACAGGCCCGAGACGACCGAGCTCGCTCCCTCGACGTGGATGGGGAAGCCGAAGTCATCGAAGGCGTCGGGGACGGGGATCCACGTCCCGTAGTCGGGCCGGAACCCGCAGGTGAAGATCACCGCGCCGACGTCCCTGAGATCCATCTCGGCGGGCGCGTGGGGGTGGAACGGCGCCGGCTCGGGGAGCTCTGGCGCCGGGATGCCCCGCTCCCGCACGAGCGTCTGCACCTCGTCCATCAGCTCTCGGTATCGATCGTCACCCCACGCGACGCTCTGGGCGAGGTCGGGCGCGAACCTGGCGCGGTGGTCGTCCGCACCCATGAAATGACCGACCAGGGTCACACCCGAGGCCCGCAACGTCCGGTAGTTCAGGTCGTGACCGCCCCCGTGACCGGTGTTCTGGATGTTCGCCGCGAGCCGGGCGGCAGGCGCGGGCAGCGACGACAACGGCTCGTCGAAGAACCCGGTCTCGACCGCCCACCAGACGATGTCCCGCCCTCCGAGCCGACGTGGCGACCAGGGCGCGCGGCCGCACGAGAGGAACACCTCTCGCCCGGCATCGTGGAGCTCCTCGGCGAGCTGGCAGCCCGTCTGCCCGCTTCCGACGACGAGCACGCGTCCCGCAGGGAGCGCCGAGGGATCGCGGTATCCCTCGGCGTCCAGCTGCAGGATCTCGGGTGGCAGGGACGACGCGCTGAGCGGTCGATGCGGACGCTGGTACGCGCCCGTGGCGACGATGACGGACCGCGCCCGGAGCTCGCCATCCGAGGTCCGCAGGACGAACCCGCCGTCGGCCTGCGGCTCGAGCGCGGTGACCTCGATCCCCTCGCGGACCGGCGCGTCGAAGCCCTGCGCGTACCGTTCGAAGAATCGAACGATCTCGTCCCGCGGCAGGTACCCGTCCGGGTCCGGACCGTCGTAGGCGCCGCCCGGCAGGTTGATCGCCCAGTTCGGGGTGACCAAACAGAAGCTCTCCCACCGATGCCGCCAGGACGAGGCCACCCTGTCGCGCTCCAGGACGACGTGCTCCACCCCGAGTTCGGTGAGCTCGTGGCTCACGGCGAGGCCCGCCTGGCCACCACCGATGACGACGATGTCTGCCCGCTCGACCATGGATCCGAGGACGGTAGCGCATCGGTGGACCCGGTGACGGCGGGGCCCACCCGGACCCAGCCGGGTGGGCCGGAAGACCTCTCGCCCGTTCACGCAACCCTGACAGCGTGTCTCCCATCGGCGGGCGGGAGGGCCGGCCAGGAGGTCGCGATGCACGGTGTCGTGGACCGGGAGGCGGGCATCACGAGGGCGAGACCCTCGGGGTGAGAGGAGGCCGGCGGCGCCGGGCGCTGACGTTCCTGCCGGAGGTCTCCCTGGCAGCGATCGCCGCCGATGCCGCTGCATGAGGCCGTGCGTCGGATCGACGTCCCCGTCCTGCTGATCGAGGGAACGGGCCGAAGGAGGCCGCGCTCGGCCCGGTGTACGCGGCGGCCGCGCCGGAGACCGTGACCCTGTGGGGCGCTCGCCGACACCCCGCACATCTCGGCGCTCCGACTCCATGGTGCCGAGTACGCGCGGCGAGTCCTCGGCCGTTCGAGGCGCTCCGCTCGCACGTGTAGACCGTCGAACGGTGGGTATGCTGCGCGCGTGAGACTCAAGAAGCTCCGCCGGCGGGAGGGTGGCGTGATCGACCGCCGGGGTGAGGCAGGCCCGAGCATGGGCGGGATCGGATTCCCGCGCTCGAGCGGCGGAGGGTTCCCGATCCCGATGGGCGCGGGCGGCCTGTCGATCGGCACGATCGTGCTCCTCGTGATCGTGGTGGGCGTGTTCATGTTCTGCAACGGCGGCGGGAGCCTGTTCGGCGACGCCCTGGCTCCGTTCGGGGACGCGGGCACCGTGGAGGCGAACCCGAACGAGGCCCAGGTCGACCCCCAGGACCCGACAGGGCAGTTCGTCGACGCCGTCATGGACGACGTCCAGACGACCTGGATCGATCTGTTCGATCGCTCCGGACAGACGTACGAGCCGACGGCCGTCGTGCTGTTCTCCGACACGACGCAGAGCGGGTGCGGCGTTGCGTCGCAACGGACCGGGCCCTTCTACTGCCCGGCCGACAACCTGGTCTACCTGGACACGAGCTTCTTCAAGGAGCTCGAGCGGCAGTTCGGCGCGAGCGGTGACTTCGCGGAGGCGTACGTGATCGCTCACGAGGTCGGGCATCACGTGCAGACGCTCCTCGGGATCAACGCGGAGGTGCAGAACCGGTCTCGCGAGGATCGCGCCCTCGCGAACGAGCTTTCGGTCCGGCTGGAGCTCCAGGCGGACTGCTTCGCCGGCGTCTGGGGCCGCGCCGCCCAGGCCGCGGGCATCCTCGAGCGGGGCGACGTGGAGGAGGGGCTGAACGCGGCCTCGGCGATCGGCGACGATCGGATCCAGGAGGCGACGACCGGCCGTGTCGACCCCGAGTCGTTCACGCACGGGACGGCCGAGCAGCGCGCCCACTGGCTGGGCACCGGGATCCAGATCGGGAACCCGGACGCCTGCGACACGTTCGGCGTCCCGTACGACGAGCTCTAGACCCAGTCGTTCGGGATCCGGACGACGAGCGTCTCCTCGCCGTCGGCGTAGATCAGCCGCTCGGGACGGATACTCCCGGACCCGTCGATCGTGACCCAGCGACTCATCTCGACGCCCGGTCCGAGGATCGTGTCGGCGGGGTAGAAGCGGTTCGCGGACGTCTCGGGCGGCGGGGTCGCGAGCGGCTCGTGCTGGGTACCGTCCGTGTCCTTCACGCGGAACCCGTCGAGCGTGACCGGCACGCGCAGGTCGGTGGTATTCGTCATGCGGACGAGCAGGTACATGCGGTCGAAGTCCTCGTCGTCCCCACACCGGTGGTGGTAGATCGCGCGGACACCGTTGCCCACGTGGATGAACTCGGGCGTGCAGACCCGAGGTGTGGGGCCGACCCCGACGATCTGCATCAGCAGCCGCGTCCCCTCCGCGCCAGCGGGGAAGACCGCGGACACGGTGCCGGGCGGCGGAGGGTCGGCGAAGTCCACGACCCCGGACCCGGTGACGCCGGTCGACCCGGTGGCGGCGATGAGGTTCCCATCGCCCTCGCCACCGCCGAGCAGCTTGGTCCCGAGCCACAGGACCACGAGGAACCCGAGCGCGCCGAGGCCGAGCAGCGTCCACGCACGGACCGCCTTCGAGCGGTCCGGACCCTTCTTCCCCCGCTGCGGTCCACGAGCGGGCGGTGCGGTCCGCGGGACCGGGCGTCGCTGGGGAGTCTTGTACCTGGCCATCCCGTCCGATTATCGGTCGACGCTCGCGCACTCTTCAGTCTGGCCAGGTGGATGCGCCGTTGCTACACTCGCGCCGTGAGCTAGGACGGCCTCCTCGGAACCCGGCGCCGCCCGGCGCCCCCGTGTTCACGTGCACCCACCGGAGGTTCGTCCCGATGCCCACCCGCTCCAGCCACCCGCCCCGTCGAGGTCCTCGCCGATGAGCGTCCTCGAGGTCCGGCACCTATCCGTCGAGGTCGCCGGTCTCTCGATCCTCGAGGACCTCACGCTCCTCCTGCGCCGCGGCGACAAGGTGGGGGTGGTCGGACGCAACGGAGCGGGCAAGACGAGCCTGCTGCAGGTCATCGCCGGCGAGGCGACCCCGCTGGCCGGCACGGCCCGCGTCCGTGGTGCGCTCGGGTACCTGCGACAGGACCCGCGCCAGCACCGAGCCGACGACGAGCGCTCGGGTCTGGACCACGTGCTCGCCGCGCGCGGACTCCCGGAGATGGGGGCGCGCCTGGAGAAGGAGCGCCTGGCGCTCGAGGAACGGCCCACGGCGACGGGGATCGCCCGCTTCACGAAGCTCGAGGAGCGCTACCGCTCGGCCGGCGGGTACTCGGCCGAGGCGGAGGTGCGCCGGATCGCGAGCGGTCTCGGCCTCGCGCAGGACCGGCTGGATCTTCCGGTACCCGCGCTCTCGGGCGGCGAGCGTCGGCGCCTGGAGCTCACGCGGATCCTGTTCGCGGGCTCGGACGTGCTGCTCCTGGACGAGCCGACGAACCACCTCGACGGCGACGCGAAGGCGTGGCTGATGCGGTTCCTCGCTACGCACAAGGGGGCCCTGATGGTCGTGAGCCACGACCTCGCCCTCCTCGACGCCTCGATCACGCGGATCCTGCACCTGGACCGCGATGGCGTCGTGCAGTACCGAGGGACCTACTCCCAGTACCGCGAGGCGCGCGCGCGGGACGAGGCGCGCCTGGCCGCCCTCGCCGACCGTCAGCAGGCCGAGATCAAGCGACTGGAGACGCTCGCCGATTCGATGCGCGGCTCGACGGCCAAACGCGCCCGCAAGGCCAAGACCCTCGACACGCGCGTGGCGAGGATGCGATCGCAGGCGGTCGAGGGACCTGCGCGCGAACGTCGGGTGCGGTACCGGTTCCCCGACCCGCCCCACTCGGGGAACGTCGTCCTCGAGGCGACCGGGCTCGCCAAGGCGTACGACGGGCCGCCGGTGTTCGAGGACGTGACCTTCACGATCGGCCGACGCGAGCGCCTCCTCGTGATGGGGCTCAACGGCGCCGGCAAGACCTCCCTGCTGAAGATCCTCGCCGGCGTGTCGCGGCCGGAGGCGGGGTCGTTCCGGCTCGGGGTGGGCGTCTCACTCGGCTACTACGCCCAGGAGCACGAGGGGATCCGTGACGGCGCCGGCGTTCTCGCACACGTCCGAGCGGAGTCCGCGGATGCGAACGACCAGGACCTGCGTGCGTTGCTGGGGATGTTCGGGCTGGTCGGCGAGGTGGCGTTCCAGGACGCGGGGACACTCTCGGGGGGGGAGAAGACGAAGCTGGCCCTCGCGCAGCTCGTGGCGGGGCGGAGGAACCTGATCCTGCTCGATGAGCCGACGAACAACCTCGACCCGCCGTCCAGGACGGCCGTCGCCGAGGCGCTCGGCGCGTGGACGGGGACGATGATCCTCGTGAGCCACGACGTCGGGTTCGTCGAGGCGCTCGCGCCCGACCGGGTGCTGATGATGCCCGAGGGCGAGCTGGACTTCTGGAGCGACGATCTGCTCGAGCTCGTCGTGCTCGCGTGAGCGTCAGGGCGGCACCAGGCGGATAAGCTCGGAGCCCGAGGCGAAAGGATCCGCGATGGGTGCGAACGGCTCCGCCGACCTGGTACTCGTGAACGGTGCGGTCTACACGGTAGACGCCGCTCGCCGATGGGCGGGGGCCGTCGCCGTGAAGGGCGGGCGGATCGCCGCGGTCGGGACGGATGAGAGCGTCCGGGGCCTCGTCGGGCCGCGGACGGAGGTGATCGATCTCCGCGGCCGTATGGTGCTCCCGGGCTTCCAGGACGCCCACGTTCACCCGCCGGCCTCGGGGGTCGAGATGCTCCAGTGCGACCTCCACGACCTGTGGGGCCTCGACGCCTACCGCGAGCGGATCGCCGAGTACGCGCGCACCCACCCCGATCTGGAGTGGATCCTCGGCGGCGGCTGGTCGATGGACGTGTTCCCTGGTGGGACTCCGACGAAGGACCTTCTGGACGACATCGTGCCGGACCGCCCGGTCTTCCTGCCGAACCGGGACGGGCACGGCGCCTGGGTGAACTCGGAGGCGCTGAAGCGCGCCGGGATCACGCGCGACACGCCCGACCCCCGCGACGGACGGATCGAGCGGGACGAGCTCGGGGAGCCCTCGGGCACGCTGCACGAGGGCGCGCAGTCGCTCTTCGACGACCTCGCGCCCGAGCCGAGGCCGGAGGAGTGGGAGCAGGGTCTGGTGGCCGCACAGTCGTACCTCCACTCGCTCGGGATCACGGCGTGGCAGGACGCGATCGTCGGCGGTGGGTACCCGACGCTCGACTCGTACCTGGCGGTCGCCGGCCGCGGCGAGCTCACCGCGCGCGTCGTCGGCGCGCTCTGGTGGGACCGGCACCGCGGCCTCGAGCAGATCCCCGAGCTGCTGGAGGCCCGGGCGCGCGGTCCGGTGGGACGGTTCGCCCCCACCAGCGTGAAGATCATGGTCGACGGCGTCTGCGAGAACTTCACCGCCGCGGTGCTCGAGCCGTACCTGGATGCGGACGGACGGTCGACCGGCAACCGCGGGATCTCGTTCGTCGAGCCCGAGCTCATGAAGGAGGCCGTGACCCGTCTCGACGCGGAGGGCTTCCAGGTGCACTTCCACGCACTCGCCGAACGGGCCGTCCGGGAGGCGCTCGACGCGGTCGAGGCGGCGTTGGCCGCGAACGGCCCGGGCGACGGCCGTCACCACCTGGCGCACATCCAGGTCGTGCACCCGGACGACGTGCCACGGTTCCGGGAGCTCGGCGCGGTCGCGAACGCGCAGCCGCTCTGGGCGGCCCACGAGTCGCAGATGGACGACCTGACGATCCCGTTCCTGGGTGAACCGCGATGGCGGTGGCAGTACCCGTTCGGCAGCCTTGTCCGGGCCGGCGCCATGCTGGCGATGGGGAGCGACTGGAGCGTGTCGAGCCCGGACCCGCTCGAGGAGATCCACGTGGCCGTGAACCGCGTGATGCCGGACGACTACCCGTACAAGGTCGAGAACCGAGAGGTCTTCCTCCCCGGGGAGCGGATCGACCTCGCCACGGCGATCGCCGGTTTCACCATGGGGTCAGCGTACGTGAACCACCTGGACGAGATGACCGGCTCGATCGAGGTCGGCAAGTACGCGGACCTGACGGTCGTAGATCGGAACCTGTTCGCGCACCCGGCCGAGGAGATCGCGGAGGCGACGGTCGAGCTCACGCTCGTCGAGGGCCACCGGGTCCACGCTGTCGGTGATCTGGCCTGACCCTCGGCCAGCCCGTGTGCTGGCGGAAGCGCCGATGCGCTGCTACGCTGCGGGTTCGGCTGAACGGCCATTCAACCGGAGAGCACAGGAGGTGGGGGGTCCGGTGGCTCGCGTTCCCGCGCCGATCGACGCCGCTCGGCTGGAGCCGGTCCTGGGCTCGTCGCTCGCCCACAGCCGCACGCTGCCGGCCGAGGCCTACACGTCGCCCGCCGTCTTCGCATGGGAGACGGAGCACTTCTTCGAGGCCGGATGGCTGTGCGTGGCCCGCGCCGAGGATCTTCGCGCGTCCGGCGACCAACGGGCCGTCCGCATCGGCCGCGAAGGGATCCTGCTGGTCCGCGATGATGGGGGGTCGCTCCGAGGCTTCCACAACACCTGCCGCCATCGTGGGCACGAACTGCTGGAGCCGGACACCTGGCGGAACCTGCGGGCGATCAAGTGTCCGTACCACGCGTGGGTCTACGGACTGGACGGGACGCTGAGGGGCGCGCCGCGGTTCGGCGACGTGCCTGGGTTCGACAAGCGCGAGTACCCGCTCGTCCCTGCGAGGGTCGAGGAGTGGCATGGTTGGGTGTTCGCGAACGCGAGCGGGGATGCCCCACCGCTCGTCGAGTGTGTGGGGAACCTCGAGCCGCTCGTCGCGCCGTGGGAGCCGGAGCGGATGTTCGTCGGCGCCGGCCACGAGTACGTCGTCGCGGCGAACTGGAAGACGATCACCGAGAACTACCACGAGTGCTACCACTGCCCATCGATCCACCCCGAGCTGTGCGCGGTCACGCCCGTGGACTCGGGCGAGAACTACGTGCACGACGGCCTGTGGGTGGGCGGCTCGATGGAGCTGATGGGGTTCGCGGCGACGATGTCGCTCACCGGCGAGTCCAACGGGGTCCGGATCCGCGGCCTGAGCGACAAGCAGGCGCGAGAGGTCTACTACTACGGCCTCTTCCCGAACCTGCTCATCAGCCTGCACCCGGACTACGTCATGACCCACCGGTTCGAGCCCCTCGGCCCGGGCGAGACGAAGGTCGAGTGTCGGTGGCTGTTCCCTCCGGAGGCCCGGGAGCGTCCCGACTTCGACCCCGGCTATGCCGCCGAGTTCTGGGACATCACGAACCGCGAGGACTGGCTGGCATGCGAGTCGGTGCACCGGGGGCTCGGGTCGACGGGCTTCCGCCAGGGTCCGTTCGCCTGGAGCGAGGACGAGGTGCACGCGTTCATGGCCATGGTGGCTCGCGGCTACCTGGAGGGTGTCGCGGCCGCCCCGCCGGCGATCTCGGAACCGGGCCTGGATCGGGTGGGCTGAGCGGTCCTGCGTCTGACCCCTAGTCAGGGTCCCGCGTTGCCGGGGTCCCGACCCGCCCGCACCATACGGGCGCATCCCGGGTGGGGGCGCGACGGCGGCCGCATCGGCCGATCGTCCGGACGCGGCGACTGGAGGCGTGCATGGCGTTCGATATGAGCCTGGTGCAGCGCGGGGCGCGGAACCGCCGGACCCCGTACTACGAGGCCACGCAGAGGTACGACCCGAAGGGCTTCACCGTCTACAACCACATGTACTTCCCGATCCGCTTCGACACGTTCGAGAACGAGTTCGATGCGCTGTTGAACGCCGTCACGCTCTGGGACGTCTCGGTCGAGCGCTGCCTCGAGATCTCGGGTCCCGACGGATTCACGTTCGCGCAGCTGCTCACGCCGCGGGACCTCTCGAGGTGCGCGGTGGGACAGGCGAAGTACGTGCTGATCTGCGATGCGGACGGTGGCATCGTGAACGACCCCGTCCTCACCCGGATGGACGAGACCACGTTCTGGTTCGCGTTGGCCTCGAGCGACGCGCTGCTGTTCGCGCGGGGGCTGAAGAACGCGTACCCGGAGCTGGACGTGACGATCCGCGAGGCCGACGTCGCGCCGCTCCAGGTCCAGGGCCCCAAGTCGAAGCCGTTGATGGTGAAGCTCCTCGGCGAGGGGATCCTGGATCTCCGGTACTACTACTGGCGCCACGCGGAGATCGCCGGGGTCCCGGTCGTCGTGACCCGCACCGGGTGGACGTCCGAGGTCGGCTACGAGGTCTACACCACCGACACCTCGCGCGGGAACGAGGTGTACGAGGCGATCATGGAGGCCGGAGCCGAGTTCGGCATCAAGCCCACCGGGCCGAGCGACATCCGACGGATCGAGGGCGCCATCTTCAACTGGGGCGCGGACATGACGTACGAGAACAACCCGATCGAGATGGGTCTCGAGCGCCTCGTGGACTGGGACCTGCCGGATCGGGCGAGCATCTCGCTCGCCGCCCTCCGCGGGATCCGCGACGCGGGCGTGTCGAGGAGGATCGTCGGCGTCGAGCTCGACGGCGACCCCTTCGAGGCCCTCAACGCCACGAAGTGGCCCGTGGTCGAGGGCGGCCAGCGGATCGGCAAGGTGACCTCGGCGATCCACACGCCCCGGCTCCGGAAGAACATCGGGTTCGCGTGGGTGCCGACCGAGCGCTCGGCGCTCGGCACGGAGCTCACCGCGGAGACCGAGTGGGGCACGCGGACCGCGCTCGTCGTCGAGATGCCGTTCGTCGACCCGAACAAGCAGATCCCGGTCTCGTAGCCGGGCGGCCCCCGGCCGGGCTCCGGCCGGGGCGGAGCGGGTTGCGCCCGTCCGGCGGGTTGAACGATGATTCAACCTTCCGGAGACGAGCGGCCCGCCCGATCGGAAGGAGCAGGGATGGCCAACGAGCGCGAGGCCATGCTCGCGAAGAGCACGACGCTGTATCTCGGGCCCTGGTATCGGCGCTCGCCGTTCTTCGAGGCGACGCAGCGGGCCGGCTGCACCGCCTACGACATCTACAACCACATGCTGCTGCCGTCCTACTTCGACGATCCGGAGACCGAGTACCGGGCCCTCACGAACGACGTCACCCTGTGGGATGTCGCGGTCGAGCGGACGGTCGAGATCAGCGGGCCCGACGCCGACCGACTCGTCGACTCGATCACCTGCCGCGACCTCACGAGGTGTGCGATCAAACAGGGCAAGTACATGATCGTCACGGCCCCGGACGGAGGAATCGTGAACGACCCCGTGCTGATGCACGTGGGGGAGGGCCGATGGTGGATGCAGCTCGCGGACAGCGACGCCGGCCTGTACGCGATGGGCGTGGCCGCGGTATCGGGGCTGGACGCGCAGGTCGCGTTCCCCGACGTCTACCCGTGCCAGGTGCAGGGTCCGAAGTCGGCCAAGACGCTCGAGAAGCTCGTGGGGCCCGCGATCTTCGACCTGAAGTACTACTGGTGCGACGAGTTCCGGATCGGTGAGCTGCCGGTCGTCGTCACGAGGACGGGGTGGACCGCGGTGCCCGGGTTCGAGGTCAACCTCCTGGGCACCGAGGGTGGGACGGAGCTCTGGGGCGCGATCCTGGATGCCGGCGAGGAGTTCGGGATCCGCCCGATCGCCCCCAGCGAGGCCAGGCGGATCGAGGCTGGGATCTTCAACTACGGCTCGGACATGACGATCGACGACACGCCGTTCCACGTGACGGGACTCGAGCGCCTGGTCGAAGAGCAGCCGCAAGACTACATCGGCAAGGAGGCGCTCGAACGGATCCGCCGCGAGGGCGTGGACCGCAAGCTCGTGGGGATCGAGCTCGACATGGAGGAGCTCGAGGCCGAGCTCGAGTGGTTCTGGCCGGTGCACCGAGACGGCGCGCAGGTCGGCAGGGTGACCGACGCCGTGTGGTCACCCGGACTGAGGAGGAACATCGGCTACGTGTGGGTCCCGGCCGAGCTCGCCGAGCCCGGAACGGAGCTCGAGGTCCAGACGCCGGACGGCATCGTCCGCGGCCGGACGGCCGCGCTGCCGTTCGTGGACCAACGCAAGGAGGTGCCCGCGGGGTCGCTCCGCTAGTCGGCGCGGCCGCGGGCGGGAGGCCCGCGAGATGGCCAGGGACAAGCTCGACCGGCGCCCGCCGCCGACCGCGGGACCCGTCCACGGGTTCCGCAGGGCGCTGCTCGTCCTCGAGCGGCAGACGAAGGTCGCGATCTGGGATTGCCGGATGTGCGGACAGTGCATCCTGCACTCGACCGGCCTGTCATGCCCGATGCGGTGTCCGAAGAGCCTGCGCAACGGCCCCTGCGGCGGCGTGCTGCAGGACGGGAGCTGCGAGGTCCTGCCAGATCGCCCCTGCGTGTGGGTGCAGGCGTGGGAGGGGTCGCGCAGGCTCCCGATCTGGCGCGACCACCTCCAGCACGTCCAGAAGCCGGTCGACTGGCGGCTCCAGGAGACCTCCTCGTGGGAGAACCTCCTGAGCGGCCGAGCGGCGTACGCCCCGCCCGGCTGGGCAGCGTACGAGGCGAGGGATCGGAGCGGATGACGACCGCCCGCAGCCGGTTGCACCGGCTGTTCCTGTCCGGCGAGTTCGTCGTCACGACGGAGCTGCCCACGACGGACAGCGCCGACCCCGCCTCCGTGCTGGAGATCGCCCGCGGCCTCCGAGGGCGTGTCGACGCGGTGAACTGCACCGACAACAGCGCCGCGCATCCACACGTCGCCGGGCTGGCGGCCGCGCACCTGCTCCTGGACGCCGGGCTCGAGCCGATCCTGCAATTCACGTGCCGGGACCGCAACCGCCTCGCCCTCCAGGCGGATCTGCTCGGCGCGGCCGCGCTCGGTGTGCCGAACGTGTGCCTGATGACGGGCGACGACGTCTCGGCCGGCGACCATCCCGACGCGAAGCCGATCTACGACATCGACTCGATCCAGTTGCTGCGGACGGCCAGGGTCATGCGGGACGGAGGCACGTACCTGTCGGGACGGCCGCTCGGCACCCCGCCCTCGTTCCTCATCGGGGCCGTCGAGAACCCGTTCGCGCCGCCCCTCGAATTCCGGCCGATGCGCCTGGGCAAGAAGATCGAGGCGGGGGCCGAGTTCTTCCAGACGCAGATCTGCTTCGACATCCCGCGGCTCCGCCTGTTCCTCTCGCGCGCGGGCGACCTCGGATTGCTAGAGGCGGCGCCGATCCTCGTCGGCGTCTTCGTGCCGAAGTCCGCAAGGGGTGCGCGGTACCTCCGCGACCAGGTACCCGGGATCGACCTCCCCGACCCGGTGATCGATCGGATCGACGCGGCTCCGCCGGAGCGTCAGCACGACGTCGGTGTCCGGATCGCTGTCGAGATCGTGGAGGAGGTCCGCGCCCTCGAGGGGGTGCGCGGTGTCCACCTCATGGCGATCCACAACGAGGAGGGGATCCATCGGGTCCTCGAGGATGCGGGGCTCCTGCCCCGTCCCGAGCCGGTCGGAACCGTCGCCGTCGGCTAGCCTGGGGGCGGAAGCGCAGAACCCGCGCCCGGCTCACGTCGAACGGGTGGGCGGGGTGGCTCCACGGTCACCTGGAGGGACCATGATGAAGCGTCTGCTCGTCGCGATCGCCGTGCTGGCGATCGTGCTCCCGGCCTGCACGCGAACCATCGTGCGGCGCGAAGGGCCGGTGGCCTCGCCGGCGGCGGTCGGCACCTCGGTCGATGTGACGGACGACCCGATCGTGCGCCTGGTCGAGCGGGTCCGCCCAGCCGTCGTGAACATCACGACCGACACGATCGACCGATCGTCCTTCGGGCAGGGCGGCGGCCGAGGCGTCGGGAGCGGGTTCGTCGTCCGTGCCGACGGCATCGTCGTCACGAACTTCCACGTCGTCGAGGGGGCCCAGCGCATCACGGTGATCACGCCCGAACCCGACGCGGAGCGGTACGAGGCGCGCGTTATCGGTGGGGACGAGGCGGCCGACCTGGCCGTCCTCAAGATCGAGGCGCAGGGGCTCCCGACGATCCCGATGGGGGAGTCGGCCGACCTGAAGCTGGGGCAGCAGGTCGTCGCGATCGGGTACGCCCTGGCGCTCGAGGGCGGGCCCACGGTGACCCAGGGGATCGTCTCGGCGCTCGACCGCTCGATCGACGCGAACGACCCCAACTGCAACCCCGATGTGTGCGGTCAGGACTTCGTCCGGACCTACAGCCACGTCATCCAGACGGACGCCGCGATCAACCCGGGCAACTCGGGGGGGCCCTTGCTGAATCTGGCCGGCGAGGTCGTCGGGATCAACTCGGCGGGCGCGGGGGCCGCGGAGAACATCGGGTTCGCGATCTCGATCGACGCCGCCAAGCCCACGATCGAGTCGGCGGCCGAGAACCCCTCGGAGCCCGTCGCGTACCTCGGCGTCGTCACGCAGGACGTGACCGAGGGGATGTCCTTCCAGTTCGCCCTTCCGGTGACCGAGGGCGCGTACGTCGTCGACCTGGCGCCGAGGGGTCCCGCCGAGTCCGCGGGTGTCGAGGTGGGCGAGGTGGTCGTCGAGTTCGACGGCAAGGAGATCCCGGACTCGGCCACCCTTGGCGAGCTGATCCAGGCGCACGATCCCGGTGACCGGGTCGACCTGGTGGTGGTCGCCGTGGATGGCGAGCGCCGGACGGTCTCTGCCACCCTGGGCGTGAATCCGCTGCCGCAGTCCTGACCGCCGGGCGGCGCGGCCGGCCCCGCGGGCGCGTACGCTCGGGTCGTGCGTCGAGCGTCGGTACGGATCGGCAAGGTCCTGGGCGTGGAGCTGTCGCTGCACGCCACGTGGTTCCTGGTCCTCGCGCTCGTGATCTGGGCGATGGCGACCGGGTTCGGGGACGTCTATCCGGAGCTGGCCCCGACCGTGCGCGCGGCGATGGGCCTCGTCAGCGGGGTTGCGTTCTTCGTATGCCTGACGGTCCACGAGCTCGCCCACGCCGTGACGGCGCGGCGGTTCGGGATCCGGGTGCGCGGGATCACCCTGTTCGTGTTCGGCGGCGTGGCCGAGATCGAGGGAGAGGTGCCGACCCCCGCGCGCGAGTTCGCCGTCGCGTTGATCGGACCCGCGGTCTCGCTCGCGCTCGGCGCCGCGTTCGCGCTCGGGACCACGTGGGCGCGGGACGCCCCCGCGCTCGAAGGGGTGCTGGGGTCGCTCGCCCTCGTGAACCTCGGTGTCGCGCTGTTCAACCTGATCCCCGGGCTGCCGCTCGACGGCGGCAGGCTCCTCCGGGCGGGCCTGTGGCGGCTCTCCGGGTCCCGCACGCGCGCGACGAGGATCGCGGCCCACGCTGGTGTCGTGGTGGCCGCCGGGCTGGCGGCGTTCGGGGTCGTGCTGGCCACGTGGGGCGGCGAGCCGGCCGGACTCTGGTACGTCCCGATGGGCGTGTTCCTGTGGTTCCTCGCCAGGTCGTCCCGGCGGCCGCAGCATCCGCCGGAGCCCGCGGCTGGGTTAGCCTTGGGAGACCGTGAGGGTCAAGCTGCGCAACCCCGATCGTGATCTCGAGGTCTCCGGCGACCGCAAGGTTCGGGAGATCCTGGCTGAGCTGGCCATCGACGCCGACACCGTGCTCGTGATCCGCGACCACGAACTGCTGACCCGCGAGGACCGGGTGGCCGAGCAGGATCTGCTCGAGATCCGCCCGGTGATCTCGGGCGGAGGGGGCGTCAGGTGAGCCGGATGCGCTGCCGCCGCTGCAGGGGGCCCGCGGTGATCGAGGTCCGGCGCCACAACGCCGCCTTCTGCCGGGATTGCTTCGTCCACCACGTCCGCGAGCAGGTCCGGCGCGCGATCGACGGCTTCGACATGTTCGGGCCGAACGACCGGATCCTCGTCGCGGTCTCGGGGGGCAAGGACTCGCTTGCGCTCTGGGACGTGCTGCTGGACCTGGGCTACGACGCCGGCGGCCTGTACGTGGGGCTCGGGATCGGCGCCTATTCCGCGGGCTCGGCCGAGCGCGTCCGAGCCTTCGCCGCCGAGCGAGGCGCCGAGCTCGTCGAGGTCGACCTGGCCGACGAGTTCGGTTTCGACATCCCGACCGCCGGCCGGAAGGGGTCCCGGTCCACGTGCTCGGTCTGCGGGCTGTCGAAGCGCTACGTCTTCAACCGGGCGGCGCTCGAGCATGGGTACGACGTGGTCGCGACCGGGCACAACCTGGACGACGAGGCAGCGACGCTGCTCGGCAACACGCTGCGATGGCAGACCGACTACATCGCGCGGCAGTTCCCCGTCCTGCCCTCCGAGGAGGGGTTGCTGCGCAAGGTGAAGCCGCTCCACCGCCTGTCCGAGCTCGAGACCGCGGCGTACGCCTTCCTGCGCGGCATCGACTACGTGGTCGAGGAGTGCCCGCTCGTCGCCGGCAACACCCAGCTCCGGTACAAGGAGGCGATGAACCACCTCGAGGCGGCCTCGCCGGGGACGAAGGCGCAGTTCTTCCTCAGCTTCCTCGAGCGCGGGGCGCCGTTGTTCGAGCGGCAGGACGCCGCCGACCTGCGTCCCTGCGAGCGCTGCGGACAGCCGACGACGGGGCGCTTCTGCGCCTTCTGCCGAGCTCGGGCACAGGTGCTCGGCGAGCGGCTTGATGGACCGGCGGAACCGCCGACCGACCGCGAGGTCGCCGCGAGCGTGTCCGAGGAGGTGCTGCCCGCCGAGATCTACGGCCGGGCGGTCGAAGGACCGGCGTGAGCGGCCCGTTCGAGTCCGGCGAGCGGGTCCTGCTCGTGGACCAGCGGGGCCGCCGTTACCTCGTGAAGCTGCAGACCGGCCAGACGTGGCACTCGCATGGCGGAACGCTGCCGCACGATCTGATCCTCGGCTCTCCCGAGGGGACCGTGGTGCATTCGGCGGCCGGGATGGTGTTCCGATGCTTCCGGCCGCGGATGGCCGATTTCGTGCTGAAGATGCCCCGCGGGGCGCAGGTGGTCTACCCGAAGGATGCAGGGGCGATCCTCGTCGAGGCCGACGTGTTCCCGGGGGCGACGGTGCTCGAGGCTGGCACCGGGTCGGGGTCGCTCACCCTGGCGCTCTGCCGGGCGACCGGTCCGCAAGGCCGGGTCGTGTCCTACGAGCTGCGGCCCGAGTTCCAGGCGAAGGCCGTCGAGAACCTCGAGGCGTTCTTCGGCAAGCTGCCCGGATGGCTCGACCTGCGCGAGGGCGACGTCCGGGAGGTCGCCTCCACGGGTGAGACCTTCGACCGGGCCGTCCTGGATCTGCCCGAGCCCTGGGGCGTCCTCGACGCGCTGGCGGCGGCGCTCGCGCCTGGAGCCGTGGTGTGCGGGTACCTGCCGACGACCGTGCAGGTCCAACAGCTGGTCCTCGCGTTCCCGGAGCACGGGTTCGAGCACCTGGAGACGATCGAGATCCTCCGGCGCTCGTGGCACGTCACCAGCCGCAGCGTCCGTCCGGATCACCGGATGGTGGGGCACACGGGCTTCCTGACGCTCGGCCGGCGGCTCCCGGACGACGGATCCTCGTCCGTCCCCCTCGCTGCGGACGTATAGCCTGGAGAGGAGATCCCGCGGTTCCCGGCGCCTCGGGGAGCCGGGCGTATACTGCGGCACCACGCGGGAGGAGGTGCACATGCCCGAGACCGACCCCCGGGAGCAGCAGGAGCGGTACGAGAAGCAGGTCCACGAGCTCGAGCTCCAGGTCAGGTTCCTGGACGACGAGATCGCCCTCCTGCGACGCCGCCTCACGAACGCCCCTCGCCAGGTGAAGATCCTCGAGGAGAAGCTGCTCGAGACCAAGAGCGATCTCGCGCGTGCCCTCACGCAGAACGAGAAGCTCGTCGGCGCGCTCACCGCCGAGCGTGAACGGATCGAGGCTCTGCGTGAGGAGGTCGAGAAGCTCAGCCAGCCACCGGCCTCGTTCGGCGTCTACCTCGGCTCGAACGACGACGACACCGTGGACGTCTTCACCGCCGGGCGGAAGATGCGCGTGAGCGCGTCGCCCGACCTGGACCGCGACCGACTGGTGAAGGGCGCCGAGGTCATCCTGAACGAGGCGCTGAACGTCGTGGAGGTGCTCGACCCGGACCGCAGCGGCGAGGTCATGCGCGTGAAGGACCGGCTCGGGCACGACCGCGTCATCGTGGTCGGACGTGGGGACGAGGAGCTCGTGGCCACCCTGTCGAACGCCCTGCGACACGAGGACGTGATCCGGGCCGGCGACCCCCTGCTCGTGGACACGCGCTCCGGGGTCGCGCTCGAGAAGCTCCCGAAGGAGGAGGTCGAGGAGCTCGTGCTCGAGGAGGTTCCGGACGTCTCGTACGAGGACATCGGGGGCCTCGAGGGGCAGATCGAGGCGATCCGCGACGCGGTCGAGCTGCCGTTCCTGTACGCGGAGCTGTTCCAGGAGCACCAGCTGGAGGCGCCCAAGGGCGTGCTCCTCTACGGGCCGCCCGGGTGCGGGAAGACCTTGATCGCGAAGGCGGTGGCCAAGTCCCTGGCGGACAAGGTGCGCGAGCGGACCGGCCGCCAGGACGCGCATTCGTACTTCCTGAACATCAAGGGCCCCGAGCTGCTGAACAAGTACGTCGGGGAGACGGAGCGGCAGATCCGGCAGATCTTCCAGCGGGCGAAGGAGCGCAGCGAGGAGGGGCTGCCGGTCATCGTGTTCTTCGACGAGATGGACTCGATCTTCCGCACGCGCGGCACGGGGATCTCGAGCGACGTGGAGTCGACGATCGTGCCGCAGCTGCTGTCGGAGCTCGACGGCGTCGAGACGCTGAAGAACGTCATCGTGATCGGCGCCTCGAACCGCGAGGACCTGATCGACCCGGCGATCCTGCGGCCGGGCCGGCTGGACGTGAAGATCAAGATCGAGCGCCCCGACGACGCGCAGGCCGCCGACATCATGACGAAGTACCTGACCGCCTCGGTCCCGATCCACCCGGAGGAGGTGCACCGCGCGGGCGACGTGGGGACGGCGGTGGGCCGGATGATCCAGCAGACCGTGGACCGGATGTACGCGAGTTCGGACGAGAACCGGTTCCTCGAGGTCACCTACGCCTCGGGCGACAAGGAGACCCTGTACTTCAAGGACTTCAACTCGGGCGCGATGATCGAGAACATCGTGCGTCGCGCGAAGAAGGACGCGATCAAACGGTTCCTGTCGAAGGGGCAGAAGGGCATCAAGACGGAGGACCTGTTCAACGCGATCCGGGACGAGTTCAAGGAGAACGAGGACCTCCCGAACACCACGAACCCCGACGACTGGGCGCGCATCTCGGGCAAGAAGGGGGAGCGCATCGTCTACGTGCGCACGCTCCTCGGCGACGGGCCCGAGGGTGAGGGTCGGCAGGTCGAGCGGATCAGCGCCGGACAGTACCTGTAGCGCATGGCGATCCCAAAGGTCATCGGGACCGAGACCGAGTACGGCATCGTGGGCGTGGGCACCCCGGACTTCAATCCGGTGCTGACGTCCTCGCAGCTCATCAGCCTCTACGCCGGATC
>DASTHN010000084.1:0-37758 GCA_035718185.1 Actinomycetota bacterium
GCTGATCGCCAGGCCATCGATCTTCGGCTCGATCACGTAGGTCACGGGCTCGTCCGAGCCCAGACGCTTGCGGACGTCGTCGGCCCATTTCCGCAGCGCCTCGTCCGTCGTGACCTTGTCGAGCGATCCCATCGGCGCGAGGTGCGCGACCTTCCCGAACCGGCCCGACGGCGGCGCGCCGACACGGCGGGTCGGCGAATCCGGTGTCTGGAGTTCCGGGTATCGCTCCTCGAGGTCGCGGAGCTCGTCGTACAGCCGGTCGAACTCGGCGTCGGCGATCTCGGGCGCGTCGAGCGCGTGGTACAGGTGGTTGTGGTGCGCGATCAGCGCGCGGAGCTCGGCGGCCCGAGCCACGATCTCCGGGCTCGCGGAGTCACGACGGTGTTCGACGTCCGTCACGACGCCAGATCGTCCCACGATCGTCGCTTCCCGTCGCCCGCCGCGCCCGCCGTCACGCCAGCGACGCGAAGAACGCGCGCACGTCGCCGCTGTACACGTCCGGGACCTTGTGCGCCGCGAAGTGCCCGCCGTGGTCGAACGTGGACCAGCGGACGATGTTCGCGTGGTCGCGCTCGGCGAAGCGACGGATCCCACTGAAGTCGCCGCCGAAGGCCGCGAGCGCGGTCGGCGTGGTCGTCGGTTCGGTCGGGTGCTCGGCGTGCGCGTTCTCGTAGTAGAGACGGGCCGCCGATGCCGCCGTCCCGGTCAGCCAGTACAGCATCACGTTCGTCAGGACGAAGTCGGGGTCGAGCTCCTCTCCGAGGAGCTGCGCGTTCCACGACAGCAGCCCGACGGGGGAGTCGTTCAACGCGAACGCGAGCGTCTGCGGCTGTTGCGCCATCAGCGTGTTGAACGACATCTTGTTCTGGACGAACCACTGGAGCGTCTCGAGCTGAGCCTGCTCCCACCCGTCCCCGTCGAGCCGTCACCCGAGCGCGAACCACGCTACGACGGTGTCCGAGCCGACGTTGCCGCTCATCCGGATCGTGAAGGTGTTCGTGCCCGGGGCGACGTCCACCCATCGGACGACGACACCGCCCGGGTCGGACTGGGGCAGGGCGAGGACCTTCGTCGCCTGGGTGACGTCGAACGTCGGGGTGACCACGACCTGTGCCGTCCCGGAGGGAACGGTGGCGACCCCGGAGGTGCTGAACACGACCCGCCCCTCGGCCTCGAGCGCCATCCCGTCGGCGCTCCGGGCGAGCACCCCTCGACCGTCGGGCTGATCACAGACGCCGAAGACACCGACGTTGGAGGGGGTCGCGACCGCATCTCCGCCGACGGGCGTGCTGAGCCCCATGACGCCGGTCTGGCCGCTCTGGGCCCAGCCGCGGACCGCCGGGTCGCTCACGGAGAGGTTCGCGCCCGAGACGCCGACGCCGTACCTGCTCGTGCCCTGGACCCCCGTGGCCTCGCGGCTCTCGCCCTGGACGCCGACCCCGCCGTTCGCGTTGCCGGCGACGGCGTAGCTGCCGGGCTCGACCGCCAGGCCCGAGACCGCGATGCCGAACACCGTCTCGCCGCTCACGCCGCTGCCGCGCGTCGACAGGCCGTGCAGCGCGGTCCCCTTGTGGCAGACACCGTCGATCGCGACACCACCCGAGCCCCGCGCCTCGACGTGCAGCGAGGTGTCGTCGCGCCTCGAGTTCCGGATCGACGTCGGCCGGCTCTCGCCGTTGTCCTGACCGAGCAGGACCGGATCGCCGTTCGCCGCGACCGCCGGCGCGGGCCGTCCGACCACCAGCGCGGCCAGCGCGCCGAGCCCACCCGCGACGACCGCTCGTCGGCTGGTCGCCCCGTCCCGCGCAAGCGGCCGATCGATCCCGTCCACGCCGATCCCTCCCTCCGCCCTCCGCCTGTCGTCAGATGCTGAGCTCGAGCGAGCCCTCGGCGTGCAGGTGCCAGCCGAAGAGCTCCTTGCCGCCCGGCACGGTCGCGGCCGTACCCGCGGCGACGTCGTAGGCGACGATCCGACCCTTCAGCTTCCGGTAGATCACCTGACCGGCGTCGCGGGAGACCACGTAGTCCGCGATGAAGCCCGTCGCGATCTGCTCCACGACCTCGCCGGTCTGGCTCGAGATGGTGACGAGCCCCACCGGGTCGTACCACCCGCCCGGCTGCCGTTCCCACGTCAAGGAGACGATCGTCAGGTCGTCGAGCCACACCGGTCGGGTGTAGTGGACGTCGCACGTGTCCTTGGTCAAGACACGGACGTTCGCGCCGTCGGCGTCCATGAGCCGGATCCCTCCGCGACACGGTCGGGAGGGGACCGTCCGCCGGTACGCGATGGTCTGGCCGTCCGGGCTGAACGACGGGCTGAGGGACCGGTCGTCCGAGGTGAGCTGCTGGAGCCCCGTCCCGTCCGTGTTCACGACCCAGATGTTCCACTCGAACAGGAAGGAGTCCTCGCCGACCGTGAACGCGACCCGGTCGCCCGTCGGCGTGACCGCGAAGGCCCCGGGCCGGTGGTCCCAGAGGTCCCAGTCCGAGGCCTGGAACAGCTTGTGCTCCTCTCCGCTCACCAGATCCCGGTACCAGACCGAGTTCGCGTAGGGATCGCGCTCCTCGGGGTCGAGGTCGCCGAGCCGGTCCGGCTGGAACACCACCTTGGTCCCGTCCCCGAAGATCAGCGGCCAGCGCGCGTCGGCGATCGTGTACAGACGCTCACCGGTCATGGCGTCCTTCACGATGACGTCGGAGGCGTAGGCCGAGCCCTTGTGGTTGTGGGTGAAGGCCACTCGGCCGCCGCTGATCGACAGGAACGGCTCGGCGTTCTTGTTCAACGTCACCGCGTTGCCCGCCTGGTCGGTCACGCGCACGGTCGTGTGCTCCCCGTCGGGCGAGCCCTCGAACGCGACGTGCGGCAGGCCGTCCTCGGCCGACGCCCCGACGCTCGTCACGACCAGCCCGATCAGGACCAGGCCGCACGTCGCGAGCCAGGCGATCCGCCGGCGAGGCCGGCGCCGCTCGTAGATCCAGATGCCACCCATCCCCGTCCTCCTTCCGCTCCGAGGACAAGAGGATGCCCGGCGGGGCTGTCGCTCGAATCGGGGGGGTCCCTAGTCATACGGGTGTTCACGCACGTGGATCGGGCGCGGACTCAGCCCTGCACGACCGGAGCATCGATCGACATCGCGATGAGCTCCGTGCGTGAGGACACGCCGAGCTTGGCGAACACCTTGCCCAGGTGGTACTCGACGGTCTTCGGCGACAGGAACAGCCGGGCCGCGATCTCCCGGTTCGTCGAGCGCTCGCCCGCCAGCCGCGCGACCTGGAGCTCTTGGGGGGTCAGCTCGGTGAGCGTCCCCACGTTGCGTGGACGCGCCGTCTCCCCGGTAGCCCGGAGCTCGGACGCGGCCCGCTCCGCCCATGGGACTGCTCCGACCCGCTGGAACGCCTCGAGGGCGGCTCGCAGGTGCGGCCGTGCCTCCGTGCGGCGCTTGCGGCGGCGGAGGTGCTCGCCCAGGAGGAGCTCCGTCCGAGCACGCTCGATCGGTGCTCCGCCGGGGAACGCGATCGCCTCCCGGTAGAGGGACTCCGCCTCGTCGCCCTCGGCCAGAAGCGCCCGACACCGGGTCGCGACCGGGACGACGTCGGGCGACGCGCACGCCGTCGCCCATGGGAGGAGCTCGTCCAGCGCCCATGTCGCGCGATCGAGGTCGCCGGCCCGCGCCGCGCACTCGACGAGCAGGGGGAGGGTCTGGCCGCGGATCGCCGGGGATCGCTCGGGACCGGAGATCGCCGCCAGGTGCTGGAGCGCCTCCTCGATATCCCCCTCGCCGAACGCCAGCACCCCGAGTCCCAGGGTCGCCCGGTCCGAGATCACGGGGAGCCGCCGAGCGGTGGCGAGCTCGAGCGCGTCCTCGGCCAGAGCACGGCACCTCGCCTCGTGGCCCCGCCACGCGGCCACGAGCGAGAGGCACGCTCGGGCGTACGAGGAGTTGTTCTCCTGGTTCGCGTGCGATGCGAGATCGATCGCCTCCGTGGCATCCGCCTCCGCCTGTGGGAGCTCGACCAGCGTGGCCTCCACCGCCGCGAGGCCGGCGAGGATCGATGCGAGGCTCCCGAGGTCCCCCCGCTCTCGTGCTCGTGCGGCCGACCGGGAGAAGAGCGAGCGGGAGCGGGTCCACTCGCCGACGTACAGCGCCGCGACGGCGGTCGTGAACAGCTCCCTCGCGTCGTCCGAGTCGGCGCCCCGCTCGATCGCCGAGCGGATCAGGGGAGCCCCCCTCGTCGCGTCGCCCTCGATCAGCTCGCGCTCTCCGTGCAGCACATCGGCCGCCAGCCGGTCGAACGGCTCGGTCGGAGCCGGCAGCGACGCGACGAGGTCGTCGAAGGAACGGAACCCGTCGACGTCCGCGAGGCGGATCGTCGCCTCGGTCCCGACGAGGGCGAGCCGGCGCACGTCGGTAGGGGTGGTCGCGGGATCGCGAGCGGCGGCGAGCACGAGCTCCGCCGCGGCCGCCGGCAACCCTCGGGTGTTCGAGATCTGTCCGCGGATCCACGCGTCGAGCGCGCGAACGGACGGGTCGGACGCTGCCGCTCGCGCGCGGTCGAACAGATCCGTGCAGCGGTCGAAGTCGCCGGAGAGCCAGGCCGCCTCGGCGGCCCGCGCGAGGCGACGGCAGCGGACGGTGGCACGGGAGCAGAGTCGCGCGGCCACCTCGAATGCGGACGAGGCCCTGGCGCAGGCGCCCCGCGCAAGCGCACGCTCGCCCGCGGCGGCCATCTCGTCGGCCACCTCGTCGTCGACGCCGGCCGCGGCGGCCGCGCGGTGCCGGGCTCGGCGATCCGCGTCGCCGCTCAACGCCTCCGCGAGCAGCGTGTGCGCCCGGCGACGCTCCTCGAAGGTCGCGCCGCGATAGATCGCCGAACGCATCAGCGGATGCCGGAACGCGAGCCGATCGCCGGAGACGACCACGAGGCGGGCTCGTTCGGCGGGTCCCAGGTCCGACGCGTCGAACCCCCATGAGGAGCTGGCACGGAGGATCGCCGCGACGTCGCCGGAATCCTCGGCGGCGGCGAGCAGCAGCAGCCGGCGCGTCGCATCCGGCAGGGATGCAGTCCGCCGTACGTACGCTTCCTCGAGCCGCGAGGGCAGCGCGATCGGCCCGAGCGCGTCCTCGGTCGGGGGCAGCTCGAGCAGCGCGAGGGGGTTCCCGGCGGCGGCGGACAGCACCACCCTCCGGCCCTCCCGGTCGAGGTCCTCCCGGCGGGCGGTGAGCAGGTCAGAGGCGTCGCCCGAGGACAGCGGCGCGAGTCGGATCGCGGGCAGTCCGGCCCGATGGAGCGCGCCCTGGGGACTCTCGCGCGCGGCGACGATGGTGGCGACGCGCTCGGCTCCCAGGCGTCGCGCGGCGAAGGCGATGGCGGTCGCCGACTCCTCGTCGAGGAGGTGGGCGTCGTCGACGAGACACGCGACGGGCGCATCGGCGGCCGCCTCGGCGAGCAGGGAAAGGACCGCAGCGCCGATCAGGAGCCGGTCTGCCGGCCGGGAAGCCTCGAGCCCGACCGCCGCTCGGAGCGCCTCCTGTTGGACGGGTGGGATCGCGTCGAGGTGGTCGAGGATCGGCGCCAGCAGCTCGTGCAGCGCGGCGAACGGCACCTCGGTCTCGCTCTCGACCCCCGAGCTGGTGAGCAGCGTCATCCCGGCGGCCGAGGCCCGCGCGATCCCGAGGAGCGTCGACTTCCCGATGCCCGGTTCCCCCAGGATCACGAGCGCACCGCTGCGGCCCTCGCGGACGCCGGCGAGCAGACGCTCGATGACCTCCTGCTCGTCTTCGCGCCCGATGAGCAATCGCCCCTCCTCGCGGATGCCGAAGAGGGAGCCTGACCAGCGCAGACGCCCCGCCCGGCAGGGGGATTCCATCCCACGAGCGGCACAGGCGCAACCCCGAGGGATCCTCGATCGGCGGCGCCCGCGGCGCCGCACCTCGGGCGGGGGTTCGCCCGTATGCTCGGCGCGTGAAGCGCGTGCCCGAGCTCGTCGACCGGGTCGGGATCCTCCGCCCCCTGCGCATCCGGGACTTCCGCCTGCTGTGGACCGGCATGACCGTCTCGATGATCGGCGACGGCATCTACGCGGTCGCCGTCGCATGGCAGGCGTACGAGATCTGGAACGAGCCGTCGGCGCTCGCGGCGGTGGGGCTCGCGTGGAGCATCCCCCAGATGGTGTTGCTGCTGTTCAGCGGCGTGCTCTCCGACCGACTCGATCGGCGGCACCTGATGATCGCCGGCGACGTCGTCCGGTGCCTCGCGATCGGCGCGGTGGGGCTGCTCGCGCTCACCGACGAGCTGACGCTGCCGCGGCTGGTCGGCATCGTGATCGTCTATGGCGCGGGGCAGGCGGTGTTCGGGCCGGCGTTCTCCTCGATCGTGCCGACGATCGTCCCGGACGACCTGCGCGTCCAGGCGAACTCGCTCTCCCAGTTCGTCCGTCCGTTCGCGCTCGCGCTCGTCGGGCCGGTCGTCGGGGGGTTCCTCATCCAGTGGATCGGCCTCGGGTGGGCCTTCCTCGTGGACGCCGGATCGTTCGTCGTGTCGGCGGCGACGATCGTCGCGATGCGCGTGCGCGCCGCTCCGAGGGACGACGAGGGCCGCGCCTCGATGACCGCGGACCTCGTCGAGGGGTTCCGGTTCGTTCGGCGGCGGGCGTGGCTCTGGGCCTCGATGCTCGCGGCGACCGTGAGCCTCCTGTTCACGTGGGGCCCGTGGGACGTGCTGCTGCCGTACGTCGTGAAGAACGACCTCGGCGGGTCGCCCGCGTCGCTCGGCATCGTGTACGGGGCGGGCGGGGTCGGCGCCGTCGGGGTCGCGCTCACGATGGGACAACGGGGGCAGTTGCCCCGCAAGCCGATCACGGTGCTCTACGTCTCGTGGGCGTTCGGCATGCTGCTCGTCGCCGGATTCGGCCTGGTGTCGGAGCTCTGGCAGGCGATGGTGGTCGCACTCGTCGCCGAGGGCAGCCTCACGCTCCTCATGGTGATCTGGGTCACGCTGCTCCAGCGGTTGGTGCCGTCCGAGATGCTGGGGCGTGTCTCGAGCCTCGACTGGCTCATCTCGACGGCGGGGGTGCCGTTGTCCTTCGCGCTCGTCGGACCCGCGGCTTCTGCGTTCGGAGTCGACCAGACGCTCATCGCCGCCGGGGTGCTCGGCGCCGGGCTCACGATCTCGTTCATGTACGTGCGCGGAGCGCGGGACCCGGAGCGCGACGGCTCGCTGACGCGGCCGGCCGGCGTCGCGGCCTGAGCGCTGGGGTATCGTCGGATCGCGGAGAGGGGGGGATATGGAGTACACGCATCTCGGCCGGCTCGGGCTGACGGTCAGCCGGCTCTGCCTGGGGACGATGAACTTCGGCCCGGAGACGACCGAGCCGGACAGCCACGCGATCATGGACCGCGCGCTCGAGCACGGGATCAACTTCTTCGACACGGCGAACGTCTACGGACGCGGCAAGGGCGTGGGCGCGACCGAGACGATCATCGGCAACTGGTTCGCGAGTGGCGACGGCCGTCGCGAGAAGGTCGTGCTCGCGACGAAGGTCTACGGCGAGATGGGTTCGTGGCCGAACGAGTCGCGCCTGTCGGCGCTCGCGATCCGAACGGCGTGCGAGGAGAGCCTGCGGCGCCTGCAGACCGACCACATCGACCTGTACCAGATGCACCACGTCTACCGCGAGGCGGACTGGGCCGAGCTGTGGCAGGCGTTCGAGACGCTCGTCCAGCAGGGCAAGGTGCTCTACGTCGGCTCGAGCAACTTCGCCGGCTGGCACATCGCCCGCGCGAACGAGACCGCGAGGGAACGGCGCTTCCTGGGGCTGGTGTCCGAGCAGTGCCTCTACAACCTCAACGACCGGATGAGCGAGCTCGAGGTGCTGCCGGCGTGCGAGGGCTACGGGATGGGCGTGATCCCCTGGAGCCCGCTCGCCGGGGGGCTGCTCGGTGGCGTGCTCGGGAAGATCGAGGGCGGCCGGCGATCGGGGGATTGGGTCCAGGAGGACCTGCCGAAGTATCGCGAGCGGATCGGGGCCTACGAGGCGTTCTGCGGTGAGCTCGGCGAACGGCCGGCCGACGTGGCCCTCGCGTGGCTGCTGGCGAACCCCGTCGTGACGGCCCCGATCATCGGCCCGCGCACGATGGAGCAGCTCGACGGGTCGCTCCGCGCGCTCGAGCTCACGCTCGACGAGGCGACCATGGCCCGGCTCGATGAGATCTTCCCGGGTCCCGGCGGGCCCGCTCCCGAGGCGTATGCCTGGTAGCCGGTCAGGGGGCCGGTCTGCCGATGCGGTAACGTCCGAGGTGGATGGCCCCGGAACAGCGCCCGGAGGAGTTCGCCCCGATCACGGAGGAGGAGCAGGCCGTCCTCCTCCAGGTGGTCCAGCTCCTGCGTCGCCTGAAGTACGGCACGGTGCTCCTCGTCGTGCAGGATGGCAAGGTCGTCCAGATCGAGATGGCGGAGAAGATCCGTCTGGTGTAGCGTCCGGCGTAGGCGCCATACCGTGGACGACGTTTGACGCTGCCCTCGGGCGCTGTTACGACTAGAGCCGCACGGGGCGACCGGACCACCGGAACCCCGGGTCCTGTATCCCCTCGAACCGCCTTTCGGTTGACCGGACGACCGGAGACCGAGTCGGCAGACCTCACCCGCCGGTCATCGAAAGGAGTCCCACATGCGAGCACCACGTTCCGGCGTGCGCCTGTTCGCCATCGCCGCCGTCCTCGCGATCGTCGCGACAGCCTGTGGCAGCGACTCGGGCGACGGCTCGAACGCGTCCGGCGACGGCGCCTGCACGCCGTCCGACACGCCCGTCCTGACCTTCGCCGCGTACAGCACGCCGCGTGAGGTCTACGGCAAGATCATCTCCGCCTTCCAGAGCAAGTGGAAGGAGGAGCACGACGGGCAGCAGGTCATCTTCCAGGAGTCGTACGGCGGCAGCACGACCCAGGCTCAGAACATCGTCAACGGGTTCGAGGCGGACATCGTGGCGCTCTCGCTGGCTCCGGACGTCGACTACATCGTGGACGCCGGCCTCATCACACACGACTGGACGACCGCGCCCGACGAGGGCATGGTGTCGACGTCGGTCGTCGTCCTGGACGTTCGCGAAGGCAACCCGAAGGGGTTCCAGGACTTCGACGACATCGCCGCGTCCGGCGTCGGCGTCCTGACGCCGGACCCCGCATCGAGCGGCGGCGCCCGGTGGAACATCGTGTCGATCTACGGCGCCGCGATGCACGGGTACGCCGGCGTCGCCGAAGGTGACGAGGCGGGCGCGCAGTCCCTGCTTACCGGCGTCTTCAAGAACGTCGTCGCGCTCGACAAGAGCGCCCGCGATTCGATCAAGAACTTCGAGGCGGGCAACGGCGACGTCGCGATCACGTACGAGAACGAGGTGCTCACCGCACGAGAGGCCGGACTCCCTGACGAGGCGGTCTATCCGCCCTCGAGCGTGCTCATCGCCAACCCCGCCGCCATCGTGGACGTGAACGTGGACAAGCACTGCGTGCGCGACGTCGCCGAGTCGTTCGTCGACTACCTGCACACGGACGAGGCGAAGGAGTACTACCGCACGGTCGGGTTCCTGAGGCCGACGGACATCGCCGCGGCGGCCGCCGGCGACGAGGAGATGGGCTTCCCGCCCATCGAGGATCTGTGGGCCGTCGAAGACTTCGGCGGTTGGGACGCCCTCGACGAGAAGCTGTTCAGCGACGCTGGGATCTTCACCCAGGCGTTCGCGGACGCGAGCTAGGTGACGTGATGGCGAGCGCTGCGCACACGGTCCAGCGCAAACGGGTGCTCCGTGCGCCCACGGCGACGCGCCTGCGTCACTGGACGCTGCGTGGCGCCGCGATCACCTACCTCGTCGCGATGATCGTTGTCCCGGTGGCCGCGATCATCTCGAAGGGATTCGCGGGCGGGCTCGACACCTTCCGAGAGGCGATGGCGAGTGCGGGCGCGTGGGAGGCCATCCGGCTCACGCTCGTGACGTCGGCGCTCGCGGCGATCACGAACGCGATCTTCGGCACGATGCTTGCGTACGTCCTGGTCCGCTATCGGTTCCGCGGCCGCGGGCTGCTGTCGGCGATCGTGGACCTCCCGTTCGCGATCCCGACGCTCGTCACCGGGGTGATGCTCGTCGCGATCTACGGTCCGAACACGCCGATCGGCAAGGCGTTCGGCAGCGTCGGGATCCAGCTGATGTTCAGTCAGCTCGCCGTCCTGCTCGCGCTGTGCGTCGTGACCCTGCCCTTCGTGGTCCGGACGGTGCAGCCCGTGCTCCTCGAGCTCGACACGGCGGAGGAGGAGGCCGCACAGGTGCTCGGCGCGTCGGCGTGGAAGACGTTCCGGGCGGTCGTCATGCCGGCGATCCGCCCCGCCATCGCCGCCGGGGCGCTGCTGGCCTTCGCCCGCGGGCTCGGTGAGTTCGGCTCGATCGTGTTCGTCTCGGGCAACATCGAGGGCCGGACGAAGACGGCGCCGTACTTCATCTTCCAGCTCACGAACCAGTTCAAGCCGGACCAGGCGGCGGCGGTCGCCACCCTGCTCTTCGCGATCTCGTTCGCGCTCGTCCTCGTGACGAGCCGGCTGGTGCGGACCGAGCGGAAGGAGGCGAAGGCATGAGCGTCGTGCTCGGACCGCCGCGGTTGGTCGACGTCACCCCGGGCAGCGAGGAGATGCGTCGTCGCGGCCGGCGGCGCGCGCTCGTCCGGGGCGCCATCGTGGCCGCATGCCTCCTCTATCTGGCCGTCGTGCTCGTCGCTCCGCTGGTCGGCATCTTCCTGAGCGCCTTCAGCGAGGGCCTTCCGACGGTCTTCGAGACCCTCACGGCCCCCGAGGTTCGCCACGCGTTCTTCCTCACCTTCCAGATCACGATCGTCACCCTGCTCGTCACGACGTCGCTCGGGGCGGTGACGGCCTGGGTGCTCGTGCGCCACCGCTTCGTCGGTCGACGGATCATGAACGCGCTCGTCGAGCTTCCCCTGGCGATGTCGCCCGTGACGGTGGGTCTCGCGTGCGTCCTGTTGTTCGGACGGGGCGGGTGGTTCGAGCCATGGTTCACGGCCCGCGGGATCCAGGTCATCTTCGCCCTGCCGTCGATGATCCTGGTGACGATCTTCATCTGCATCCCGTTCGTGATCCGATCCGTCGCCCCCGTGCTCGAGGAGCTCGGCACCGAGGAAGAGGATGCGGCGCGGACGCTCGGAGCCTCGACGAGCCAGACGCTGTTCCGGGTCATCCTGCCGAACATCCGGTGGGGGCTCCTCTACGGGATCGCGCTCACGACGGCGCGCTCGATCGGGGAGATCGGCGCCGTCCTGATCGTGAGCGGCATGCTCAAGGGCCAGACCGAGACGGCCACGATCTACGTGCTCACGGCGTTCGAGGAGCGGATGGACACCGAGGGCTACATCGTGGCGCTCACGCTCGCCGCGATCTCCATCGTGATGCTCGGCGTGATCGAGATCAGCAAGCGACGCAAGATCAGGGAGGTCATGGGATGACGACGAACGCGGCCATCAGGGTCCAGAACCTCACGAAGAAGTTCGGCAGCTTCGTCGCCGTCGACGACATCAGCTTCGACGCGGCCGAGGGGAAGATCACCGCCCTCCTCGGACCGAGCGGCTCGGGAAAGAGCACGGTGCTCCGGATGATCGCCGGGCTCGAGACCCCCACGGCCGGCCGGATCTGGATCGAGGACGACGAGACCACGTTCAAGAGCGTCCAGGAGCGGCGCGTCGGGTTCGTCTTCCAGCACTACGCCCTGTTCCGGCACATGACCGTGGCGCAGAACGTGGCGTTCGGCCTGGCGGTGCGCAAGCAGAGCAAGGCCGACCAGGCCGAGCGCGTCGACGAGCTGCTCGACCTGGTGCAGCTATCGCCGTTCGCCGACCGATACCCCGACCAGCTCTCGGGTGGCCAGCGGCAACGGGTCGCGCTCGCTCGCGCGCTTGCCCCCCGGCCGAGGGTGCTCCTGCTGGACGAACCGTTCGGTGCCCTCGATGCCCGGGTGCGGAAGGACCTTCGGCATTGGCTCGACGACCTGCACCGCGAGCTTGGCGTGACGAGCCTGTTCGTGACGCACGACCAGGACGAGGCGCTCGAGCTCGCGCACGAGGTCGTCGTGATGCACGAGGGTGGGATCGAGCAGATGGGCTCGCCGTCGCAGATCTACGACGAGCCGCAGACGGCGTTCGTGGCGGGGTTCATCGGGAGCCCGAACGTCCTCCATGGCCGGGTCGCGGCGGGACACGTGCTCGTCGGAGACCACCGCGTGCCGGGCGCCGACCATCTGGCGGAGGGTGCGGCGGCACGCGCGTTCGTTCGGCCCCACGACGTCCGGCTCGCAGAGTGGGGTCCCGACGGGGGCGCGGTCGAGGCGCGGGTCGACCGGGTCTCGTCGCTCGGGTGGCTCTCCCGGGTGATGCTGCGGCTGGGCGACGGCCAGACCATCGTGGCCGAGATGCCGAGCGACGAGCTCATCGACCTGACCGAAGGGACCACGGTCGCCGTCGACCTGCGTCGCGCGAAGGCATTCGAGACCGCCGAGCCGGTGGGGGCGCCCTCCGAGTGAGCGAGGCGCGCCCGTGCCGCCGCGGGACCCCGACCGGGTACCGTGAGGGCATGTCCACGGGCGCGCGCGTGAGCGGCGCGGCGCGGCGCCTCGCGCCGCTCGTCGCGATCGTCCTCGTGGCCTCGGGGTGCGCCGGTTCGGAGGTCCGGGCGCGCGGGAGCGCCGACGTGCTCCGTCTGGGCGTCTTCCCCACGCTGACGCACGCGCCGGCGCACGTCGGGATCGGAACCGGCATCTTCGACGACATCCTCGCGCCGACGAGGGTCGAGGTCCGGGTGTTCGGCTCGGGGACCGACGCCGTGGTGGCGCTGCTCTCGGGTTCGATCGACGCGAGCTACATGGGGCCGTGGCCGGCGATCTCGCTCTTCCTGAGGTCGGGCGAGGTCGCGGCGGTCTCGGAGGTCGCAACCGGGGGCGCTTCGTTCGTCACGCGGAGCGACGCGGGGATCGAGGGACCGCAGGACCTGCACGGCAAGCGGATCGCGGTCCCGGGCGTCGGGAACACCCAGGACATCGCGTTGCGGAGCTGGCTCCACGATCACGGCCTGGAGGCCACCGACGAGGGCGGGGACGTCTCCATCACCGAGGTCGCCGCGGCGCAGCTCCTCGAGCTGTTCCACGCGGACCGCCTGGACGGTGCCTGGGTTCCCGAGCCGTACCCCACGTACCTCGTGCACGAGGGGGTCGCCCGGGTGCTCGTGGACGAGGCGGAGCTCTGGCCGCCCGGCGGCTTCCTCACGGCGAACCTGGTGGTGTCCACCGCCTACATGGACGCCCACCCCGACGTCGTCGAGCGCCTCGTCGCCGCGAACGTCGCCGCCATCCGGTTCACGCGGTCCTCGCCGATCCGTGCGCAGGCCATCACCGCGCGGCGCCTGGCGTGGGCGGGCGCGCCCTCGATGGATCCATCGGTCCTCGCGGAGGCATGGGCCAAGCTCGCGTTCTCCTGGGAGCCCGTCCCCGACGCGATGGACCAGGTGGCGCACGACGCGTACGAGGTCGGCGTGCTCGACGAGGATCCCGGATCCGTGCGCGGGATCTATCGGCTTGACCCCCTGAACAGGGTCCTCGACGATGAGGGCCTCCCTCCCGTTGAGGTCTCCGGATGAGGAAGCGATGACGTCGGATCCCGCGCTCCACCTGGTCCCCGAGACTCCCACCGCCTCCTCGAAGCTCTCGATCCGCGGCGTCACGAAGACCTTCGTCCAGGCGAGCGGCGAGCGCGTGAAAGCGCTCGAGCGCGCGACCCTGGACATCGGGAAGGGCGAGTTCGTCTGCCTGATCGGGCCCTCCGGCTGTGGGAAGTCCACGCTGCTCAACCTGATCGCCGGGCTCGAGCGCCCCGACGAGGGCGAGGTCCTGATGGACGGACGGCCCATCCTGCAGCCGGGGCCCGATCGCGCCGTCCTGTTCCAGGAGCCCTCGCTGTTCCCGTGGATGAGCGTCCTGGCCAACCTCGAGTTCGCGCTGGGGCTGATCGGGACTCCGAAGCGCGAGCGGACCGAGCGAGCGATGGGCTGGCTCGAGACGGTCCATCTCGCACGGTTCGCGATGGCGCAACCGCACGAGCTGTCGCCCGGGATGCGCCAGCGGGCCACCCTGGCACGCGCCCTGGCCTGTCAGCCCGAGATCCTCCTGGCCGACGAGCCGTTCGGTGCGCTCGACGCCCAGTCGCGCGAGGTCCTCCAGCGAGAGCTCCAGACGGTCTGGCTCGAGACCCGCAACACGTTCGTGTTCGTGACGCACAACGTCCGTGAGGCGGTGTTCCTCGCCGACCGTGTGGTGCTGATGTCCCCCCGGCCGGGGACCTTCGTCGCCGAGCACCGCATCTCGTCGCCCCGGCCGCGCGCCTTCGAGGACGTCCTGCTGTCGAAGGTCGTCGTCGACGTGCACGACCACCTGCTGAAGGAGGTGAAGGGGGGTGTCGCGACCGAGGAGGGTCCTCGACCAGATCTGGCCTAGGGTCGCGATCGTCGCGATCATCGTGCTCCTCTGGTGGGCCGCGTTCGAGTCCGGGAACTGGAGCGAGGTCCTGCTTCCGTCACCGGCCAGCGTGTGGGACTCGCTCGTTTCGAACCTCGGCGGCTCGAACGGCCTGCTCATGGTCGCGTACCGGAGCCTGTTCCGGCTCTTCGCCGGCCTCGTGCTCGCGATGCTGATCGGAACGCCGATCGGGCTGGCCTGCGCCCGTTGGGACGTCGTGCAGCGGAGCGTCGGGAGCCTGGTCGGAGGCCTGCAGGCCCTCCCGTCGATCGTGTGGCTGCCGCTCGCGAGCCTCTGGCTGGGCTTCAACGAGAAGGCCGTGCTGTTCGTCGTGGTGGTCGGCGCGTTCCCCGCCATCGCGATCGCCACCGCGGCCGCCGTTCGGATGGTGCCGCCGAACCTGGTGCGGACCGGCCGCACGCTCGGCGCTCGCGGCTGGGTGCTGTACGGCCGCGTGGTCCTTCCCGCCGCCGTCCCCGGCTACCTCGCGGGACTCCAGCAGGCGTGGGCGATCGCGTGGCGCGCGCTGATGGCGGCCGAGCTCGTCATCGCCGGCGCGAGAGGGCTCGGCCACCTGATCGCGCGTGCGTGGGGGCAGATCGACACGCCGCTCATCATGGCCACGATGGTCGTCATCATGCTCGTGGGCGTCGCGGTCGACGGTCTGTTCTCGTGGGTCGACCGGCGGATCCGCCGGCGTCGCGGCCTGCTCGTGCGGGCCTGACGAGCGCTAGGCTCTGCGGGTCGTCGCGCGAGGAGGCCAGCGCGTGCATCGCAACCGGACGATCCTGTGGGCGCTGCTCCTCATCGGTGTCGGCCTGTTCCTGCTGCTGCAGAACGCCGACGTCATCTCCAAGGACATCCAGATCTGGCCCATCGTGCTGATCGCGATCGGGCTGTGGCTGTTGCTCGAGCGCGCGATGTTCGGCTCGCGCTGGGGCGGCGGGTACGTGTGGCCGATCCTGCTGATCGGCGTGGGCGTCGTGTTCCTGCTGCAGGACCTCGACGCGCTGCCGGACGAGGACATCCTGCTACCGATCGTCATCATCGCCATCGGGATCGGGCTCGCGCTCTCCGCCATCTCGCAGGCACGGAGCCATGGTGGCGCGATGGAGCCCGTCCTGGTGCCGCTCGACGGCGCCACCGAGGCCCGGGTTCGGCTCGAGCACGGTGCGGGCCGCCTGCGCGTGCGCGCCGGCGAGGGCTCGGCGCTCGTCGAGGGCCGGTGCGCGGGCGGCGTGGACACGGACGTCGAGCGCTCGGCGGGACGGGTCGAGGTCCGTCTGCGCGGCCGGGCGGGGTTCCCGTGGGGCGGCGGGCGCGAGCGCGGGTTCGAGTGGGACCTCGAGCTCTCGCGGCACGTGCCGGTCGAGCTCGAGGTGCGCTCGGGCGCGAGCGACTCGGACCTCGACCTCACCGACCTGCGCCTGACCGAGCTGCAGATCCACACCGGCGCGAGCAAGACGACCGCGCGGCTGCCCTCGGCCGGCCGCTACACCGTCCGGGCCGGCGGCGGCGCGATGAGCATGGTCTTCCGTGTCCCCGAAGGGGTCGCGGCTCGGATCGAGGCGCGCGGCGGCCTGTCGGACGTGAAGGTCGACGAGCGCCGGTTCCCGCGGTGGGGCGCCGAGTGGCGCTCGGCCGACTACGACGCCGCCGAGCACCGGGCCGACATCCGCCTGGATACGGGCGCGGCGAGCGTCGAGATCCGCTGACGCGCAGGCGGCAACCCGGATCGGAGGAGCTGGCGAGGACCGCTACCGGATGCCAGCGCGTCGGCGCATGTCGGCGCCGACGGAGTCCGTCAGCTGCAGGAGCGGGTCGGAGAGCCGGACCCCGGGCGGATCCGGGTCCCGGAGTCTCCGGGCCGGCTCCGGGAGCCTCGAGAGGTCGCCCCGGAACAGCTGCCGCGCGGTCGCGAGCGTCCTCGGCGGACCCGTCCGCCGGCCGCCATCCATGACCGGGACGAGGAGCGGCTCGTGGCCCTCGGGGACCGGCTCGTCCCGCAGGGCGATGACGTCTCCGCCCGTGCCGCGGAAGACCTGCTTGCGACCCGGCGCGGTCGCCTTGCCGGCCGAGAGCTTCAGCACCGGCCGCCCGTCGTACTCGACCAGCTTGTAGACCGAGTCGAGGAACGGCGCATCGGCCGAGACGCCCACGCGGGTGCCGACGCCGAACGCGTCGATCGGCGCGCCGGCCCGCACCAGGCGGTCGACGTCCGCCTCGTCCAGCCCGCCGCTCGCGAAGATCCGCACGTGCCGCATCCCGGCCTCGTCGAGAGCCTCCCGAGACCGCCGCGCGAGCGCGTCCAGGTCGCCGCTGTCCAGGCGGACGCCGAGGCGCTCGGTGAGCCCGAGCTCACGGATCACCTCGATCGCCGTGCGCACGCCGTTCACCGTGTCGTACGTGTCCACGAGGAAGGTCGTCCGCGTGGGGAAGTCGGTCGCGAACGCCACGAACGCGTCGCGCTCGGTCGGGAACGACTCGACGTACGAATGCGCCATCGTGCCGGCGACCGGCAGACCGAACCGCCGGCCGGCCTCGACGTTCGAGGTCGCCGCGAAGCCGACCATCGCCGTCGCGCGGGCGACCGCCATCGCGGCATCGACGCCCTGCGTCCGGCGGAACGCGAAGTCGACCAGGTCCCGCCCGTCCGCGGCGATCACGCACCGGGCGGCCTTCGACGCGATCGTCGTCTGGAACGTGATGACGTTCAGGAGGTAGGTCTCGACCAGCTGCGCGACGGCGATCGGCGCGGTGATCTCGAGCAGCGGCTCGTCGGCCAGGACGATCCGTCCCTCGGGGACGGCCCAGACGTCGCCCTCGAACCGCAGCGCTCGCAAGGCCTCGAGCGTCGCGTCGTCGAACCCCAGGCTCGAGGCCAGGTGCTCGAGCTCCGATCCATCGAACCGGAAGTCCTCGAGGAAGCCGAGGCACGGCTCCAGTCCGGCCGCGACCAGGAACCCGCGGTTCGTCGGCAGCCGGCGGACGAACAGCGAGAACGTCGCCTTCTGGTCCATGCCTCGGCGCAGGTAGCTCGCCGCCATGTTGAGCTCGTACAGGTCGGTGAGCAGCGCCGACGGCATGCCGACAGGCTACGCGGTCCCTTGCGGCGCCGCGCTGCCGGGAACGGGGACCATACGGCCCGGGACCCCCCTGCCGTCCGCCCGTAAGGGCCCCAGTCCGCCTCGGCGAGAGTTCACGATTGGAGGCAACCTCCAGGAGGAACCCCATGTGGCATCTGGCCCTCGACGGGCTCGACAGGCTCATCCGGCTGCTCGCCGAACAGGGATACGAGGTCGTCGGACCGACGGTCCGCGACGGCGCGATCGTCCTCGAGGAGATCGAGGGGGTGGCCGACCTCCCCGCGGGCATCCGGGAGGAGCAGGGGCCCGCGACCTACGAGCTGACGCAGACCGGCGACGGCCGGTTGTTCGACTGGGCCCACGGGCCCGACGCGGGCAAGCGATTCCTGTTCCCGCCCCGTGAGCCCCTCGCGACGATCTCGCGGAACGGTGGCGGGATGCGGCAGACCCCCGCCCCGGAGGCGGAGCGTCCGCTCGCGTTCGTGGGGCTGCGCTCGTGTGACCTGCACGCGATCGAGGTGCAGGACCGCGTCTTCATGGAGCTGGATCCCGCCTACCGACGGCGCCGCGAGCGCGCCGTCTTCGTCGGCGTGAACTGCGGAGTGCCGGGGGGGACGTGCTTCTGCGTCTCGATGGGCACGGGTCCTCGGTGCACGATGGGGTTCGACCTCGCGCTCACCGAGCTCGAGGAGGGGTTCGCGCTCGAGGCAGGCTCGCCAAGGGGCGAGGAGCTCGCGGCCGCCCTGCCGACCCGTGCCGCGTCCGAGGCCGAGGTCGTCGCGGTCGACGGCATCACGGCCCGCGCCGTCGAGCGCATGGGCCGGACGCTCGACACGTCCGACATGCCCGACCTGCTCCATCGGAACCGCGCGCACCCGCGCTGGCAGGACGTCGCCGCGCGCTGCCTCGCGTGCGCGAACTGCACGAACGTCTGCCCCACCTGCTTCTGCCACGACGTCGTCGACAGCGTGTCCCTGGGCGGGGACGTCGCTGCGCGGACGCGCGAGTGGGCGAGTTGCTTCAGCGCCGAGTACAGCTGGGCCGCCGGCGAGGTCGTCCGTGGCAGCCGCGCGTCGCGGTACCGCCAGTGGCTGACACACAAGTTCGCGTCGTGGATCGATCAGTTCGACACGTCGGGCTGCGTCGGCTGCGGGCGCTGCATCACGTGGTGCCCCGTCGGGATCGACGTCACCGAGGAGATCGTCGCGATCCGAGCGACCGACGGCGAGGTGGAGGTGGTGGCCCGATGAGCGTGACCGAGATGCGCGACGTGCGGGCGACCCAGCCCGAGAGCGGCCCGATGCGGATCGCCGTGATCCAGCGCGTCGTCCCCGAGACGCCCGAGTCCGCCACGTACTGGATGACCTGGCGCGACGGCGACGGCGAGGGGTATGCGTTCGAGGCCGGGCAGTTCAACATGCTGTACTTGTTCGGCATCGGCGAGGTCGCGATCTCGATCTCGTCCGACCCGATGCACCCGCACCGGCTGGGCCACACGGTCCGGCACGTCGGCCGGGTGACGAACGCGTTCCGTGACCTTGTACCGGGCGACGAGATCGGGATCCGGGGGCCGTTCGGCAAGCCGTGGCCGCTGCACGAGGCCGAGGGTGGCGACCTGGTCGTCGTCGCCGGCGGCGTGGGCGTCTGCCCGGTCCGGCCGGCGATCGAGTCGGCGATGCGCCGCCGCGACCGGTACCGGCGGCTGATCCTGCTCCTCGGTGCGCGGACCCCGGACCTGTTGCCCTACAAGGACCAGCTCGACGAGTGGGTGGCGCTGATGGAGCGTCTGGGCGTCGAGCTTCACATGACCGTGGACGAGGTCGTCGGCACGTGGCTCTACGACGTCGGCGTCGTCACGACGTTGTTCCCGAAGGCGAGGATCGAGCCCGAGCGCACGACCGCGTTCATGTGCGGCCCCGAGATCATGATGCGCTTCGCCGGCCGCGGGCTCGTCGACCTCGGTGTGGCCGCCGAGCGCGTGTGGGCCTCGATGGAGCGCCACATGCAGTGCGGGATCGGGCTCTGCGGTCACTGCCAGCTGGGCGCGACCTTCGTCTGCAAGGACGGTCCGGTCTTCCGGTGGGACGTGATCGAGCCGCTGATGGAGGTGAAGGAGCTGTGAGCGAGAAGGCCAAGCCCCGCGTCGCCGTCTTCAAGATGGCCTCCTGCGACGGGTGCCAGCTCCAGCTGCTGGACGCCGAGGAGGCGTTGCTCGAGATCGCCGGCGCGATCGAGATCGTGAACTTCGCCGAGGCGTCCTCGGACATGCGGCCGGGACCGTACGACATCACCCTCGTCGAGGGGTCCGTCTCGACACCAGAGCAGGTCCAGCAGATCGGCGACATCCGTCTGGCCTCTTCGGTCCTCATCACGATCGGGGCATGCGCGACCGCGGGAGGGATCCAGGCGCTGCGGAACGCCACCGGGAAGCACGAGGAGTTCATCCGCACCGTCTACCCGACCCCGGAGTTCATCGACTCGCTCGAGGACTCGCACCCGATCGCCGACTACGTGCCGGTCGATCTTGAGCTCACCGGCTGTCCCATCGACCGCGGCGAGCTGCTCACCGCGATCACCGCGCTGCTCCTGGGCGCGATGCCCCGCATCTCGACGTCGCCGGTCTGCGTGGAGTGCAAGCGCCGCGGCTACGTCTGCGTGGTCGTCGCGAAGGGTGAGCCGTGTCTGGGACCCGTGACGCGCACGGGCTGCGGTGCGCTGTGCCCCGGCTACGGACGTGGGTGCTACGGATGCTTCGGTCCCGCCCAGCCGTCGAACAACACCGACGCGCTCGGCCGGCGGTTCATCGAGCTCGGCCTCAGCGCCAAAGCCACCAGCGACCGATTCCGGTTCATCACCGGGTGGGCCTCCCCGTTCCGGGAGGCGGCCGAGGCCTTCGGCGATGGCCACGGCGAGCAGGAGGAGGTGAGGACCCCGTGACCCACCGGCAGGTGGAGGTTCCGGTCATCGCGCGCGTCGAGGGCGAGGGCGCGCTCCACATCACGGCGAAGGACGGCGAGATCCTCGACCTCCGTCTGGAGATCTACGAGCCGCCCCGCTACTTCGAGGCCTTCCTGCAGGGACGGCATTTCAGCGAGGTGCCCGACATCGTCCCGCGGATCTGCGGGATCTGTCCCGTCGCCTACCAGATGAGCGCGATCCACGGGCTCGAGGAGCTGTTCGGCGTGGAGGTGTCCGAGGGCACGCGCGAGCTCCGGCGGCTCCTGTACTGCGGCGAGTGGATCGAGAGCCACATCCTGCACATCTTCCTGTTGGCGGCGCCGGACTTCCTCGGCATGGCCAGCGCGATCGAGATGGCGAAACACCATCCCGACCTGGTGAAGAAGGTCCTCGACATCAAGCGGGTCGGCAACGACATCATGGAGGTCGTCGGCGGCCGCGAGATCCACCCGGTCTCCCCACGCGTCGGCGGCTTCTCGCGGGCAGCCCGCAGGCGAGAGCTGGACCCGCTGCTGCCGCGGCTGGAGTGGGCGCTCGAGCAGATGCCGGGGATCGCCGACTTCGTCGCGTCGCTGCCCGCCCCCGTGCTCCCGCGCGAGGCCGAGCTCGTCTCGATGGTCCACCCCACCGAGTACCCGATCAACGAGGGCTCGATGGCCTCCACGGCCGGGCGTCGGTGGACGTTCGCCGAGTACGAGTCGGTGACGCAGGAGGTCCACGTCGAGCACTCGAACGCGTTGCACTCCCTGATGAGCGACACGCAGACCCCGTACCACACGGGTCCACTGTCGCGCATGAACCTCAACGTGGACCGGCTGACGCCGGTCGCGAGGGACTGCATGGCGCGCGCGGGGCTCTCGGTGCCCGAGGGCGACCCCTTCTTCTCGATGGCGGCGCGCGTGGCCGAGTCGGCGCTCGCGATGGAGGAGGCCATCCGGATCATCCGGGACTACGTGCCGCCGGAGCCGTCGATGGCCGAGGTCGTGCCGAGGGCCGGCCGCGCCATGTGGGCCACCGAGGCGCCGAGGGGCACGCTGTACCACCGCTACGACGTGGCCGAGGACGGCACGATCCTGGCGGCGAAGATCGTTCCCCCGACGTCCCAGAACCTGCGGCACATGGAGGAGGACCTCCGGCGGTTCCTGCCGGGGGTGCTCGACCGGCCGGACGAGGAGCTCACGCGGCTGTGCGAGATGGTCGTGCGGAACTACGATCCATGCATCTCGTGCGCGACCCACTTCCTGAGCCTGGATATCCAGCGCGTGTGACCCCGGTCCGCGTCGTCGGGGTCGGGAACCCCGAGGCGGGCGACGATGCGGTCGGGCTGCTCGCCGTGCGCTCGGCGCGCGCCGAGCTGGAGGCGCTCGGGGCCGAGGTGGTCGAGACCGGCGCCGGGCTCCACGTCGTGGACCTGCTCGCCGGCGCCGACGCGGTGGTGGTCGTCGACGCGGTCCGTGCCCCCGCCGGCGGCCGCCCGCCCGGGACGATCGTCCGTGCCGAGGCCGGCCCCGAGGGCCTGCCCACGGAGGTCGGGTCGTCGCTGTCCTCGCACGGGTTCGGCGTGGCCGAGGCGGTGGGGCTCGCGGCGGCGCTCGAGGACGCGCCGAGGGTCGTGTTCCTCGGCGTCGAGGTGGCCGACGTGACCGCCGGTCACGGGCTGTCCCGCGCGGTGGCCGGAGCGCTGCCCGAGCTCGTGGCTCGGATCGTGACCGAGGCGCGGCTGCTCTCGGCCACCTAGGACCCAGGCGCTCGAGGCCCTAGGGGCGCTCGTCGAGCGTTCTAGGGCGCGCCCGTTGCCGATCTAGGGTGGCTGCCGTACGCAACCCTGGGCAGGTCCCAAGCCCGTGTGGGACGAGAGCCCGATGGCGGGTCGGTTCGGCAGAGCGACGCTCTCGGTAGACGAACCTCCGGGGGACGAACGATGATGACGAAGGATCTGCGGCGTCGGGCCCCGGATGTCGACGTGCCTCCGGACGACGATCCGGGCGGTGTCTCGCGGCGCTCGTTCCTCCGCGCCGCAACGGTCGCCGCGGGGACGACGGCGATCCTCGCGCACGGCGCCACCACCGCGGGAGCCAGCGAGCTGGTGCCCGAGGACGACCCCGAGGAGCTCGCCCACGAGCACGCCGACGATCCGGGACTGCTGATCGACATCACCAAGTGTGTCGGATGCGCGAAGTGCGTCCGGGCCTGCAAGCTGGACAACGACCTGGAGTGGCGCCAGGACCAGTCGGCCACCGGCGCCGATGCGGAGCTGGCCTCGAGCAACTGGACCGTGGTTCGGGCCGAGGCCGTCGAGACGATCGAGGAATCGCGGCTCGGCCCCCGTCGGCGGGCCGCACGCCGGTACGTGAAGCTCCAGTGCCTGCACTGCCTGGAGCCGGCGTGCGCCTCGGCCTGTTTCGTCGCGGCGTTGAAGAAGACCGAGGAAGGGCCCGTCCTGTACGACGGCAACCGCTGCGTCGGCTGCCGCTACTGTCTGCTCGCGTGCCCGTTCGGCGTCCCGACGTTCGAGTGGGACGAGACGTTCGGCCGCGTCCAGAAGTGCGACCTGTGTCCCGAGCGGACCACCGAGGGCGAGCCGACGGCCTGCGCCGAGGCCTGTCCGCAGGGCGCGATCACGTTCGGCCGCCGCGGGGAGCTGCTCGAGGAGGCGTGGCGCCGGGTCCGCTCCGACGAGCGCTACGTGCAGCACGTGTACGGCGAGACCGAGGCCGCGGGGACGTCGGTGATGTACCTCTCGGACGTCCCCTTCGAGGAGCTCGGCTTCCGGACTGGGGTCGCGGTCGACCCGCTCCCCACGTACACGTGGGAGGTCACGCGGATCCTGCCGCCCTTCGCCGCGGGCTTCACCGTCACGATCATGGCGCTGTGGGCCAGGCGCCAGAAGATCCAGCGCGAACGCGCGGAGGCGGAGGCCAACGGTCCCCGCGATGAGGAGGTCGTGTCATGAGGCCGCGCGCGCTGCCCTACTCGCCCGAGCGGCGTCGGTGGCGGTTCACCATCACGCCGTTCCGCGTGGTCCTGCTCCTGATCGTCGCGGTGACGCTCGGGCTGCTCGGCTACCGCTTCGTCGCCGGCCTCGGCGCAGTCACGAACCTGTCCGACAAGTGGCCGTGGTCGTTCTGGACGTGGTGGAAGCTGAGCGCCGTCTCGCTCGCGGGCGCCGGGTACTTCACGATGTTCATGATCTACTTCCTGGGCCGAGAGCGGTACCGCGACGTCGAGCGCGGGGCGTTCATCGTCTCGATGCTCGGCTATCTGATGCTGTGCGCGGCGCTCGTCATCGACCTGGGGCAGTGGTACAACGCGTACCGGCCGATCTACCAGTGGGGCTACCACTCGGTGATGTTCGAGCTGTTCTGGTGCGTCGGTTCGTACACGGTCGTCCAGGTCGTCGAGTTCTTCGTGATCTTCGAGGAGCGCGTGCCGTGGAGGTTCCTCAACCGGGTGCTCCACGCGATCCACGCGCCGCTGCTGCTGCTCGCGTGCTTCCTGCCGATCTTCCACCAGTCGGCACTGGTCTCGCTGTACGTGATCACGAAGGGACGCCTCGACCCGCTGTGGTGGTCGCAGCTCCTGCCCGTGTACGCGGTCGTGACGTTCTTCTACATCGGCCCACCGGTCGTCCTGCTCGAGAACGTCATCGCGAACCGGACCTACGGGCGGCCGGTGCACATGCGCGGCATCACCGACATGCTGCCGGTCACCGCGTTCATCATGTTCCTGTACCTGGCCGTCCGGCTCGTGGACCTGACGGTGCGGGGCGTGCTCGACGAGTTGCTGAGCGGCACGCTCTACGGGAACCTCGCCCTGATCGAGCTGGGGATCGGGGTCCTGCTGCCGGCGGTGATGTTCGCGAGCCGCGACCTGCGGGCCTCCAAGCACGCGATGGTCGCGGCGTCGCTACTCGCGATCTTCGGCACGTGGGGCTTCCGGTTCAACGTCACGATGAGCGGACTCGTGGAATCGATCGGCGTCGGCTGGTACGTGCCCAGCTGGATGGAGGCCACGATCGCGCTCGGGCTGGGCGCGGCCGTGTGCGTGGCCTACCTGTTCATCGTGGAGAACTTCCCGATCTACACGGAGGCCGACGTCGCCGCGTGCGAGGCCGCCATGGCCGAGGCGAAGGCGAAGGAGCTGGCGCCGAGGCAGCAGCCCAGGCTGGCGGTCCTTCCGCTGGACCAGGTCCGCGAGCTCGAGCGAGCCGGACGGCACTAGGGTCGGGGGCCGACCGGTCCGTCCTCGGCCGCCGCAGGCTGGACTAGGGTGTCGTCGGCATGGTCGACACCAGGCCCGCCCTCGGCGCCGCCGTGGGCGGACGCGCAACCGACATCGTGATCCTGGGCGTGGCCGGCGGGCGCGGCGACGCCGAGGCCGGCGCCCGCGTCCTCGAGCTGGTCCGCGACCGCGTCCCGGTGGAGGTCCGGCTGGTGTCCTCGGCGACGCTCGACCGGGAGTACTCGGAGCTGGACGGAGCGACCCACGTCCTGGTGATCGACGCCGTCGACGTGGGGCGGGCGCCGGGCGCGGTCGTGCTCTTCGACGGCGACATGCTGAGCCCCTGCATCGCCCAGGTGACGTTCCGCGACCTCGAGATCGTCCACCATCTCGTTCTCGCCGGACAGCACGCCGACGCCCCGGAGGAGATCGCGCTCCTCGGCGTCCAGTCCGTGATGATGGACGGAGACGAGCTCTCACCGCCGGTCAGCGCGTCCCTGCCGGAGCTCGCCGAGAGGGCGCTCGGCGTCGTCGGCTCGTGGCTCGACCGCCTGGCGCCCGTCCTGGACCGCACCGCCACACCCGACTGCTGAGTCGGCCTGACCGCATCCGAGCGGTCGCCCCTCGAGGATCGGCCCGGGCCGGTTGCCCTTGCGGGGAAGGGCCGAGCGACCCGACCCGCGCGAACGCGGTACGGCGACGATTGCGGTTGACATGGCCAAGACGAAGACGTCGTCGAGGCCCTCCGTGCTCGCGCGGTCGGTCGAGGTCCGTGGCGTCGTGCAGGGGGTCGGCTTCCGGCCGTTCGTGTGGCGGCTGGCCGACCGGCACGGCGTCAGCGGCTGGGTCCGTAACCGCAACGGCGTGGTCGAGATCCTCGCGGAGGGCTCCGAGTCCGCGCTGGACGGGTTCTGCACGGCGATCTCGGACGAGGCGCCGCCGCTCGCGCGGGTCGAGGACGTACGGTGGGTCCCCGCCCGCCTGGCGGGGTTCGCGACCTTCGAGGTGGACGAGAGCCTGGACGACGAGGGCGTCGGCGACCGGCTGATCTCGCCCGATGTCGCGACCTGCGCCGCCTGTCTGACCGAGCTGTTCGACCCCGAGGACCGGCGCTACCGCTACCCGTTCATCAACTGCACCGACTGCGGTCCCCGCTTCACCATCATCGAGGCGCTCCCGTACGACCGGGAGCGCACGAGCATGCGTGCCTTCCCGATGTGCCCCGACTGCGAGCGTGAGTACCGCGACCCGTCGGACCGGCGCTTCCACGCCGAGCCCGTCGCGTGCCCTGCCTGCGGACCGAAGCTGCGGCTGGTGGACGCCAAGGGCAAGCGGATCCCCGGCGATCCGGTGAACAAGGCCGCGGCCCTGCTGGCGAAGGGGAGGATCGTCGCCCTCAAGGGGCTCGGCGGCTTCCACCTGGCGTGCCTGGCGGCGGACGAGCGCGTCGTCGCCGAGCTCCGCAAGCGCAAGCACCGTCCCGACAAGCCGTTCGCCGTGATGGTGCGCGACCTCGACGCGGCGCGGGAGCGTTTCGAGCCCTCGCCGGGCGAGGAGCAGATGCTCGCCTCGTCGAGCGCGCCGATCGTCCTGGTCAAGGATCGCGGGAGCCTCGCGCCCTCGGTCGCGCCCGGCTACCGGCATCACGGCGCGATGCTGCCCTCCACGCCGCTCCACCACCTGCTGCTACGGGAGGTCGACGCGCCGCTCGTCATGACGAGCGGGAACCTGACGGACGAGCCGATCTGCATCGACGACGAGGAGGCGCAGCGACGGCTGGCCGGGGTCGCCGACGCGTTCGTCCTGCACGACCGCGAGATCGTCGCGCGCTACGACGACCCCGTCACACGATGCTGGCGCAACGGACCGATCGTGCTGCGCCGAGCGCGGAGCTTCGCCCCGGCGCCGGTCGAGCTCCCGGTCGCGGTCAAGCCGATGCTCGGGGCCGGGGCGGAGCTCCATGGCGCCTTCTGTCTGGCGGCTGGGACCCGCGCCTTCGTGTCCCAGCACATCGGCGACCTGGACACCGAGGAGGCGATGGAGGCGTACGCCGACGCCTACCAGCGCTTCAAGTGGGTCTTCGGCATCGAGCCCGAGGTCGTCGCGCATGACCTGCATCCGGACTTCCTCTCGACACGGTTCGCCGAGGAGACCGGGCTTGAGCCGGTCGCGGTCCAGCACCACCACGCACACGTCGCGGCGACGATGGCCGAGCACCGCCTGGACGGCCCGGTGATCGGCGTCGCGTTCGACGGCTTCGGCCTGGGCGAGGACGCCTCGGGCTGGGGCGGGGAGTTCTTCCAGTGCACCGCCGACCGGGCCGAGCGCCTGGGGCACTTGCGCCCGGTGCGGCAGCCGGGCGGCGACGCCGCCGTCCACCATCCGTGGCGGATGGCCGTGGCCCACGCCGAGGACGCGGGCGTGCTCGACCAGGCGCTCGCGCTGATGGGCGACGCGCCCCACGACGTCGACACGCTCCTCGACCAGCTCCGGTCCGGCCTGGCGTCGCCGTTCACGACCTCTGGGGGCCGCCTGTTCGACGCCGTCTCGGCCCTCGCCGGGATCTGCCTGGAAGCGTCGCACGACGGACAGGCGGCGATGCTCCTCGAGCAGGCGGCACTGTCGAGCGCCACGCGCGAGTACCCCTTCGACGTCCAGGTCGAGGACGGCCGGATGGTCCTCGACACGCGACCGATCGTGGCGGCGATCGTGCGGGACCTCGCGAAGGGCCGCGCGCCCGGCGAGGTCGCCGGCCGCTTCCACCGCACGCTCGCGGCGTCGATCCTCGAGGTGTGCCGCGCGATCCGCGGCGGGACGGGCCTCGCCCGCGTGTGTCTGGGCGGCGGCGTCTTCCAGAACGACCTGCTCCTGTCCGATGTCGTCTCCCGCCTGGAGACGTGCGACTTCGAGGTGTTCGTCCCCCGCCAGATCCCCGTCGGCGACGGCGGGATCGCGCTCGGACAGGTGCTGGTCGCGCACGCGCGGCTCGAAGGGTAGGCCCGCCATGTGTCTCGGCGTTCCGGGCAAGATCGTCGACGTCCGTGAGGTCGACGGGATCCGCATGGGGACCGTCGACTTCGGAGGGATCACCCGCGAGGCGTGCCTCGCGTACGCGCCCGAGGCGGGGCTCGACTCGTGGGTGGTGATCCACGTGGGGTTCGCGATCAGCGTCGTGGACGAGGAGGAGGCCCGGCGCTCGTACGAGCTGCTGGCCGAGATGGGGAACCTCGAGGACATCGACCTGCCGCAGACGCCCGAGGGGGTGCGGGCCGAGGACTACCGTCCCGCGCCGCGGCCGGAGGCACGATGAGGTTCATCGATGAGTACCGCGACGACCGCATCGCCCGGGCCCTCCTGGCGGAGGTCGGGGGGATCGTCACGCGGCCGTGGGTCCTGATGGAGGTGTGCGGCGGCCAGACGCACACGCTGATCCGGCAGGGGATCGACCAGCTCCTGCCGCCGCAGGTCGAGCTCGTGCACGGCCCCGGGTGCCCCGTGTGCGTGACGCCGCTCGCGCTGATCGACGAGGCGATCGCCATCGCGAAGCGACCCGACGCGATCCTGTGCTCGTTCGGCGACATGCTCCGCGTGCCGGGCTCGAGCGAGGACCTGTTCATGGCTCGCGCGGCGGGCGGCGACGTGCGCGTCGTCTACTCGCCCCTCGACGCGCTCGAGGTCGCCCGGCGCAACCCGGACCGGACGGTCGTCTTCTTCGCCGTCGGGTTCGAGACGACCGCGCCCGCGAACGCGATGGCGGTGCGGCAGGCGAGACAGCTCGGGATCGACAACTTCGCGCTGCTCGTCGCCCACGTGCTCGTGCCGCCGGCGATCCTGGCGATCCTCGTCTCGCCGGGGAACCGCGTGCAGGGGTTCCTGGCGCCCGGCCATGTCTGCGCGGTGGAGGGATGGCGCGACTACGAGCCGATCGCGCACGATTTCGGGGTGCCGATCGTCGTCACCGGCTTCGAGCCCGTCGACCTGCTCGAGGGCATCCGAATGGCGGTGACCCAGCTCGAGGAGGGTCGCGCGGAGGTGGAGAACCAGTACGTCCGCGCGGTTGTCCGCGAGGGGAACGCGGCCGCCCGCGCCGTGGTGCACGACGTGTTCGAGCCGTGCGACCGCGCGTGGCGAGGGATCGGCGTGATCCCGAACAGCGGCCTGCGCCTGCGCGGGGCGTACCGCGCGCACGACGCCGAGCTCCGGTTCCCACGTGAGGGCGAGCCGGCGAGCGAGTCCGAGCTGTGCATGGCCGGCGAGGTCCTCCGCGGGCGCGTGCGACCCATCGACTGTCCGGCGTTCGGGACGGCGTGCACGCCCGAGTCGCCGCTCGGCGCGCCGATGGTCTCGAGCGAGGGCGCGTGCGCCGCCTACTTCCTGGCCGGCCGCCGCCGAGAGGAGGTCCCGGTGTGACCGAGACCGAGGCGCCCGCGACCGAGCTCGCCCTCCGGTGCCCTGTACCGCTCCCACCCGGCGCGAGCGTGCTCCTCGGGCACGGCAGCGGCGGCAAGCTCACGCAGCAGCTGATCCGAGACGTGTTCGTGCCGATCCTCGGGCCGCGATCCGAGCTGGCCCGCCTGGGCGACGCGGCGGTGGTCCGGGCCGGCGAGCAGCGGCTGGCGTTCACCACCGACGCGTTCGTCGTGACGCCCGCGTTCTTCCCCGGCTCGAACATCGGCGAGCTGGCCGTGAACGGGACCGTGAACGACCTCGCGATGATGGGCGCGACGCCGCTGTTCCTGTCCGCGGCTCTGATCCTTGAGGAGGGGCTGCCCCTCGAGGACCTGGGGCTCGTCGTGACCGCGATGGCGAAGGCGTGCGAGCGCGCGGGTGTGGCGCTGGTGACCGGCGACACGAAGGTGGTCGAGCGGGGCGGCGCCGACGGCCTGTTCGTGGTGACGTCGGGTGTTGGGACCGTGCCCGACGGCGTCGAGATCGGTCCCGAGCGCGCCCGACCCGGCGATCGGATCCTCGTGAGCGGTCCGGTCGCCTCGCACGGCGTCGCGGTGATGTCGCGACGCGCCGGGATCGAGTTCGAGGGCGCGCTCGCGAGCGACACGCAGCCGCTGACCGACCTCGTGCGCGCGATGCTCGGCGCCGGCGACGTGCATGTGCTCCGGGACGCCACCCGCGGCGGCATCGCGAGCGTCCTGAACGAGCTGGCCGAGGCCTCCGGCGTCTCGATGCTCGCGGACGAGGCGGCGATCCCGGTCCTGCCGCCGGTGCGAGCGGCGTGCGAGATGCTCGGCCTGGACCCGCTCTACGTCGCGAACGAGGGCGTGTGCGTGGCGATCGTCGCGCGGGAGGACGCCGAGCCGGTGCTCGCGGCCGCGAGATCGACGCCGGCCGGGACCGACGCCGCGCTCGTCGGCGAGGTGCTCGAGGGACCCCCGAAGGTCGGGCTCCGGACGGGCCTCGGCGCGACGCGCCCGCTCATCATGCTCGCCGGCGACCAGCTCCCGCGGATCTGCTGACGGAAGGCGCCCCCGGGGGGCTCAGGACGCGGCGGAGGACCCCGCCCAGTCCGTCCTCGGGCCCCGGCGCTTGCGGCCCTCCGCCTCGCGGGCCGTCGCCGCGAGCTCTACGGGCGCCGGCCGCCGGAACGTGGGGCACGCGCATTCCGCGTACAGGCAGCGGCGGACGTCGTGGTCGCTGTGGATGAACTCCGAGTGGCCGCACGACACGCAGGACACCTGGAGCGAGAGTCCTGTCCGGTTGGTCGCCTCGTCGACGTACGCCTGGGTCTTCATCGCCACCTCTGCGGAAGCCGCCGTAGTCCTTCAAGGTTCCGACACATGGGGGACACGGCACATCGGTCGAAAGGCGGAGAGGACTCGGTCGAAAGGCCAGAAGCGGTCTCGGTCGGGCCGCGGAGCGCTCCGTGTTTCCGCACGTCGCCACCGGGGAACCTTCCGGGTGATGGGCGACGCACGGCTCCGGCCCCGGAAGGAGGAGATCCCGATGACCGACGAGATGCGTGACGACCTGTCGTCCGGCGACGTTCGGGACGACGCCGAGGTCCTCGACGAGGAGGTCGTGATCGTGCGCGAGCAGCGCGTGCGGGTCGATCCCCGGAACGTGCTCGAGGGCGTGCTCCCCGATGCCACGGCCGAGCCCTACTCCACGGCCCGCCCGGACTTCGCGCGCGGCCAGGAGTACGACCCGGCGAGCCCGGAGCGCCTCGTGGAGGATCGCTTCGCCCGCGGACAGGAGGAGGACCCGACGCTGCACGAGCAGGTGCACGAGGGCGACTTCGCGACGGGCCAGGCCCCGACGCCCCGACACCCGGAGGCCGAGCTCCACGGGCGGTTCGCCCGCGGGCAGCAGGGGAGCGACGAGGGCAACCCGAACGAGGACTGAGCGACCCGGCGTCACGCCCGGGCGGACGGCTCGGACCGTCCGCCCGCGACGCGTCCGGGCGCGTCCGGATGGCCAGGGCGTCGCCCGTCGGTTAGCGTCCGCGGTGGATGAGCAGCCCGCCCGACTTCCGGATCGAGAACAGCGAGCTCCGCGGCGAGAGCGAGTTCGACGAGTTCTCGAACGCCGACCTCCCGTACTACTCGGATTGGCACGGGTCGTTCGAGAAGCTGCCGTGGGCGACGGACGACCGGGCGCTGCGGGACCTGGCGCCGGACGTCGCGATCGTCGGCGCCCCGTTCGACGAGGGCACATCCTCCAGACCCGGCGCTCGGTTCGGCCCCCGCGCGATCCGGATGGCGCCGACGGCGCACGCGAACGTGGACGCCTGGTCGATCCAGCTCGATGTCGAGCCCTACGCCACGCTGAAGGTGGTCGACGCCGGCGACGCGCCGATCGTCCCCACGCGGTTCGAGCGCGGGCTCCGCGTGATCCACGAGAAGGTCCTCCGCGTCGCGAGCGCCGGGGCCGTCCCGATCGTGCTGGGGGGCGATCACTCGATCTCGTTCCCGAGCGTCGCGGCGGTGGCCCGCCACGTGTGGCCGCGATCGGTCGGCGTCGTCCACTTCGATGCGCACGCCGACACCGGCGCCGACCAGTGGGGGAACCTGTACGCGCACGGGGAGCCGATGCGCCGGCTCATCGAGGAGGGCTGGGTCGCAGGCCCGAACTTCGTTCAGGTCGGTCTGCGCGGCTACTGGCCCGACCGCGAGACCTTCGCGTGGATGCGCGAACGGGGGATGCGGTGGCACACGATGGTCGAGATCGAGGAGCGCGGCGCCGAGGCCGTGGTCGCCGAAGCGATCGCCGAGGCCCTCGACGGCCCCGAGTGCATCTACCTGAGCGTGGACATCGACGTCGTCGACCCGGGCAACGCGCCCGGCACCGGCACGCCCGAGCCCGGGGGCATGCTCCCGCGCGAGCTGCTGCGCGCGGTCCGGCAGATCGTCACGGCGGTCGACATGGCCGGCATGGACGTGGTCGAGGTCAGCCCGCCGTACGACCGGAGCGAGGTCACGGCGATGCTCGCGCACCGCGTCGTGCTCGAGGCGATCTCGGCGCTCGCGGCCCGACGGCCGCGGGGGTAGCCTCGCTCCGACGGTTCAGGAGGGAGGCCCCATGTTCAGGTCGCAGCGCGCGAGGAGGCTCGTCGCGGGGTTCGCCGGTTCGGCGCTGTTCGCCGCCGGCGCCGTGACGGCCTCGACGCTCGGGCGGGCGGCCGTCGGCGACGTGGCGTCGCCGGTCGCGCTGCCCTCGTTCAGCAAGGTCGTGAACCTCAGCCATGTGAACGACCCGGCGCGCACGCCCCTGTTCCCGGGCGACCCGTCGTTCACGATCCGGACCGTGTTCACGGTTCCCGAGGACGGGTTCTACCTCGAGGTGGTCAGGGAGGGGACGCACACCGGCACGCACTACAGCGCGCCGTGCCACTTCCACCAGGGGGCCGCCTGCATGGACGAGCTGAAGCCGGGCGACCTCGTGCTGCCGGCCGTCGTGATCGACGTCCGCGACGAGGTGGCGGCCGACCCGGACCGCATCGTGCGGACCGCGGACCTCCAGGCGTGGGAGACCCAGTACGGTGAGATGCCGGCGGGCGCGGCGGTGCTGCTGCTCACGGGGTGCGACGCCTGGTGGGCGAAGGGCGATGAGGACGGCGAGCCCAACTACTACAACTGTGGCAGCGGCGAGCGCGGCGACCACCAGCCGGGGTTCTCGCGCAACGCGGTGAAGTGGCTGATCGAGACCGGCGTGCTCGCGGGGCGCGGTGCGCTCGGCTCGGACACGTTCGGGCCCGACCCCTCCTCGGACGCGGCGTACGTGCCGACGTCGCTCACGCTTCGGCGCCACCGAGTCACGATCGAGAACCTGACGAACCTCGACGCCCTTCCGCCGACCGGCGCCTGGATCGTGCTCGGCAGTCCCCGGAACGCAAACGGCTCGGGCGCGCCGGGAACGGTGTTCGGGCTCGTCCCGTAGATGGGCTCGAGCGGACCGGACGGAGTCGCGTACGCTGGCTCCGTGACCGATCGCGCCCGGTTCGAGGAGCTGGTGGCCGAGGCGCTCGACGCCCTGCCGCCGTGGGTGCTCGAGCGGATCTCGAACGTGGAGGTCATCGTCGAGGAGCGGCCGCCACGGGACGAGCCGTACCTGCTCGGCCGCTACCACGGGATCCCGCTCACCGAGCGCCGGGAGTGGTCCTACGCGGGCGTGCTGCCGGACACGATCACGCTGTACCGACGCACGATCGAGCGTGAGTCCGGCGGGAGCGAGGCGCGCCTGCGCGAGGTCGTGATCCACACGGTCGAGCACGAGGTCGCCCACCACTTCGGCATCTCGGACGACCGGCTCCGCGAGCTCGGCGCCTACTGACGGCGATGGACCTCCTGCTGGACGAGCGCATGATGACCCTCGCGCTCGAGGACGCGCGCGACGCGGCCGCCGGCGGCGACGTGCCGGTCGGGGCGGTGGTCGCCAAGGGCGACACGGTGCTCGGCCGCGCGGGGAACGCCCGCGAGCGCGAGCAGGACCCGACCGCCCACGCCGAGATCCTCGCCCTGCGGAGGGCCGCCGCGACCCTCGGCAGCTGGCACCTCGAGGGCTGCACGATGTACGTGACGCTCGAGCCGTGCGCGATGTGCGCGGGCGCCCTGGTGCTGTCGAGGATCGATCGCCTCGTGTTCGGCGCCGAGGATCCGAAGGCCGGGTTCGTCGGATCGCTCGGCGACCTGGTCCGAGACGCACGACTGAACCACGCGCTCGAGGTCACGCCCGGTGTGCTCGCGGGGGCCTGCGGGGACCTGCTCCGGGACTTCTTCCGCGACCGCCGCTGACCCCTCCGCCGCCGACACCCTGACGCCCGGGGCCGCATGGACCTCGAGGGGGTCGGCACCGGTCCTACGTTCGGACCATGCGGCGGCTCGTGCTCGCTCTCGTCGTGCTCGCCGCCTGTGCCGGCCCGCCCGCGGACCCCTCCAACGGCGCCCCGACCGGTGGCGCCGTCGAGCGCGCCCCGGAGGGGACCGTCCGCCTGCTGTTCGCCGGGGACGTGATGCTCGGCCGCGGCGTCGCCGCGCTCGACCCCACCACGCTCTTCGAGGGTGTCCGGCACGTCGTCTCCTCGGCCGACGTGGCCGTCGCGAACCTGGAGTCCCCGCTCACCGACCGCCCGCACCTGCCCTCGGCGGGTCCGAACGCGCTCGAGGCCGATCCCGTGTCGGCGGGACTCCTCCGCGACGCGGGGTTCGACGCGATGGGGGTCGCGAACAACCACGCCGGGGACGCGGGTCCGGCGACGGTGGACGATACGGTGGGTGCGCTCCGGTCGGCGGGGATCACGACCGTCGGCATGGGGCCGACCGCGGTCGAGGCGCTCTCGGCCCGGATCGTGACCGTCGGCGGGCTCCGCGTGGCGCTCCTTGCGATCGATGCAACCGGGACGGGACCGCGCACCGACGGCTCGGGTGCCCTCGGGGTGGCCGGCTGGGACGACACGCTCGTGCGGTCGGCTGTTCTCGACGCGCGACGCGATGCGGAGGTGGTGGCGGTCGGACTCCACGGCGGTCTCGAGTACGTCCCGACGACCGACCCCGAACAGCTGCGACTGGCCCGGCTCCTCGCGTCTTGGGGTGCCGACGTGGTGTGGGGCCACGGCCCGCACGTGATCCAGCCGGTGCGCACCGTCGATCCCGATGGCGACGGTCGCTCCACGATCGTCGCGACCAGTCTCGGGAACCTCCTCTTCGACCAGCACGTTGCCCGCACGCGGCGCGGCGCGCTGCTCGAGGTCGTGGCGGGCGCCGACGGCGTCCGTGCGTTCCGCGTCGGCACGGCCGAGCACCCGGACGGTCCGGTCCTGTTCCGCTCCTGGCGCCCTCCGCGCGGCGACGCGGTCGCGCTCGAGGGGGCGTGGTGGACGCTGGCGCGACCCGTCGACCCGGCGCGGATCCGGCGCCCCGAGGTCCCCGGCCGGTTCGAGGGCGACGTCGTCGACGCGGCGATCGGCGACGTGGACGGCGACGGCCGCCGGGACCTGATCGTCGCGTTCCGCCGGCCGTTCCGCCGGACCCAGATGAACGTGTGGCTGCCCCGTACCTCCCTCGTCGACTCGCTCGGACGCTCGGCGCACGTCGGCCTGTACCGCCCGGGTGACCTGCGGCCCCGCTGGGTCGCCGGCACGCTGCTGCGCCCGGTCGTCGCGCTCGCCCCGTGCGACGGACTGCTCGGCGTCGCGTACTCGACCCTCGATCGTCCCGCCGTCGTCGCCGCGAGCGCGTGGCGATGGGGCGGGTTCGGCTTCGTCCCCCTGCCCGAGCTGCCCGGCCCGGGAGCCCCCGCGTGCGCCGACGTCGACGACGACGGCGCGCTCGATCCGATCGTCCTGGAAAGGAGCCCGCGATGATCCGTCGATCGATCGTCATCCTGTCCGTGTTCGCCGTGGTGGCCGCGGCGTGCAGCTCCGACGAGGGCGAGACGGCGAGCCCGACACCGTCCTCGCCGACCGCCACGCCGACGCCGAGCGCTACGGCGTCGCCGCCGGTCCAGGCGCTCGCGATCCCCGGCGCGCTGGTCCTGTTCGCCGAGATGACGGACGTGCCGCTGCTCGGCCGGGACGCCGAGCCGTACGCCGGTCCGAAGACGCCGCGATCCCTGGAGGACGTCTCGATGTCGCCGCAGGTGCAAGAGATCCTCGCGGACAAGCCCGTACGTCGCGCGCTCGAGGACAACGGCTTCGTCGTCGTCCCCCAGGAGAACCTGCTGTTCCACTTCGCGTACCAGAACAACGTGTACGACGGATGGCCGGTCTTCGTGACCACGGACGTCGCGTACCACGTGTGGCACCTCGCCTTCGACAAGGTGCTCCGGAGCCTGGAGCAGGAGGTCCTGCTCCCCGAGCTCGAGGTGCTGGTGTCCGGCCTCCTGCAAGCCGCCCACGCGCAGGCGCAGCGGGCCAGAGGGACCGACGTCGAGGACACCGCCTCGCGCGTCGAGCAGCTCTTCCAGGTCACTGCCGCCGAGCTCGGCCAGCCGGTGCAGCTTGGGCCGCTCGCTCGCCGCGAGAAGGCGCTGATCGACGCGCACACCGACGTGACCGATTCACCGCTGGTCGGCGGGAAGATCGACTACTCGCTCTTCACGCCCCGGGGCCACTACACGCGCAACGCCGACCTCACGCGCTACTTCGTCGCGATGTCGGTGCTCGGCAACCTGGCGTTCTGCCTGCCCGGATCGAGGGAGTGTCCGGGGCTCGAGCCGGCGCGCATGGCGATCCTGGCCTCGCGGGTGCTCACCGCGGACGACGCTCTGCTCGAGCGCTGGCGGCTGATCTACGAGCCGACGGCGTTCCTCGTCGGCCTGGCCGACGACTACACGCCCACCGAGGTCCGGGATGCCGCCCGCGACGTGACCCCGAGGGGCCTCCGCGACGCCGAGGCGTTCGGCGACGACGCCCTGGTCGAGGATGTCGTGGCCGCCCTTACCCGGATCCGACCGATCCGGATCAATCCCGACCACGGGTCGATCCGGCTCATGGGTGCCCGGTTCGTGCTCGACGCGTTCATCCTCGACCAGCTGATCTACCCGAACGTCGGGTCACCCGGCGACGAGCGATGGCTGCCGTCGGCCCTCGACGTCGCGGCTGCGTTCGGATCCGGGTTCGCGTACGACGTGCTCGACGACATGGGGGAGACCGCGTACGAGCACTACGACTCGCAGCTGCGCCTGATGCGCGAGGCGGTCGCGGCTCGGCCGGCGAAGGACTGGGGTGGCACCGTCTACGACTCGTGGCTGCACGCGCTCGAGCCCGAGCTCGTGGACCACGGCAAGGCCTATCCCGACTTCATGCGCACCCGGGCGTGGGCCGCGAAGGCGCACCAGTCCGCGCTCGGCTCCTACGCCGAGCTGAAGCACGACACGATCCTGTACGCGAAGCAGGCGCTGGGCGAGGGCGGGGACGGCGTGCCGATCCCCCAGCGGCGGAACTGGGTCGAGCCCGAGCCGGTGGTCTTCGGCCGGCTCGCCGCGATCGCCGAGCTGATGCGCACCGGCCTCGCCGAGCGTGACCTCCTCACGCCGGAGCAGTCGTCGCTGCTCGCCGACCTCCAGGAGCTGTTCGGGTTCTTCGAGCGGCTCGCGCGGGACGAGCTGGCCGGGCGGCCGATCTCGGCCGCGGACAACGACCGGCTGATGTACATCGGCGAGGAGTTCGAGGCGATGTGGACCCGCACCGCCGACCTGTCCTCGGGCGGCGGGTTCGACGCCGACGAGGAGGCGGCGATCGTCGCCGACATCGCCCGCGGAGGTTCGGACATCCTCGAGGTCGCGACGGGGCGCATCGACCGGATCCTCGTGCTCGTCCCGGACGACGCGGGGAACTTCCAGGTCGCGATGGGCGGCGTGTATTCCTACTACGAGTTCACCAGCCAGGAGCGCCTCACCGACGAGTCGTGGCGCGCGATGCTGAACGCCGGCGAGGAGCCGGACCGCCCCGAGTGGGAGGAGGTGCTGTTCGGCTAGGCGTTCGCCGGC
>DASTHN010000085.1:0-5809 GCA_035718185.1 Actinomycetota bacterium
GTCGTGCACGATGAGGCGACCGGCCAGTGGTTCCTGAACAGCGAGCGGCTGTTCCTGCGGGGCATGCGCTACATCTCGAGCCTGTGGATGAGCGAGGCGAACGCGGCGATGTGGGCGGAGGACCTCGCGAAGATGCTCGACATGCAGATCAACTCGATCCGCGTCGGGAGCCACGTCGAGAAGGACGGCTTCTACACGATGTGCGACGAGATGGGGTTCCTCGTCTGGCAGGTGTTTCCGCTCCATTACTGCGTGAGCGATAGCGACAGTCTCATCGAGCGCGCGAGCGACCAGATCCGGGACATGGGGCTGATGCTCTGCAACCACGCGTGCATCGGCATGTGGTCGGTCTTCAAGGAGCCCGAGGTCTACCTCCTGCCGGACAAGCCGAACAACTACCACCGACTCTGCCCGATCCTGAAGGAGACCCTCGGCACGGTGGACCCGACCAGGTGGATCCACCTGGGCGACTACCGCGAGGGCGTGCTCAACCTGATGATCGGGTACTGCTGGGACGGCGACACGCACCTCGATGAGGTGGATCTGCCGCCGAACATCGTCGAGTTCGGGGCCGGCTCGATCCCGGTGCGCGAGACCCTCGATACGTTCATCCCGCCCGACAAGCTCTGGCCGCCCGACTGGGACACATGGGAGTACCACGGGTTCTTCTACAACCTCGCCTTCAACTTCGCCAAGGTCCAGATGAAGGACACGCTCGAGGAGTTCATCGACGCCTACCAGGCGTACGAGGCCCTCGTCGTGAAGGAGCAGATCGAGTACCTCCGCCAGCGGAAGTACCGACCGATCGCGTCGATGTTCCTCTACTACTGGAGCGACCCCTGCCCGATCATGGGCTCGGGCCTGCTCGACTACTACCGCCGCCCATATCAGGTGTACGACGCGATGAAGGACGTCTACACGCGGGTGCTCGTCAGCCTCGAGCGCGACGTCAAGCCGTACGTCATCGGCCGCGAGAAGGTGTACGAGCGCGGAACCGCGTTCACGGGCACGGTCTGGGTGACGAACGACTTCCCGCACCGGATCGACGGCGCGCGCGTCACGTGGCGGATCGAGCGCATCGACACCGGTGAGGTCGTGCTCGAGAACGCACTCACCGCGAAGCTCGCGGAGGATTCGGTGCTCGAGGGCGACCGCATCCGATGGACGATCCCGACGAGCGCTTCCACCGGCGACTACCGCGTCGCGATGGAGGTGCTCGGGGCGAACGGTGAGGTGATGTCCGCGAACTCCACGGACATCACGGTCCGGTGAGTCGGCGACCGCTCCTGTTCGTCGACATCGACGGCGTGCTGAACCCGATCGGCCCGCGATGTCCGCCCGGCTTCGTGGAGCACGACTTGCCCCCCATCCAGGATCCCGTCCGCGTGTGTGCGCTCCACAGCTGCTGGCTCCACGAGCTCTCGCAGCCGTTCCAGCTCGTGTGGGGGAGCTGGTGGCCCGAGACCGGCAGAGAGGCGCTCGCCACCGTCCTCGACCTCCCGAGATTCCGGGGAGCCGTGCGTCGGCCGGGGGACTATCTAACGGCTCCGGTCTGGAAGGTTCCCGTTGTGGCCGAGCTCGCGGGGGCTCGCGCACTCGCGTGGCTGGACGACCAGTTCACCCCCGGCGCGTGGAGCTGGGCCGAGCAGCGTCTCGAACCGACGCTCTTGATCCCCGTCACCCCTGATCTCGGCCTGTCCCGGGACCATGTGGACCGGCTCCTGAGGTGGGCTTCGCTGATGTCCGATGGCGGCGACCGTCCGGTGGATGGCTCCTCGGATCGATCACGGTGACACGCTGAAGGGAGTCGACCGATGCCTGCAGACCCCATCGCGATCGTCCGAAGGCGGGAGGATGGGCTCGCCCGTCGGCCGGCGGTGGACTGGGCGATCGGCGAGCTCAGGGCGGCCGTCGAGGCGAAAGCGATCAGGGTCGACCTGCTCGACGAGGCGCGGGAGCCCGACCGCACTGGGATCGTCCTGACCGTCGCCGACTCGCGCGATCCCGGCGCTGAGCGGATCCTGCGGGCCGCCGGCGTGTCGGTCCCCGACGTGCCCGAGGCCCTCGGCCTCGTGCGCGACGCGTCGGGTGGAGGTCGCTCGGTGCTCGCGTGCGGTTCGGACGAGCGCGGTCTCATCTACGCCGTGCTCGAGCTCGCCGACCGCGTGGCGCATGCGGCGGATCCATCGGAGGCGGTGGCGATCGATTCACCTGTGGTCGAACGGCCCGCGAACCAGGTCCGGAGCGTCGCACGGTGCTTCGCGAGCGAGACCGACGACAAACCCTGGTTCCAGGACGAGGACTGGTGGCGCCGGTACCTGTCGATGCTCGTCGCCCAGCGCTTCAACCGCCTCAACCTCATGGTCGGCCTCGGCTACAACTTCCACTGGCACATCACCGACTCGTACCTGTACTTCCCGTACCCGTTCCTCGTCGACCTGCCCGGGTACGGGGTGCGGGTCCCGCAGCTCCTCGACGAGGAACGCGAGCGCAACCTCCACATGGTGCGGTTCGCCTCGCGCGAGGCGGTCGCCCGCGGCTTGGACTTCCAGTTCGGGATCTGGACGCACGCGTACGAGTGGATCGACAGCCCGGAAGCCCGCTACACGATCGAGGGGCTCACCCCCGACCGGCACGCCGCCTATTGCCGAGATGCACTCCAGGCGCTCCTCGAAGCGTGCCCCGACATCGGCGGGCTGACGATCCGGACCCACGGTGAGAGCGGGATCCCGGAGCGGAGCTGGGACTTCTGGAAGACCGTGCTCGACGGCGTCGCGAGATGCGGGCGTCGGGTGAGGCTCGACCTGCACCCGAAGGGCCTCGACGCGGAGACGCTCGAGATCGCGCTCGCGACCGGCATGCCGATCACGCTCTCGCCGAAGTACGCCGCCGAGCACATGGGTCTGCCCTACCACCAAGCGGCGATCCGTGAGCTCGATCGCCCGCCGACCGATCGGGACCAGGAGACGACCGGCAAGGCCGCCTACATGAACGTCTGCGAGGGCTCCCGCCCGTTCACGCGGTACAGCTACGCGGACTTCCTCCGCGAGGATCGCCCCTACGACGTCGTCTTCCGGATCTGGCCAGGGACGCAGCGGGTGCTCCTGTGGGGCGACCCGGCGATGGCCTCCGGGTTCGGCCGCCTCGCGAGCATCGCGGGCAGCCAGGGCATCGAGTGGGCCGACCCGTTGTCGCTGAAGGGCCGCGAGGGGACCGCCCTGCCCGGACCGCGGGACGGGTACGCGGATCTCACGTTGTCGCCGGCCGACGACTGGGACAAGTACGCGTACACCTACCGCCTGTTCGGGCGTCTCACGTACGACCCGGATGCCGATCCCGAGACGTGGCGCCGCCACCTCCGGAGCGCCTACGGGCCGGTGGCCGCGCCCGCCGAGCGCGCGCTCGCCAGCGCGAGCCGGATCCTGCCGCTCGTCACGATGGCGCACCACCCCTCGGCGTCGAACAACTACTACTGGCCCGAGGTCTACACGGACATCGGGATCGTCGGTGAGGACGGGTCGGTGGAGACCCACTACTACGACACGCCCGAGCCCAAGCGGTTCGGCACGGTCGGCCCGCTCGACCCGGAGGTCTTCGCCGGCGCCGAGGGGTCCGTCCGAGAGGCCCTCGAGGGACGCCCGAGCGGCAGGTACTCACCGCTGGACGTCGGGGGGTGGCTGGAGCGTCTGTCGGATGATGCGCTCGAGCACCTCGCCCGCATCGAGGCGGAGGCCCCCGAGCTGTCGGACACGCAGATCCGGCGCCTGGTCACGGACGTCGCGATCCAAGCGGCCCTCGGCCGGTTCTTCGCGGGGAAGATGCGCGCGGCGGTGGGCTACGAGCTCTTCACGGCGACCGGTGACCAGGCCGCGCTGCAGGCGGCGGCGGATGCGCACCATGCCGCCCGAACGGCGTGGACGACCGCCGTCGATCGAGCGTCCGGGGTCTACGTGGACGACCTCACGTACGGTCCGCAGTCGTGGCTCCGGGGGACGTGGTCCGACCGGCTCCCGGCGATCGACGCGGACCTCGACGCGATGACCGAGCTCGCACGCTCGGTCGGGTCGGATGCCACCACGACGGACCCGGCGACCGACTGGGCGATGCAGCTGCTCACGCACGGGTCACGCGGCCCCGTCCTCACGCATCGGCCGCCAGACCCGTTCGTACCGGGCGATGGGATCCGGATCGCGCTCGACGTCGACGACGCCACGGGCGAAGGGATCGCAGGCGTGTCCCTCCGGTACCGTCACGTCGACCAATCGAAGCTCTACGAGCAGGTGGAGATGGAGCGAGGGGAGGAGCGCTACGTGGCCACCATCGACGGCCGGTACTCCGACTCCCCCTACGCGATGCAGTACCTCTTCGTCGTGCGCGATACCGACGGACGTGCGTGGCTGCATCCGGGCCTCGACGCCGACCTCTCGAACCAGCCCTACTACGTCATCCGCCAGCGGCCCCAGCCGATCTGATCACCAACGTAACGTCGGGTCACACCAAGACGGCGACGTAGTAGGGGGTCGTCTCGGACGAGTCGATCGATCCGCCACCCCGCCCCATCCACGAGCTGCTCCATCTCGGCCGGCGATACCTGGAGGTAGTCGAACCACGGGCCGGCGAGATCCCGGTAGCGGACCCGGATGCGGGATTGGCCGGTCATGCGACGCCGTCGGCGGTTCCGCTGCCCATACGCGAGCCGCACCGGGTCGTCGGTCGCGTACGGGTCGCTGCTCGCGGCCACGATCCGATCGGCGAGCTGGCGCAGCACCGTCAGCAGCCGGCGAGCCTTCATGCGGGCGCCGAAGAGCCCGAAGTTGTTGCCGTACATCAGCACGGTCCCGAAGTACCCGAGCGACGCGTCGACGTCTTCGAGCCGCATCTGCCGTACGTCGCGGACGCCGAGCCGCCGGGAGACGTCCACAGCACCCGGTGACGGATCGATCGCCACGACCTCGTAACCGCGAACCTGGAGCTCGAGGGCCACGCGTCCTGCCCCGCATCCGACATCGAGCACGCGGCCTCGGACGTGCCGGAGAGCCCGGCGTTCGACGGCGGACCAACGCCGAACGGGGGCGAAATAGTCCATCGTGGCCGCCGTGATGTATCCGTCGTCCCGTTCGACGATCTCATGCCCCTCCCCTCGACCCTCGAGTGCATCGAGCAACATCGTGCCGAAGGGGTCCTCCATCGGTGGCACCGTACTCCGGCAGGCGCCGACGATGGGGCACACCCGATGCACGATCCTCCGATCCTGCCCGAGAGGCCCCCTCCGTAGACTGCGGTGGTCATGGAAGACGTCTGGTTGCAGGGCGCCGTCGACGTGGCAGACCTCATCCGTCGGGTCGAGGTCTCGTCCGCTGAGGTGGTCGAGGCGTTCCTCCGGAGGATCGACCACGTCAACCCCAGCATCAACGCCGTCGTTGCCCTCGCCGGCGACCGGGCGGTCGACGAGGCTCGCGCTGCAGACGCTTCCCTGGCCGGGGGCAAGCTCCTCGGGCCGCTGCACGGCGTCCCGTTCACGGCGAAAGACGTCTTCGAAACGGCCGGCGTGGAGACATGCGTCGGGATCCCGGAGCGGGTCGGCGTCGTGCCCTCGGTGGACGCGGTGGCCGTCGCGCGGATGCGCGAGGCAGGAGGGATCCTCCTCGGCAAGACCAACGTCCCTCCCGGCGGCTCCGGCGGCGACACCGTCAACCCGGTCAACGGTCGAACGAGCAACCCCTATGCCTTGGAGCGTTCGCCCGCAGGAAGCAGCGGCGGGGAGGCCGCGATCCAGGCCGCAGGGGGTTCGCCGGTCGGCCTGGGCAGC
>DASTHN010000086.1:0-23812 GCA_035718185.1 Actinomycetota bacterium
CGCACCAGGCCGTGGCGGAACCGCCACACGCCGGGGCGCCTCTCGTCGCGGATCAGGAGCTCCTCGTCCTCCAAGAGCGCGAGCACCCGCTCGTCCGGCTCGGCGATCAGGGCGAGCTCCGAGACGTGAAAGGTCGCGCGCGGGAAGAGCGAGGCCTTGCGCACCAGCTCGCGCGCGGCGAACGGCAGGTGGTCGATCCGCGCCGCGATGACCGCCTGCACGGTCGGGGGCAGCAGCGGCGCCGGCATCGGCCCCGCGCCCGCCGGCGGGGCGGCGCCCTGGTGCATCAGCATCCCGGTCGTCTCCACGATGAAGAACGGGTTCCCGCCGGCGTGCTGGGCCACGCTCCGAGCGGCGTCGGTCTCGAGCCCCTCCCCCGCCTGCAGGGCCAGCTCGGTCGCGTCGTCGAGCGAGAGCGGCTCGAGGTACAGGTTGAGCGAGTCGCCGAGCCCGCCCCCCCACTCCGGCCGCTCGTCCAGGAGCTCGTACCGCGCGACGCACAGCACGAGGACCGGCACACCCTTGGCCGAGCGCACGAAGGACTCGATCAGGTCCAGGAGCGACGGCTCGGCCAGGTGGACGTCCTCGAACACCAGGACGACAGGCCCCGTCCGCGACAGACCGCCGACGAGCGACAGGAGCCCGGCACGGAGCTCGCTCACCCGGTAGCGCCCCTCGTCCCGGCTCCGCGAGCCGAGGCCGAGCGTGATCCCGAGCCGCGCCGCCACGACGGGCGACTCGTCGGGCGGGCAGCACTCCTCGACGAGGCGGTCCAGACGCTCGCGCAGGCGCTCGTCCGAAGCGCCGGCCTCCTCGCCGATCACGCCGAGGAGCATCTGCGCGAGCGGCGCGAACGTGACGTCTTCGCCGAACGGGCTCGCCCGGCCGACGAGCACGGTCGTCGGCTCCGGCAGCCGGTCGAGGAACTCCTCGGCGACGCGGCTCTTGCCGATCCCGGGCTCGCCGAGCAGCGTGACGAGGTGCCCACGGGCGGTCTCGCGCACGCCCTCGAAGGTGTCCGTCAGCAGGCGGAGCTCGCGCCGGCGGTCCACGAGCGGGATCGTGCGCCGCGAGATCCGGGGCGCCAGCCGCAGCGCCGGCCACGCGGTCGCGACGTCGTCGAAGCCCCGGGCCTCGATCCGGAGCGGCTCGCCGTACTCGACGTGCTCGTAGGTGAGGAGCCAGCTCGTCTCCGCGACGAGCACCCCGCCGGGCTCCGCGGCCTGCTGGACTCGCGCCGCGAGGTTCACGGTGGCGCCGAACAGCAGCCCCTGCTCGGAGGCCTCGGACCCGATCGCGACGGGTCCGGTGTTGATCCCCACCCGCACCCGGAGGCGCGACGGCAGCGCGAGCGCCTCGCCGACGCGCCCGATACGGTCGACGAGTGCGAGCCCGGCGCGCACCGCCCGCAGGGCGTCGTCGTCGTGGGCCTGCGGGATGCCGAACACTCCGACGACGGCGTCGCCGGCCAGGTTCACCGCCCGGCCGCGGAGCGACTCGAGCTCCTCGCCCACCGTCCGGTAGTAGGCGCCGAGGACCTCGCGGTACCGCTCGGGATCGATCCGCGAGGAGAGGTTCGTCGACCCGACGAGGTCGACGAACATGACCGTCACGACCTTGCGCTCCTCGGGCGGCGGCGCGCCGACCGGGAACCCGCAGGACGGGCAGAACCGCGCGCCCTCGGGCAGGGGCGCGCCGCACCGCTCGCACACCGCCTCGCTCACCGCGCCAGCATACGGGCGGGCGCGAGCGCCCCTGGCGATCAGTCGTCCGAGCGCTCGGGGCGGAAGCCCTCGACGTCGAGGATCGAGGCCGTCCGGTCGGCCTCGGGCTTCAGGACCGCCTGCACCCGCTCGCCGATCTCGAGCGGCTCGTCGCCCGCGTCGAGCACCACGTGCAGGAACACGGTGTCCGCCCCATCCAGGCGGACGAGCCCGTACGTGACCGGCACGTCGAGCGGATCCCCGTTCACGTGGGCGAACGCGATCGTGAACGACAGCAGCTCGCCGCCCGGTCCGACCTCGGTATCGGGGGTCAGCTCGGAGAAGCAGCGCTCGCAGAACGCCCGGGCCGGCGCGTAGACGAGGTCGCAGTGCGAGCACCGCGCACCGAGCAGCACGCCGCCGTCCCGGAGCGCCGTGAAGAAGACCTCGCCGGCACGGCCGGGCGTGTACCGGTGGCCGACCGGGATCGAGCCCGGCCACCGTCGGACCTCGGCAGGTCGCGAGATCCGCTCGAGCATCAGACCCCCCTCCTCGGCCGGAAGTACGCGATGTCCAGGATCGATCCCTGGCGCTCGCCGACGTGCTTCCAGACCGCCTCGACGGCCATCCCAACCGTGACGTCGGCCGCATCGACCTCGCCGAGGACGTGTAGGAACCCGCCGTCGGACCCGTCGATCGCGATGACCGCCGGGAGCTCGGGCGCGTCGAGGGGCCGCATGTCCCACGCCACGTGACAGACGGAGTACGTCTGCACGGTCCCGGTGGCCTCGACCTCCACCCACGCGTCCGTCGGGCGGAAGCACCGCTCGCAGAACATGCGCGGCGGGACGAGCACGCGCTCGCATCCCTGGCAGGAGCGCCCGAGGATCCGACCCTCGCGCAGGCCATCGAGGAACCGGCCGACCGCCACCCCGGCATCCCATTCGTAGCGAGCGTCGACGGCGTGCTCGACGGCCCCGACCGCCGAGCGGAACTCGGGCTCGGACAGGCCTCGCCCCGCGGGCTCGGCCGGCGGGTTCGACACGGCCGCGCCGCTCGCCCGGCGGTGCTCGTCCACGCCCATGACGACCACGGTTCCGACCTGCATCAGGTCGCCCCACGCCTGCGCCACGCCGCGCTCGGGGGAGCCGGGCACCTGACGGGCGCCGGCCTCCCCACGCAGCTGCCAGAAGAGCTCCGCGAGCTTCATGAGCCCCGCGGCGGCGATCGGGTTGCCCACGCCGAGCAGGCCGCCGCTCGGGCAGCTCGGGAGATCGCCCTCGCGCTCGAGGACGCCGTCGCGTGCCGCCTCGGGGGCCTTCCCACGGTCGAACAGCAGGAGGCCCTCGAGGTGGTGGAGCTCCTTGTAGTCGAACGGGTCGTAGGGCTCGGCGACGTCGATCTGCTTCCGCGGCTCGGTGACCCCGGCCATGTCGTAGGCCATCCGGGCTGCGTTCGCCACGTACTCCGGGAACACCAGGTCGCGGTTCGTCCAGTACGCGGTGTCCAGGTTCCAGCCGACGCCCTGGATCCACACCGGGCGGTCCGTGATGCGCTCGGCCACGTCCTCGGAGGCGACGACCAGCGCCACCGCCCCGTCGCTGATCGGCGACACGTCCAGCCGCTGCACGGGCCACGCGAGGGTCTCGGAGGCGAGCACGTCCTCGACCGTGATCTCCGCCTGCCCGAGCAGGGCCGAGGGATGGCCCGACGCGTTCCGCTTGTTCTTCACCGCGACGGCGGCGATGTCGCGCTTGTCCAGGCCGTGCACGCTCATGTAGCGGTTCATCTCGAGCGCGAAGATCCACAGCAGGTTCGGCCCGAGGGGACGCTCGAGCACGCTGTCGAAGATGGTGAGGAAGGCGCCCTGCGGGTGGGGCTGGGTCGAGGACATCTTCTCCTCGGCGACGACGAGCGCGATGTCGGCCATCCCGCTCGCGACCGTGTACCAGGCCTGGATGCCGGCGAACACCCCACTGCCGCCGCCGACGTAGGTGCGGATGCACGGCTTCCCCCAGGCGCCGGCACCCTCGGACAGGTACTCGCCCTTCTTGTGCACGCCGTCGAAGGCGTCGGGCGCGCTCGTGAGACACACCGCGTCGATGTCGTCGAGCGTGAGCTCGCAGGACCCGAGCGCCGCCCGCGCCGCCTCCCACGCGAGCTCCTTGCCGGTCTCCTGCGCCCGGCGCACGAATCGCGTCATGCCCGCGCCGACGACCGCAACGCGGCGACCCATCAGTGCTCCCCGTCGTTCTCGATCAGCTGCATCCGGTTCCCGTCCGGATCGGTGAACGAGGCGAACCGGGCCATCCCGTCGACCTCGCCCTCGTCCCCGAACGACGCGCCGCGCGTCTGCATCGCGAACCTCGTCGCGTCGAGGTCGTCCACCTCGAACACCACGGTCCCGCCCGGTTCACGACCGTCGCCGGCGCCCGCATGCAACGCCAGGCGGATGGGCCCCGCGTCCAGCTCCGCCCAGTCGCCGCCCTCGCGACGGACGAGCCGCAGGTCGAGCACCTCCGTGTAGAAGGCGATCGCCCGATCCAGATCGACGACCCAGAACCACACGTGCTCGACGCGGCCGATCATCCGCCGCCCGCCCCCTCGTCGTTCGCGAGCACGACCACCGCGCCGGTCGTGGAGGGGACGCCCAGCCAGGACTGCGCGACCGCGGTGTAGACCTCGTCCACCTGCCGCTCGCCCGCCTCGCCGCGGAGCTGCTCGACGCACTCCTGCAGCCGCGCGAGCCCGTTCGCCTCGAACAGGTTCCCGCAGCCGAGCGCGCCGCCCGACACGTTCACGGGCAGGGCGCCGTCGGGCTCGAGCTCGCCCTCCTCGACCAGCTCGGCCAGCTCCCCCGCCGTGGCCAGCCCGAGCGCCTCCAGGTGCTGGAGCTCCCGGTACGCGTACGTGTCGTCGACCTCGACGAGATCGACCTCCTCGGCCGGGTCCCGGATCCCCACCTGCCGGTAGGCCATCTGGGCGGCGAGCGCGACGCCGTCCGCCTCCCCCCACGCCCGGCTCTCGAGCGAGGCGGCGCCCGAGGACCATCCCGCGCCGAGGATCCACACCGGCCCGTCGGTCAGGTCGCGCGCCCTGCCATCGGTCGCGAGGACGACGACGACGCACCCATCGGCCGGGCCGGCGACCTCGAGCTCGCGGAGCGGCCACGACACCGGCGCGGAGTCGTCCACCTGCTCCAGGTCCAGGTCGGCCGGGTACGCGGCGCGGGGGTTGTCCAGCGCGTTCCGCCGGTTCTTCGTCACGACCATCGCACAGTGCTCCTCGGTGAGCCCGGTGCGCTCGAGGAACGCGTTCATGTCGAGGCCGGCGACGGCCGCCGCCGGCAGGCCGAGCGGCCGGTTCCACACGGGGTCGAGCGCGAAGGCCTCGATCTGGCCGAGCGTCACGACATCCGAGGCCTTGCTGTGGGCCTCGACCGCCACGACCTCGGCCACGCCGGAACGGATCAGCATCAGCCCGGTCGCCACGCCGAGGAGCCCGTCCCCGGCGACGGTCTGCACCGGCCGCTGCACCGCGCCGAGTTGATCGGGCACGTACTCGTCGAAGATGCTGGTCCCCTCGAGGAAGTCCTCGGAGCAGCACACGAACGAGTCGACCTCGGTCCGTGGATCCACGCCGGCGTCGAACGAGGCGCGCTGGGCGGCCTCGAACATGAGCTCCTTGTAGGAGACGCCGGCCGTGATCGGCGCGAACCCCGCGTGTCCGATCCCCACGACTGCGACCCTCGGCTCCACGGGTCGATCCTCGCACGGTCCGGGCTCGATCGTCCTGCCAGGGCGCGCCGGTATGCTCGCGCCGTGGCGACCTCGAGCGACGGGTTCCGGCGGATCCGCTGGGCGGCGCTGCTGCTCGTGGTCGCGCTCGCGTACGGGGTGACCGGGTACATGCTCCTGCAGGGCTGGTCGTTCCTCGACGCGCTGTACATGACGGTCACCACGTTCACGACGGTCGGCTTCCGCGAGGTGCGGCCGCTCGACGACGTGGGTCGGGTGTTCACGCTCTCGGTGATCGCGATCGGGGTCGCGCTCGTGCTCATCACGATCGCGCTCGCCGCGCAGTGGGTCATCGAGGGCCGATGGGGCGAGCGGACCAGGAGGAGACGCATGCAACGGCGGATCGACGGCCTGTCGGGCCACTACCTCATCTGTGCGTACGGCCGCGTCGGCCGCGCGATCGCCCGCGAGTTCGAGGCGGAGGGCGTCCCGTTCGTCGTGATCGATCCGAAGGAAGACCTGAAGGAGCGCATGGAGCACGACGGGGTCCTCTACCTGATCGAGGATCCCTCCGAGGAGGGGGTGCTGCTCCGCGCCGGCGCACAGCGAGCCCGCGGGCTCGTCTGCGCCGTGGACTCGGACGCGACGAACGTCTACATCACGCTCATGGCGCGCTCGCTGAACCCCGAGCTGTTCATCGTCGCGAGGGCGTCGGAACGTGGCTCGGACGCCCGCCTGCTGAAGGCGGGCGCCGATCGCGTCGTGTCGCCGTTCGTGAGCAGCGGCCGGCACATGGCGCTCGTCGCGCTCCGTCCTCGCGCGGCCGACGTCGTCGAGGTCGAGTCCGGGAGCGCGAGCTCCCTGCGCCTGGAGGAGCTCCGGATCGATGCAGGCTCGCCGAGCGCGGGGCGCACGATCTCGGACGTCATGGGGGCCACCCCGGTCCTCGCGATCCGCCACCCCGGCGGTCAGATCACCGCGAACCCAGGCCCCGACCACGTCCTGCAGCCGGGAGACCTCGTCCTGATGATCGGCGAGGAGGACCTGCCGGCGGTCCGGCGCGGCTCCTAGCTCCGCGCGGCGCTGCTCGAGCGGTGCAGGAGGTGCGTCGCGAGCGGGCCGGCGACCGCGAGGAGCAGCACGGACGTCGTTCTCCGGTTCCGGTGGGGGTCGAGCCCGCCCCGGATCACCCGCCGAGGATCTTCTTCTTCTGGTTCTGGAACTCGGCCTCGGTCAGGACGCCGCGATCCCGCAGCTCGGCCAGGCGCTGGAGCTCGGTGGTCACGGACGGCGCCGAGCGCGAGGGCCCCGAGCCGCCGCCCTGGTACATGCGCTGCTTGTTCGCCTCGCCCTGCTGGTAGATCGTCCGCTGGACGTGCTCGGGGTTGCGGACGTTCGCGAACACGTTGCGCCCGTACTCGCTGGCCGACTGGATGACGAGGTCCCCCGCGCCGACGACGCGCTCCAGGACCGACTGCTGGAACCGGACGTCGTTGATGGCCTCGAGCGGGATCTCCATCGAGCGTTTCGCGATGAAGCCCTCGCGGTGGATGATCCGGTCGGTCGTGACCGCGAAGTTCGACGTGGCCCACGCGATGAACGCCCGCAGCGGGTACCAGACGAGGACCGCGAGCCCGAGCACCAGTCCACCCCAGACGATGGCCGAGCGTGCCGCGCCGTCGTCGGGCGCGTACCCGAGCGCAACGAGGTACCCGATCACCACGAGCGCGGTCACGAGGCTGGGCATCACGAGCGCTATCCAATGCGGACGCAGGTCGAGGACCAGCTCCTCGCCCTCGATGAGCAGGCGGCGCGGGAACGGCATATGCGGACCCTATCCCGGTGCGCCGGCGCCCGGCAACGCACCGTCGCCCAGGTGCTCGACCTCGCCGAAACGAACGGTCCGCCGACCGGCGTCCGTCCGGACGACCAGACCGCCCGCGTCGTCGACGTCGACGGCCTTTCCCTCGACGACGGCGCCTTCGGTCGTCCTCGCGCGGACGCGACGCCCGATCGTCGCGCACAGGGCCCGGTAGCGCTCGAGCACGTCCCGAGCGAACCCGGCCCGGGAGGGCCGCAGGTCCCGTGCGAACCCCTCCAGGAACGCGCCGAGGACCTGGGCCGGGTCGGCCTCCGCGAGTGCCCCCGCCCCCGCGACACGGGGCGCCGCCACGAGGTTGACCCCGACCCCGAGCACCACGTACGCGAGGACGTCCCCCCCCGCCTGGGCGCTTGCCAGGATGCCGCCGACCTTCTCGTCGTCCAGCAGCAGGTCGTTCGGCCACTTGCAGCGGACCTCGGTGCCGGTCACGCCACGGAGCGCGTCGGCCATCGCGACGCCGGCGAGCAGGGTGACGAGCCCGCCCCGATCGGGGGCGAGCTCGGGGCGCACGATCACCGAGAACAAGAGCGCGCCCGGCTCGTCGAGCCAGCGCCGGCCAAGACGCCCCCGGCCCTCGGTCTGGTGGGCAGCGGCGACCAGCGTCCACGCAGGGGCCCCCGCCTCGGCGAGCTCGAGCGCCGTGACCTGCGTGGACGGGGTAACCTCATCGAACCGCACGGGTGCGTCCGACCCGATCCGCCGGAGGGCGGAGCGCAAGGCGGCGTCGGACAAGGGCAAGGTTTGACTCCCGTTCGGCCTGAGGCGATTATCGCGAGCCGGAGCGACCCGTGGCCAAGACCCGCATCCTGATCGCGAACCGCGGCGAGATCGCGGTCCGCATCATCCGCACCGTGCGCGAGCTCGGGCTGCGCGCGATCGCGGTGTACTCGGACGCGGATCGGGACGCGCTCCACGTGGAGATGGCCGACGAGGCCTACCACATCGGCCCCGCGCTCACCGCCGACTCGTACCTGTCGATCGGCGCCGTCCTCGAGGCGGCGCGCAAGGCTCGAGCGACGGCGATCCATCCCGGGTACGGGTTCCTGTCCGAGCGGGCGCACTTCGCACAGGCCGTCATCGAGTCCGGATACGCATTCATCGGCCCCTCACCCGAGGCGATCGAGACGATGGGCGACAAGGCGGCCGCCCGCCAGGCGGCCGAGCGCGCCGGCGTCCCGATCGTGCCGGGCACGATCGAGCCGGTGAACGTCGACGACGCGCCCGCCGAGGCGGAGCGGATCGGCTTCCCGGTCTTGGTGAAGGCGGCCTTCGGCGGCGGAGGTCGTGGGATGATCGTGGTCCGCAAGCCGGACGACCTGCCGGGTGCGCTCGCGCGGGCCACCCGTGAGGCGGCGTCCTACTTCGGCCGCCCCGAGGTGTTCCTCGAGCGGTACATCGAGCACGGCCACCACGTCGAAGCCCAGATCCTCGCGGACACGCACGGGACGATCTCGTTCCTCGGGGAACGCGACTGCTCGGTGCAGCGCCGCCACCAGAAGCTCATCGAGGAGACGCCCTCGCCGATCGTCGACGCCGAGCTGCGGACGCGTCTCGGCGAGGCCGCGATCGCGCTCGCGAAGGCGTCCGGCTACGTGAACGCGGGCACGGTGGAGTGCATCGTCGACGAGGACGGCGAGTTCTACTTCCTCGAGATGAACACACGGCTCCAGGTCGAGCACACCGTCACCGAGATGGTCACCGGCCTCGACCTGGTCGCGCTGCAGATCGGCGTCGCGCTCGGTGAGCGGGTGGACGTCGGAGCTCTCCCCCCGAGGGGACACGCGATGCAGTGCCGCATCAACGCCGAGGACCCGACCCGCAACTTCCTGCCGGGACCGGGGCGCGTGATGGGGTACCGGGAGCCGTCCGGTCCCTTCGTCCGGGTGGACTCGGGGATCCGCGAGGGCAAGGAGATCCCGGCCGACTACGACTCGATGTTCGCCAAGCTCATCGTCTCCGGGGACGATCGCGAGCACGCCCGTCGCCGGATGCTGCGCGCCCTCGACGAGTTCCACGTCGAGGGCGTCCCGACGACGATCCCGCTGCACCGATGGATCCTGAACACGCAGGAGTTCCGCCGGGCGACGCACACGACGACGTGGCTCGAGGCGGCGCTGCGCGAGGCCGAGCTCCCCGGCGTCGACTGGGCCCGCGCCGCGGCGGGCGAGCCGCGCGGCGTCCCGGCGGAGCTGCTCGTCGAGATGGACGGACGGCGCGTGCCGATCCGGATCTACGACCACCGGCGCGACCATGCGCCGAAGCCGCCCGCCCGGCACGCCGGCCACGGAGGCGAGCACGTGCACAGCGTGATCGCCGCCCCGATGCAGGGCACGATCCTCCGCGTGCTCGTCGAGCCCGGGCAGGAGATCCAGGCCGGCGACGTGATCTGCATCCTCGAGGCGATGAAGATGGAGAACGCGATCCCCGCGCCGCGCGAGGGTGTGGTCTCGGACCTCCCGATCGACGCCGGTCAGGTCGTGCAGGTGGGCCAGACCCTGGCCGTCATCGACTGACGCCGGCCTCCATCGCCGCGGGATCCGCGTCCTCCTCCGCCGGCGCCGGCGGTCCGTCGGGGATCCACAGCCGGAACACCGTGCCGTCGGGGCCGCTGCGCTCGAGCCATAGGCGCCCGCCGATCGCGTCGGCCAGCTTCCGGCAGATGTACAGACCGAGCCCCGTGCCGCCAACGCTCCGCGTGGCGGAGCTGTCCACCTGGTAGAAGCGCTCGAAGATGCGGCCCTGCGCCTCCTCGGGGATCCCGTTCCCCTCGTTCTCGACGGACACGACCATGCCGTCACCCATCGGCGCCCCGCGCACGGTGATCTTCGTGTCCGGCGGCGAGTACTTCAGCGCGTTCTCGACCAGGTTCGAGACGATCTGGTGCACCTTGCCCTCGTCCGTCTCGACGATCCGCAGGTCGGGGTCGAACCGGAGGTCGAACGGCTGACCGTGCCCGCTCGCCTGGAGCTCCTCCACGACGTGGCGAGCGACGTCGGGCACCGAGACCGGCGTGAGCGTGAGCGGCTCGACCTCGGACTCCAACCTCGACACGGCGAGCAGCTGGTCGATCAGCCGGCGCAGCCGCTCGCTCTGGCGATCGGCCGCCTCCAGGAACGAGCGCTCCTCGCGGTCCGCCAGGCGCGGGCCGAGCTGCAGCATCGTCTTGATGTATCCCTGGATCGACGTGAGCGGCGTCCGCAGCTCGTGCGAAACGACGGCGGCGAAGTCGTCCTTCATCCGGCCGAGCTCCTTCTCCTGCTCGAGCGCCCGCTCCAGCCGGTGGACGAGCTCGGTGTTGTGGAGGGAGGCGGTGGCGCCCAGGTAGACGGCGGCGACCGGCACCACCATGAGCGGCACCAGCCACACGTCCGCCTCGGCCAGGACGACGACCACGGGCGCGAGCGCGCACAGGGCCGCGGCCGTCGCCGCCTGGAACACCAGGTCGTCCATGAGGTACGCGCGGATCGCAACCCCCCGCGAGAGCGCGATCGCGGTTCCCGTGAGGCCGTCGTTCACCACGAGGAACGCCGCCGCGGCAAGCGTCAGCGGACCGAGGACCGCCGCCGACATCTCGCGCGGCCCGCCGAGCAGCGTGTAGACGGCGCCCGCGGCCGCGACCGACAGGACGTACTGGGCGACGTTGAACACGGTCTTCCACGGGGACTTGCGGTTGACGACGTCGCCCACGAGCGACGCGAACCCGAACACGGCTGCGGCCGCGGCCGTACCGAACACCAGCAGGATCGCGAAACCGAACGTCGTCGAGATCCCGACCTCCTCCACCTGGCCGGCGCGCGGGGCTCGGATCGGCAGCAACTCGCCCGCCACGGCGAGCCCGGCACACAGCCAGAACACGGCGGGGTCGGCTCCGATCGCGGCGGTGTCGATCCGCGGGATCAGCGCGGCGAGGACCGCGAGACCTCCCACAGAGACGGCGGCGGCGAACAGGCGCCCACGATCGGGGTGGGCGCTGACGGCATCGGCGGACGGCAGGGCAGCGCTCATCCGTACGGTGAATCGGCTCCCCGGGCTACGGGGTTGAGGCTCGGACGGGCCTGGGCGTTCAGCGCGGGATCTTCTTCGGCGCCCCAAGGACGAAGGCCAACACCAGGAGCAGCGCGGGCGAGTACCAGAGACCGCGGAGCCTCTGCCTCATCGCTCGGTCACCTCCTTCGCCGTCCGGCGCCACGCGGACCCCGGTCGGTCCGCGTTCGTCCGTACGTGCACCGTACCGGTGTCGCGCGCCGAGTCACATCGGCCGCGGGCACCAATCCCGCGTAGCCATGCACCCGGGACGTGGCCCCCGGTCGGGGGACAGCAGATGTGGGATGTTGCGCCGATGCAGCCGGCAGCGTCCACGGGCCGGCGAGGTTGCCCGGTACCCTGGGCGGCACCGGAGGGAGCGGAGCTCGGTGATCCTCGTCGCGGTGCTGGTCCTGGCGTTGGCGCTCGTGCCCCTCGGCGGAGGGCGCCTGCGCCGTCTGCGGTCCCTGCGCCTGCGGTCGCCGTGGCTGCTGTGGCTCGCGCTCGGGGCGCTGGTGGTCCTCATCGCGTTCCCCGGCGAGGAGACGCCATGGCGCATCGCGCTCAACGTGGCGGTCTATCCGCTCGGCCTCGCCTGGGTCTGGATGAACCGGCACGTCCCGGGGATGTGGATCGTCGGTCTCGGCGCCGCGTGCAACCTGGCGGCGATCTTCGCGAACGGCGGGGTGATGCCGGCGTCGGCGCGCGCGCTCCAGATCGCAGGGCTCCCGCCGGAACCGGGCATCTTCACGAACTCGGCCGTGCTCGCCGACCCGAGGCTCCTGTTCCTGGGCGACGTCATCCCGACCCCGTCGTGGCTCCCGCTGGCGAACGTGGTCAGCCCGGGCGACGTGCTGATCGTGCTCGGCCTGGCGTACACGATCCACCGGGTCACCGGCTCGCGTCTGGCCGGACGGCCGCGGCCGTCCGAGGGCTCGCCCGCCGACGCCCGTTGAGCGTGAGGCCGCAGGCTCAGGCGCCGGGACGGCCTCAGGCGCCGGGACGGCCCCAGGCGTCGCGGCCGGTCACGCGGAACCCCGCGTCGTGGATCTTGTAGGCGCGGTTGACCGAGATCAGCAGTGCGGTCATCGTCTCGACGATCCGGGCCTGGGTCAGGTCGCCCGCGTCAACCCACCGAAGGTTGGGGATCCGGTCGATCAGCTCGCCGACCGCCGCCTTCGCCTCCTTGTCGGTTCCGCAGACGAACACGTCGCTGTCCATCGGACTCGCGAGGTCCTGGAGCTGCTCGCCGCTCACCGTGTGGAACGCGGCCACCATCTTCACGCCGGGGTCGAGGATCGCCTTCGCCTGCTCCGCCGCCGAGCCGTGCCACGGCCGGACCACGTGCCACGCTCGGCCGCCGACGGCCGTCGCGAGCGGGCTCGTGCAGTCCACGACGATCTTGCCGGCCGCGACGTGGGCCTTGATCGACCGGTAGATGTCCGCCTGCCCGGCGAACGGGACCGTGACGAAGATCACGTCGCCGCGGTCGGCCGCCTCCTCGTTCGTCGTCCCGCTCACCGCCGCGTCGCCACCGAGGATCCCGACGGCCTTCTCCGCGACGGTCTCGCCCTTCTCCGCCGAGCGCGAGCCGATGATCACGTGCTCACCCGCGCGGGCGAGACGCAACGTGAGGCCGAAGCCCTCCTCGCCCGTCCCGCCGATCACTGAGATGTCCATGGCCGGCAAGCGTAGCCGAACGCAGCGGCCCGACCGGGTCCACCCGGCCGGGCCACCACGGGACGTTCGGGTGTTACTTGACGCCCACCTGCACCTTGACGACGGCGAAGTCGTAGCCCGCCGTGCCGTTGCCCCAGGCGTACACCTGGTACGCGCTGCCCTTGCGGAGCTTCAGGACGTCGGGCCCGATGACCGGCTCGTAGTCGTCCGGCAGCGAGACCCAGGTCGCGTAGACACCCGTCGGGACCTTCATCGTGGCCGAGGCCCCGTTCGGGACGTCCTTCAGCAGGACGGAGCCGTTCGCCCACACGTCGACCTCGGGCGCGGCGGCCGTGTGCCGCACGGTCAGTCGCGCTGTGGCCTTCGGGAGCGCCTTCACGTTGTTCTTGAACAGCGCGAGCGTGGGTGCGCCGCCCTCGTCGAGGTGCGCGACGGCCGTGTAGTCCCTGCCGCCCATCAGTTCGACGTCGTTCGCCGAGAGGATCGCGGCGTCGCCGCAGTTGTCGGCCCCGGCGACGATCTTGAGGTCGTACGTGCCCGCGTCGAGTGCGACACCGGTGACGACCTCGCCGGGGTTGAAGTCAGGGATGGCCTCGCTCCCGTTCACGCAGACGTTCACGTCGACGCCGGGGATCCCGTGCACGACGTTGAGCTTGGCCTTCGAGGCCGCGCCGGCCGTGCCGACGCCGAGCACCGAGATCGCCACAGAGGCGGCGATCGCGAGCCCCAGGAACCGCTTCCGCATGTCCTTCTCCTTCCGTTCGGTGGCGGCCGTTCCGCCATCGGGAAGGACGATACTCGAAAGCGTGCGAGACGACGAGGTCTGGGGTGGCTATGCATAGGTTCGAGGCTCCGTCTGCGCAGCGACCCGCCACGGACTTTCAGCGGGTCGAGCGGTGCTCGCCGAAGACCCCGCGGAGCACGTCGGAGATCTCCCCGAGCGTCGCCCTGGCCTGGAGCGCCTCGCGCATCGGCACGAGCAGGTTGTCCGTGCCGCGGGCGGCCGACTCGACCTCGGCGAGCGCGCGCTCGGCCGCGAGGCCGTCCCGTTCGGCGCGGAGCCGACGGAGGCGCTCGACCTGGCGCTCGACCTCCTCCTCCTCGATGCGCTGCAGTTGGACCGGCCGCTCCTCGGGCTCCTCGAAGCGGTTCACACCGACGACCACCCGGTCGCCTGTCTCGACCGCCCGCTGGAGACGGAACGCCGCCTCGTGGATCTCGTCCTGGTAGAAGCCCCGCTCGATCGCGGCGATCGCCCCGCCCATCCCGTCGATCCGCTCCAGGTATCCGGCCGCGTTCTGCTCGACCTCGCTCGTGAGCGCCTCGACGAAGTACGAGCCGCCGAGCGGGTCTGCGACGTTCGCGACGCCCGTTTCGAGCGCCAGGACCTGCTGCGTGCGGAGGGCGAGCTTCGCCGCCTGCTCGGTCGGCAGCGCGAGCGCCTCGTCGAACGAGTTCGTGTGCAGCGACTGCGTGCCGCCGAGCACCGCGGCCAGCGCCTCGAGCGCGGTCCGGACGACGTTGTTCTGCGGCTGTTGGGCCGTGAGCGTGGCGCCGCCGGTCTGGGTGTGGAAGCGCAGGGCGAGGCTCCTCGGGTCGGTCGCGCCGAAGCGCTCGGCCATGATCCGGGCCCACAGGCGGCGGGCGGCGCGGAACTTGGCCACCTCCTCGAAGACGTGCATGTGGCAGGCGAAGAAGAACGACAGCCGGGGCGCGAACGCGCCGAGCTCCAACCCCGCGTCGAGCGCAGCCCGCACGTAGGCGATCCCGTTCGCGAGCGTGAACGCGACCTCCTGCACCGCGGTCGCCCCGGCCTCGCGCATGTGGTAGCCGCTGATCGAGATCGTGTTCCACCGCGGGATCCGCTCGCCGCAGTAGCCGAACAGGTCCGTGACGAGTCGCATCGAGGGCCGGGGCGGGTAGATGTAGGTCCCTCGCGCCGCGTACTCCTTCAGGATGTCGTTCTGCACCGTGCCCGAGAGCTCGGCGGCCGCGACGCCCTGCTCCTCGGCGACGAGCTCGTACAGCAGGAGCAGGATCGGTGCGGTGGCGTTGATCGTCATCGAGGTCGAGACGCGGTCGAGCGGGATGTCCTCGAACAACCGGCGCATGTCGTCGATCGAGTCGATCGCCACGCCGGTCCTTCCGACCTCCCCCTCGGCACGCGGGTGGTCGGAGTCGTAGCCCATCTGGGTCGGCAGGTCGAACGCGACCGAGAGCCCGGTCTGCCCGTGCTCCAGGAGGTAGCGGAACCTGGCGTTCGTCTGCCCGGCGGTCCCCATCCCCGCGTACTGGCGCATCGTCCACGGCCGGCCTCGATACATGCTCGGGTGGACCCCCCGCGTGAAGGGTGGCTCCCCCGGCCCGCCGAGGTCCCGGGCGGGATCGAGCTCGCGCAGGTCCTCGGGCCCGTAGAGCGGGCGCAGCTCGATGCCGGAGTCCGTCGCGCGCCGATCCTCGGACATGCGCCACAGGGTAGCGGGATAGCATCGTGCCATGGACATCGTGGATCCCCGCATCGAGGCGTACATGGGTTCCCTCCTCACCCGACACGACGAGCCCGTGCTGCTCGAGATGGAGGAGGAGGCCCGCGGCAACGGCTTCCCGATCATCGACCGGCTGGTGGGGGCGACCGTCGAGGTGCTCGCGCGGAGCGTGGGGGCCCGCCGGGTGTTCGAGCTCGGCTCGGGGTACGGGTACTCGGCCTACTGGTTCGCGCGGGCCGTCGGTCCGGACGGGGAGGTCCACTGCACCGACGGCGACCCGGCGAACGAGCCGAAGGCCCTCGCCTACCTGCGACGGGCCGGCCTGGACGAGCCGATCCGGTGGCACGTCGGAGACGCGGTCCGCCACCTGAACGCGGCCGAGGGCGAGTTCGACGTCCTCTACAACGACATCGACAAGGACGGGTACCCGGATGCGTGGGTCGCCGCCCGCGAGCGGGTCCGCGTCGGCGGACTGTACCTGTGCGACAACGTCCTGTGGTACGGGCGGGTGACCGATGTCGAGCCCGCGCGGGCCGACACCCGCGCGATCCTCGAGCACAACGCCCTCATCGCGGACGACGAGCGGTACCTCCACACGATCGTCCCCACCCGGGACGGCCTCATGGCCGCCATCCGCGTCCGCTGACCGACGGTCACCGGGGGGTCTGGGGGGCCCGAGCGCCCCGGGACCGAAGCCCATAAGGGACCCCCGCTCGACGGAGTGGAGTAAGGGCAGCGGACCGCGGAGACGCCGCGGCCACCGGGGACTCCGCGGGGCGCGTTACATTACGAGGGAACGCGACGCGGCGAACGGGGGGACGCACGTGGCGAAGCGCAAGTCGGACGTCGGAACCCTCTACAAGGGGAGCCCTGGACAGTGGTCCTGGCTCGCCCACCGCATCACCGGCGTGGCGATCGTCCTGTTCCTGTTCGTCCACATCGTGGACACGGCCATCGTCGGGTGGGGCCCCGAGGCATACAACCGTGTCGAGTCCGTGTACCAGAACTGGTTCGTGCGACTGCTCGAGCTCGGGCTCGTGGCCGCGGTCCTGTACCACGCGCTGAACGGCCTGAAGATCATGCTCTTCGACTTCTGGCCGAAGACGACCCGCTACATGAAGCAGCTATCGCTGCTCTCGACCGGCATCTTCGTGCTGGCCATGATCCCGATCGCCTGGATCATCATCAAGGGCACGCTCGAGCTCGTGGGGTGGTTGTGATGGCGACCCACACGGACGAGCGGATCGAGGTCGAGAGGCCTCGGGGCGTGCTCGGAACGCGGGGGACGCGCGACCGGCCGTCCGGTGGTTTCGAGCTGTGGGCGTGGTTGTTCATGCGGATCTCGGGCGTGGTCCTGCTGTTCCTGGCCGTCGGGCACGTGCTGATCATGCACGTGCTCGACGAGGGGATCGACCGCGTCAACTTCGAGTTCGTCGCGGTCCGCTGGGATGACGTGTTCTGGCAGTCGTGGGACTGGGCGATGCTCTCGCTCGCGCTGATCCACGGGATCAACGGCCTGCGGGTCGTGGTCCAGGACTACGTGCGACCGCCGGGCGCCCGCTTCGCGGTCAACATGATCTTCTACACCTTGGGGTTCATCCTCTTCGTGCTGGGCACGGTCGTGGTCTTCACGTTCGATGCCAGCAGATGGCCGGGTGCCGTATGACGACCTTCCACACGTACGACGCCGTGATCGTCGGCGCGGGTGGCGCCGGCCTCGCGGCCGCGATCGACGCCGCCGAGAACGTCAGGACGGCGGTCATCTCGAAGATCTATCCCACGCGCTCCCACACGGGGACCGCGCAGGGCGGCGTGTGCGCCGCGCTCGCGAACGTCGAGGAGGACTACCCCGAGTGGCACGCGTTCGACACCGTCAAGGGCGGCGACTACCTCGTCGACCAGCCCGAGGCGCTCCTCATGTGCGAGGACGCCGTCGACACGATCTACGAGCTCGAGCACTGGGGGCTGCCCTTCAACCGGACCCCCGACGGCAAGATCGACCAGCGTCGGTTCGGCGGGCACACGCGCAACCACGGCGAGGCGCCGGTGAAGCGCGCCTGCTACGCGGCCGACCGAACCGGCCACATGATCCTGCAGACGCTCTACCAGCAGTGCGTGAAGCGCAACGTGCGGTTCTTCAACGAGTTCTACGTGCTGGATCAGTTGATGACGGACGGCCGGTGCTCGGGCGTCGTCGCGTACGAGCTCGCGACGGGCGAGCTGCACGTCTTCCGCTCGAAGGCCGTGCTCTACGCGACCGGCGGCTCGGGCCGCATGTACAAGGTCTCGTCGAACGCCCACACCCTCACCGGCGACGGCCAGGCGGTCCTGTACCGCCGCGGCATCCCGATGGAGGACATGGAGTTCTTCCAGTTCCACCCGACCGGCGTCTACAAGATGGGCATCCTGTTGTCCGAGGCCGTCCGCGGCGAGGGCGGGATCCTGCTCAACTCGGAGGAGGAGCGCTTCATGGAGCGCTACGCCCCCACCGTGAAAGACCTCGCGCCGCGCGACCTGATCAGCCGCGCGATCTACCAGGAGATCAAGGAGGGCCGCGGCGCGATGCCGAACAAGGACGCCGTCTGGCTCGACGTCCGGCATCTCGACCGCGAGATCATCGAGGAGAAGCTCCCGGACGTCACCGAGTTCGCCCGCATCTACCTCAACGTCGAGCCGACGACCGAGCTGGTCCCGATCCAACCCACCGCCCACTACGCGATGGGCGGCATCCCGACCGACGTCGACGGCGCCGTCGTGACGGGCTCCGGCTCTACGGTTATCCCGGGGCTGTTCGCGGCCGGCGAGTGCGCGTGCGTCTCGGTCCACGGCGCGAACCGTCTGGGCACGAACTCGCTGCTCGACATCGTGGTGTTCGGCCGCCGCGGCGGCAAGGCAATGACGAGGTTCTGCAAGGACGCCGACCTCCCCGACCTGCCCGAGCGCCCCGAGGGCTTCACGGAGGACCTCCTGAACGGGATCCTGACCCGCGAGACCGGGACGAACCCGGCCGACATCCGCACGGAGCTCCAGGAGACGATGTTCGACCTTGCGTTCGTCGTTCGGACCGAGGAGGGCCTGACGAAGATGCTCGGGATCCTCGACGACCTGGGGGCCCGGTACCGCGAGGTCCGGATCACGGACAAGGGCAAGCTCTACAACACCGACCTGATGGAGGCGGTCGAGCTCGGGTTCCTGCTCGACAACGCGGAGCCCTCGGTCGCCGCCGCCCTCGCCCGGCAGGAGAGCCGCGGTGCGCACTGGCGCGACGACTACCCCAAGCGCGACGACGAGAACTGGCTGAAGCACTCGCTCGCCTACCGCGAGCCGGACGGCTCCGTGCGGCTGGAGTACAAACCGGTCAAGCTCGGCACCTACGTCCCGGCGGAGAGGAAGTACTGATGGCGGGCCCTCAGGAAGCGAAGGCGGGGGAGCAGATGCGCGCGTCCGTGGGCGACGTGCTCGAGGGCTCCGACCAGCGGCAGGCCGGTGGGTCCGGCAAGGTCAGCCTCACGCTGAAGATCCGCCGCTACAACCCCGAGCTCCGGGGTGACGAGTCGTGGTGGGACGAGTTCACGGTGGAGGCCGACCCGAACGACCGGCTGCTCGACGCCCTCCACACCGTGAAGTGGTACCACGACGGCACGCTCGCCCTCCGGCGCTCGTGCGCGCACGCGATCTGCGGCTCGGACGCCGTCATGGTGGATGGGCAGAACCGCCTGGCCTGCAAGGTCCTGGTACGGGACCTCGTGCCCAAGGTCACGGTCGAGCCGATCCGCGGGCTCCCCGTGCTGAAGGATCTGATCGTCGACATGGAGCCGTTCTTCGCGGGCTACCGGTCGGTGCTCCCCTATCTGATCAACGACGAGGGGGATCCCGACCGCGAACGGCCGCAGTCGCCGGAGGACCGGCACCGCTTCGACGACACGACGAAGTGCATCCTGTGCGCGTGCTGCACGACCTCCTGCCCGATCTTCTGGGGAGACGAGGAGTACGTGGGGCCCGCCGCGATCGTCCAGGCACACCGGTTCATCTACGACTCGCGCGACCAGGCCGCCAAGGAGCGGCTGCAGATCCTCTCGGACAAGACCGGCGTGTTCCGTTGCCGGACGACCTTCAACTGCACCGAGGCCTGCCCCCGCGGCATCGAGGTCACGAAGGCGATCCAGGACGTGAAGCGCTCGATCCTGTTCGATCGGTTCTGACGCCGGGCGAAGGGCCTCCCGGGCGCGGGACCGGCGGACTCGCGCTCGGCGCCGCACCGCGGTAGAACGGTGTCAGGTTCAGCGCTGACGGAGGGCGAGATGCAGGCGAAGACCGGTGACCACATCGTCGTCGAGTCCGAGACCGTCGGGACCCCGACGCGCGAGGGCGAGGTCGTGGACGTGATCCAGGGCGAGATCGGCGTCCGGTACCACGTCCGCTGGGAGGACGGTCACGAATCGACGTTCACGCCGAGCGCGGGGAGCGTCCGGGTGATCGCGAAGCCCCGCCCGAAGACGCGCTCGAAGCGGTAGGCGTCCTCGTCAGTGCGGGTGGTCCGCCCCCGGACCCCGACCGGGGTCCCCGGGAGGAACCTGTCAACAGCCCGGTTCGCCGGGGTGACCGCAGCAGCCCTTCAGCAGGAGGACCGCGCGCGTCCGGTTCCGCAGCGTGAGCCGGACCTTCCGGCCGAACGGACCCTGGTACTCGCGCCAGTTCGTGAAGAAGCTACGACCGCCGCCTCGCGCCCGGTTCGGTGTGTCGTCGCTCATCGCGCCTCCGATGCTACGCCGTTCGGCCGGATCGGCCGCTACGCGTTCGCCGGCAGGCGGAACCCCTCGGGCAGCAGGTCGTCCTTGCGCCAGGGCGCGACCGCGCGGCTGTAGAAGTCCTGCCCCCGGCAGTCGTCGATGACCCAGACCGGGAAGTCCTCGACCTCCATCTCGCGGATCGCCTCCGGCCCGAGCTCGGGGAAGGCGATGACCGTCTGGGCCCGGATCTGGAGCGCCGCGAGCGCGCCGCCCCCACCGAGCGCCGCCATGTAGACGCCGGTGTGCTCCTTCAGCGACTCGCGCACGGACGGCCCTCGCCCGCCCTTGCCGACGATGCCCTTCAGCCCGATCTCCAGCATCCGGGGCGTGTAGGCGTCCATCCGGCTCGCGGTGGTCGGGCCGGCCGAGCCGATCGCGTGTCCGGGCTTCTCGGGCGACGGGCCGACGTAGTAGACGATCTGCCCGGCCGGCTCGAACGGCAGCTCCTGCCCGGCGTCGAGCATCTCCACCAGCAGCTTGTGGGCGGCGTCGCGCGCGGCGTACATCACGCCCGAGATCAGCACCACGTCACCGGCCTCGAGCTGACGGACGTCCGCGTCGGTGAGCGGCGCGCGGATCCGCTTCTTGCCGTCCTCCAGCAGCTCCACGGTCATCTCAGATCACCCTCGTTCCGGTCCGGTGCGCGTGGCACTCGATGTTCACGGCCACGGGCAGCGACGCGATGTGCGTCGGCATGGTCTCGACGTGCACGGCCAGGACCGTCTGCGTCCCGCCCAGGGACTGCGGCCCGATGCCGAGCGCGTTGCACTTCTCGAACAGGTCGGCCTCGAGCTCGGCCACACGCGGGTCGGGGTTCGGCTGGCCGACCTTGCGCATCAGCGCACGCTTGGCCAGGATCGCCGAGTACTCGAAGTTCCCGCCGATCCCCACGCCGATGATCCCCGGCGGGCAGGCGTCGGGTCCGGCGTCGACGACCGCCTGCAGCACGCACCTCGTCACGCCCTCCAGGCCGTCCGAGGGCTTCAGCATCGCGTGTTTGCCCTTGTTCTCCGAGCCGCCGCCCTTCGCATCGACCTGGATCCGGATCTGGTCGCCGGGGACGATCCGCGTGTGGACGAACGCCGGCGTGTTGTCGCCCGTGTTCTTGCGCTCGAACAGCGGGTCGTCGACGATCGACTTGCGCAGGTACGCGTCCGAGTAGCCCGTGCGGACGCCCTCGTCGATCGCGTCGGCGAGGTCCGCGCCGACGATGTGGACGTCCTGGCCCACGTCGATGAACACGACGGTCGAGCCGGTGTCCTGGCAGTAGGGGTACTCGCCCTCGGCGGCGAGCTCGGCGTTGCGGAGCACGAGGTCCAGGATCTGTCGGCCGAGCGGGGACTCCTCGTCCCTCCGCGCTCGCGTCACCGCCGCGACCAGGTCCTCGGGCACCTTGTAGTTGATCTCCATGCAGAGCTCCCGGACCGTCCGGGTGATCTCCGCCGCGTCGATCTCACGCAGGTCGCCCATCACGCGCCATCCTCTCAACGGCTTCCGAGCCATCCTAGGCACGCTGCTTGGAGGCCCACCGCGGCCGTGCGACACTGCGCAACGTGCCCGAACGTCCCGAGATCCTGTCCACCGCGCGCCCCACGGCGATCCGCCTGTGGGGCTTCCTGTTCCTGGTGGTCGGGGCCGTGGTGACGGGCATCGGGGCGCTGATGGACTGGGCCACCCTGGGGTTCCCGGGGGACGAGCGGGGCGCGCTCGACGTGGCCGTGAAGGGCGTCGACGTGTGGGAGGGGAAGGTCGTGCTGGCCTCGGCCGTGCTGGCGCTCGTCGGGATGATCGCGATGCGCCTGGCCCAGCGGACCGGGACGCGCAGGGCGCTCGCGTTCGGCATCGCCACGCTCGGCGCGCTCGTCATCTCGGTGGCGTTGTCGGTGGCCATCCGCGCGGAGGCCCGGCTCGGTGGCTCTGAGGGGCTGGACGAGCTGGCGGGCGGGCTGGCCGAGCGGCTCGGGGAGGACCCGGGCGCCGTCCGCGCCCAGCTCGAGCGGCAGTACGGCGAGCAGCTGCGGGTCGACCTGGGCCCCGGCGTCGCGGTCGCCATCGTCGGGGGCGTGCTGATCGACGTCGGCGGCGCGCTCGGTCTGCTGTGGGTCAGGCAGCGGGCGGAGGCGCCGGCCGCGCCAGGCCAGGCCGAGGCCTCGCCGACACCCTGAGGATCAGACCTCGGAGAGGTCCCGGCACTTCTCCCGGATGCCCTCGGCGGCGACCCGGAGCGCGGCGAGCTCGTCGTCGGTCAGGTCCAGCTCGACGATCTCCTCCACCCCGCGGCGCGAGAGGCGAGCCGGGACCCCGACGTAGACGCCCTCGATCCCGTACTGGCCAGTCGTCCACGCGCACACCGGCAGCACGTCGTCCGAGCCCGACGCGATCGCCTCCACCATCCTGGCGACCGAGGCCGAGGGCGCGTAGTACGCGCTCCCCTTCTTCAGCAGGGCGACGATCTCGGCGCCGGCGTCGCGGGTGCGTGCGTACAGGCGCTCGAGCGTCGCCTCGTCGACGAGCTCCGTGAGCGGCTTGCCCCCGACCGTCGCCTGCCGCGGGAGCGGGACCATCGCCTCCCCGTGCGACCCGAGGGTCATCGCGTTCACGTCGAGGGGGGACATGCCCAGCTCCTCCGCGATGAAGTACCGGAGCCTGGCCGAGTCCAGCACGCCGGCCATCCCCATCACGCGCTCCCGGGGGAACCCCGAGACCTGCGCGGCCAGGTAGGTCATCTCGTCGAGCGGGTTCGTGACCACGATGACGATCGCCTCGGGCGATCCGGGTGCCACCTGCTCGACGACGCTCCGCACGATCCCCGCGTTCTTGCCGAGCAGGTCCATGCGACTCATGCCCGGCTGGCGAGGGAACCCGGCGGTGATGACGACGACGTCCGAGCCCGCGGTGTCCGCGTAGTCGTTCGTGCCGATCACGGAGGGCTCGAACCCCACGACCGGGCTCGACTCCTTCATGTCGAGCGCCAGCCCCTGCGGGAGCCCCTCGACGATGTCGATCAGGACGATCTCGCCGAGACCACGCTCCACCAGCCGCATGGCAGCGGTCTGGCCCACGAAACCGCTCCCGACGATCGTGATCCGCATGTCGAAGGCTCCTTGGGTCGCCGAACCCCCGCATCCTAGTCTTTCGACCGCTGGCCGGACCCGGCGGGCTTCCGACCGTGACGGCCTTCCGAGGTAGGCTCATCGGGTTCACCCCGACCCAGGGGACGGTCGAGCGACGGAGCGGGTGATGGCGTGACGGACAAGGGACTGCGCGAGGTCGTCGCGGCGGCGACGAGCATCTCGGACATCGACGGTACCCACGGGCGCCTGTGGTACGTGGGCTACGAGATCCAGGACCTGGCCGAGAACGCCACGTTCGAGGAGACGGTCTACCTCCTCCACCACCTCCACCTGCCGAACCGGTCGGAGCTCGACGAGTTCACCGATTTCATGGTCGAGGAGCGCGAGGTCTCCGCGTTCCTCCGGGACCTGATGCCCACCCTCGCCCAGCAGACCTC
>DASTHN010000087.1:0-5497 GCA_035718185.1 Actinomycetota bacterium
ATCGCGTACATCGACAGCACCGGGTACTCGTCGCACTGACCGTCGCTCTCGACGCACGGATCCAGGTACGGGAGTCGGTCGCCCGTGAGCTGCTCGGTCCCGAGGAGCGGCACGATGTCCGAGTAGCACAGGCGCTCGTACTGGCGACCGTCGGTCCAATCGCCCCCCGCGCACGGCGCCTTGACCGCGAGACCCACCGCGAGCGTCACGGCGAGACACGCGAGCACCACGCCGAGCCCGATCCGGCGGCGCGCTTCCTCGCTCACCGCCGGGATTGTCGCATCGGTCGGCGACGCGGGCGGTGAGCCGGCTCGATGTCGGGGGTCCCGAACCCGGACGTGAAGCGGGGCCGCCGAGGGGGTGGCGGCCCCACCATCACCTTCCCGCGCGACGGCCCGTCGGCCGCCGTCCGGGGCGCGGGCGGGGATCCGCCCGCCGTTCGTGTGTCGTCACCCTCCGTTTCGGCCGCTCGACCCCGGACCCTGAGCGCCGGCGAGGGTGATTTTTCAGTGGTAGGTGTGGGCCTCGTCGGGGAAGGTGCCGTCGGCGACGTCCCTCGCATAGGCCCTCGCCGCAGCGGCGATCTCGGCCCGCAGGTCCGCATACGCCTTCGCGAGCTTCGGCAGCCGTGGACTCAGCCCGAGCAGGTCGTTGACCACCAGCACCTGGCCGTCGCAATGGGGCCCGGCGCCGATCCCGATCGTCGGGATCTGCGCGCTCAGCGTGATCTGGCGGCCGAGCTCCGCCGGGACGCCCTCGAGCACGATCGAGAACGCGCCCGCCTTCTCGATCGCCTGCGCCTGGTCCATCAGCGTCCGAGCGGCCTCCTCTCCCCGACCCTGGACCCGGTAGCCGCCCATCCCGTGGACCGACTGCGGCGTCAGACCGATGTGCCCCATCACCGGGATCCCGAGCTCGACCAGCTTGCCCGTGAGCTCGATCTGCGGACCCTCGAGCTTCACGGCGTGGGCACCGGCCTCCTTGAGGAAGCGTCCCGCGTTGCGGAAGCCCTCCTCGACCGAGACCTGGTACGAGAGGAACGGCATGTCGCCGACCACCATCGCGTTCGCGGCGCCACGCGAGACCGCACGGGTGTGGTGCAGCATCTCCTCCATCGTGACGGGCAGCGTCGTCTCGTAGCCGAGGACGTTGTTGCCCAGGGAGTCCCCCACGAGCAGGACCGGGATGCCCGCCTCGTCGAGGATCTGCGCGGTCGGGAAGTCGTACGCGGTGAGCATCGCGAAGCGCTTGCCCTCCGCCTTCCACGTGCGCAGGTCGTGGATGGTGACCGTCATGCTCGCGCCTCCTTCGCTGAGTGCACGGCCGTGTCCGCCGAGTCTATCCCGGAGCCCCGCAACGGCGAGAGAGACCCACCCACGGACCCCTGGCGTCGCTCCGTGTCGGAACCGGATGCTAGGGTCGGCGTCCGGAGCAGCCGGTACACTCTGGAGGCCTACCCAGCATCCTGCTCCCCCTCGCGGGGGGCCGTCCAGACCAGAGGAGGTGGGGAGCTGAGGCAGTACGAGGTCATGCTCATCCTGCCCGCGGAGGCCGACGAGTCGGTCATCGGGCAGGCGGTCGAGCGCATCACCAAGGTCGTGTCGTCCGACGGCGGCGCCGTCGGCAACATCGACCGGTGGGGGCGCAAGCGGCTCGCCTTCGAGATCGCCAAGCAGCACGAGGGGTACTACGTCGTGGTCGACTTCACGGCGGAGCCCACGGCGATCACGGAGCTCGAGCGGACGCTGCATCTCGCGGACGAGGTGCTGCGGTTCAAGGTCGTCGTCAAGGGAGCGGCGGCCTAGGAGACCTTCCCCCTTCCCGGGCCGACGCCATCACCCGGGGAGCGGTTCGCGATCGGAAGGTGATGGACGTGGCGAGCGACAACCAGATCATCATCGTCGGCAATCTGACGGACGACCCCGAGCTGCGGTACACCCCGAACGGCGCGGCCGTGGTGAAGTTCCGCGTGGCCGTGAACCGCCGGTACAAGGACGAGGCGGGCAACTGGAAGGACGGCGACACGTCGTACTTCACCGTCAACGGATGGCGGAGCCTGGCCGAGAACGTGGCCGAGTCCCTCACCCGGGGCACCCGCGTCCTCGTGGCGGGCCGCCTCCAGATGCGCTCGTGGGAGACCCAGGAGGGCGACAAGCGCACGGTCGTCGAGATCGAGGCCGACGAGATCGGACCCAGCCTGCGTTGGGCCACCGCGAAGGTCGAGCGGCAGGGACGCTCGGGCGATTGGTCCGCACCGGCGACGGTTGGCGCTCCGATGGCAGACGAGGAGACACCGCTGGATGCCCACTAAGGCGAAGAAGAGACCCGCGAAGAAGGAGAAGGACGACAAGGCCTGGCAGAAGAAGGCCAAGCGCAAGGTCTGCATCTTCTGTAAGGACCGGGTCGAGTACGTGGACTACAAGGACGTGGCCACGCTGCGGAAGTTCGTGTCCGAGCGGGGCAAGATCCGAGCGCGTCGCGTGAGCGGCAACTGCTCGCAGCACCAGCGGGATGTCGCCGCTGCCGTCAAGAACGCCAGAGAGATGGCGTTGCTCCCCTACTCCGCCCGATGAAGGTCATCCTCCAGAAGTCCGTCGACAAGCTCGGCCACCCCGGCGACATCGTCGAGGTGGCGGACGGGTACGCGCGCAATTACCTCATGCCGCGGGGGCTCGCCGTCAAGGCGACCCGGGGTGGGGTCAAGCACATCGACAGCCTCAAGCGGGCCCACACGGTGCGCGTGAACGCGGCGAAGGCCGACGCGGAGCAGGTCGCCTCACGGCTCGCCTCGACGCCGATCAGGGTCGAGGCGCACGCCGGCGAGGAAGGCAGGCTCTTCGGCAGCGTGACCGCGAGCGACATCGCCGAGGCCATCGAGCGCCAGGCGGGTGTACGCGTGGACCGGCACGACGTGCACCTCGACGAGCCGATCCGCTCGGTCGGCGCGCACGAGGTTCGTGTCCACCTGTTCGCCGAGGTCGACCCGATCATCACCGTCGAGGTCGAGCCCTCGGAGCAGTAGCCGATCGAGCAGCCGGCCCCGGTCGCGGCATCGTCCGCGGCCGGGGTCGTCGCGTAGCTAGGGGTGGTGGTCGAGGAGGGCCGCCTTTCGGGCCCGCTAGCGGTCGGGGCCGAGCTCCCGACCTCGGCGCGCCTGCCCGACGCCGACCGCGACACCCCGCCGACCCTCCGCGAAGCGGTGGGAGGATCACACGCGTGTCATTCCCCCGTGATACACACGTTTCCACAGGGTTCTCCACATGGGGACATCGCAGGTGGGAGGCGGTGTGACAAGGTTTCGGAGCACGCGACCAGCGGCGCAGGATACCCACCGCGTTTTCCGATGCCACGCGATCCACGTCGGGTCTAGCGTTCCGGCGCCGGGGAGAGCCATGGAGGGGGTGGGATCCGGTGGTGCGCGCACCTGAGGACGTTCGGCGGATCCGACCAGACCGGGTGCCGCCCCACAACCTCGAGGCCGAGGAGTCGGTGCTCGGCGCGATGATGCTGTCGTCGGAGGCGATCGCCGACGTCGTCGAGCTCATCCGGCCCGAGGACTTCTACCGGAGCGCGAACGGCAAGGTCTTCGACACCCTGCGCTCCGTCTACGCGCGGGGCGAGCCGGTCGACGCCATCACCGCCGTCGAGGAGCTGCGACGACGGGGCATCCTGGAGGACGTCGGCGGCCATCTCTACATCCACGAGCTCGTCGAGCAGGTCCCCACCCCGGCCGCCGCCGCGAACTACGCACGGATCGTCTCGCAGGCCGCGTTGCTCCGCCGGTTGATCTCGGCCGCGGCGGACATCATGGAGATGGGGTACTCGGCACCGGAGGACCCCGAGCGCGTTGCCGACGAGGCCGAACAGCGCATCTACGACGTCGCCCGCCGCGACGAGAAGGACCAGATCGCCACCCTGCGCGAGCTCGTGGACCAGGCGATCCTGGATCTCGAGCACATCCAGAACCGCGATTCCGCGTTCGCCGGCCTCCCGACGGGGTTCCGCGACGTCGACGCGCTCCTGTCGGGTCTGCAGCCCGGGAACCTCATCGTCGTCGCGGCCCGCCCCGGTGTGGGCAAGTCCTCGTTCGTCACCAACCTCGCGCGCAACGTCGCCGTGGACCACGCGTCACCCGTCGGCATGTTCTCGCTCGAGATGTCGCGCTGGGAGATCGGCATGCGCCTGCTCTGCGCCGAGGCCCGGGTGCCGTGGGACGCGATCCGGAACAAGCGCGTCGGCGCCGAGCACTGGGCCAGCATCGCGCAGGCCGCCGAATCGCTGCACGACGCCCCGCTCACCATCGTCGACTCCGGGAACGTGACGATCGTCGACATCCGCGCGAAGGCCCGACGGCTGGCCACGCGGCGCGGCGGTCTCGCGCTCATCATCGTCGACTACCTCCAGCTGATGTCGCACCATCGGCGCGTGGACAACCGGCAGCAGGAGATCGCCGAGATCAGCCGGAGCCTGAAGCTCCTCGCGAAGGAGCTCCACATCCCCGTGATCGCGGTCTCGCAGCTGAACCGCGACCCCGAGCGGCGCCAGGACAAGCGCCCACAGCTCTCGGACCTGCGCGAGTCGGGTGCCATCGAGCAGGACGCCGACGTGGTGATGTTCATCCACCGGGACGACACGGTCCCCGAGAAGAAGGGCCTGGCCGAGCTCATCGTGGCGAAGCACCGCAACGGCCCGACCGACACCGTGCCGCTCACGTTCCTGCCCCACCTCACCCAGTTCCGCAACTACGCGACCCAGGCGGCCGCTGAGCCGTAACGCCCGTCGAGGTCGGCACGAGGGCTGTCTCGGCCCAGCCGCCATCCATACGCCTCGTGGTCCTGAACCACGAGGCAAACGTCCCCGCCGCTGACCGGCCGAACCCGCCCTCGCGTACCCTCTGGACCGTGACGGTGGATCGGCGTCGGATACGGGCGATCGCGAACAGGCTCGGCCGCGCGTTCGGGCCACTCGAGGCGCCGCGTGCGAGCGACCCCCTCGACGAGCTCGTCTGGACGGTCCTGTCCCAGCACACGAGCGACCTGAACTCGGAGCGTGCCTTCCATGCTCTGCGTGCCGCCTATCCGAGCTGGGACGCGGTCGTCCGCGCTCGGCCGTCGGAGCTGGCCGACGTGATCCGTAGCGGCGGCCTCGCGAACACGAAGGCGGTGCGGATCCAGGCGATCCTCCGCGAGATCGCCGAGCGCGAGGGCTCGTACGACCTGTCTGGCCTCCGCGGCGCGAGCGACACTGACGCTTGTGCGTACCTCACGACCCTCCCCGGCGTCGGTCCGAAGACCGCCGCGGTGGTCATGGCCTTCGCGCTCGGGCGGGACGCGATCCCGGTGGACACGCACGTGCACCGCGTCGCGCGTCGCCTCGAGCTGATCCCGCCGAAGGCCTCGGCCGAGCGCGCGCATGACATCCTGGCCGAGCTGGTGCCCGACGAGTTGAAGACACCGCTGCACGTCGGCCTGATCCGCCTGGGACGAGAGGTCTGCAA
>DASTHN010000088.1:0-8731 GCA_035718185.1 Actinomycetota bacterium
ACCTGGCGCGGACCGAGGTCCGCGAGGTCCAGGAGCCCTTCGCCTCGGGGCAGAAGGGCTCGAGCGCCATGCCGCACAAGCGCAACCCCGTCGTGTGCGAGCGGATCACCGGCCTCGCGAGGGTGATCCGGGGGAACCTCCAGGCGGCGCTCGAGAACGTCCCGCTCTGGCACGAGCGCGACATCTCGCACTCGTCCGCCGAGCGGGTGATCTTCCCGGACGCCACCATGGCCCTCGACTTCATGCTGCGCGACCTGACCTGGGTCCTCGATGGGCTGGTGGTGTTCCCGGACCGCATGCGGGAGAACCTGGACCTCGGGGGCGGGCTCGCGTTCTCGCAGGCCGTCCTGCTCGCCCTCGTCGAGCGAGGGATGGCGCGCGAGGACGCGTACGGGATCGTGCAGGACGCCGCGGCCGCGGCATGGGACGAAGGGGTCACGTTCCGTGACACGATCGAGACCGATCCGCGCGTCCGGGGGCTCCTGCGTCCGGAGGATCTCGGGACGCTCTTCGATCCGAACCGCCCCCTGCGGAGGCTGGACGTCGTGTTCGACCGGCTCTCGAAGCTCCGCGTCAGCGAGGAACCGTGAGCGGACGCCTGCACGCCCAGGGGAAGGTCCGTGACATCTACGAGGTCGATGACGAGCGGCTCCTGCTCGTTGCCACCGACCGCATCAGCGCCTTCGACGTCGTGCTGCCGAACCCCGTCCCGGACAAGGGCCGGGTGCTCACCGGTCTCACGCTCTTCTGGTTGGAGCGGATGAAGGACATCGTGGGCAACCACCTGCTGTCCGCCGATCGGCGGGACTTCCCGGGATCCTTCCGCGACGAGCCGGCGCTTGCGGGACGGGCGATGCTGGTGAGGCGCGCGGAGGTCGTCCCGCTCGAGTGCGTTGCTCGGGGGTACCTGACCGGGTCCGGCCTCGCGCAGTACCGCGCCGAGGGTCACGTCTGCGGCGTCCCGCTCCCCCCGGGGCTGGACGAGGCGCACCGGCTGCCCGAGCCGATCTTCACGCCGACCACGAAGGCGAGCGAGGGCCACGACCTGCCCATCACGTTCGACGAGACCGTCGACCTCGTGGGCAGGGGCCTCGCCGAGCGGCTCCGCGAGCTCACGATCGCGCTGTACGAGCGTGGGGCCCAGGTCGCGCTCGACCGCGGCGTCATCGTGGCCGACACGAAGTTCGAGTTCGGGTTCGCCGACGGTGGGTTGATCCTGATCGACGAGGTGCTGACGCCGGACTCGTCACGGTTCTGGCCGGCCGAGGGCTACCGGCCCGGTCGGAGCCAGCCGTCCTTCGACAAGCAGTTCGTCCGCGACTGGCTCGACACCAGCGGCTGGGATCACGAGCCTCCGCCGCCCGCGCTTCCGGCCGAGGTCGTGGGCAAGACGGCGCTCAAGTACCAGGAAGCGTACGAGCGGATCACCGGTGAGCGGTTCGAGTGGTACCGCCATCGCATGGGCGTGATGTCGGAACACGACTGGGAGCGCTGCGCGGTGGACCTGGAGCGCCTGCGGACGGAGAGGGCATGAAGCGTCGGTTCGAGCTGGTGGTCACCCTTCGGCCCGGGCTCCTCGATCCGCAGGGCAAGGCGATCGAGAGCGCCCTGCCGGCGATGGGTTGGACGAACGTGAGCGATGTGCGCGTGGGCAAACACATCGTGCTGACCGTGGACGCGGACACGGAGGACGATGCCCGCAAGCAGGTCGAGGACATGTCCCGTCGACTGCTCTCGAACCCCGTGATCGAGGACGTCCGCATCCTGGCGGCGCATGAGGTGTCCGGGTGAGGGAACATCCGCGGGTCGGCGTGGTGACCTTCCCTGGCTCGCTCGACGATCGCGACGCGCTCCGCGCCGTCGGTGCGATGGGCGGCGTGGGTGTCCCGCTCTGGCACGCCGAGCGCGAGCTGCGCGACGTCGACGCCGTGATCTTGCCGGGCGGGTTCTCGTACGGGGACTATCTGCGGTGCGGCGCGATCGCGCGGTTCGCGCCGATCATGGAGGAGGTCGTGCGGTTCGCCGCGGCCGGCCGCCCCGTCGTCGGGATCTGCAACGGATTCCAGATCCTGTGCGAGGCGGGGATGCTCCCGGGTGCCCTGATCCGCAACCGCTCACTCCGGTTCATCTGCCGCGTCGTCGACGTCCGCGTCGAGACGTCGCTCACGCCGCTCACGGAGGGCCTCACGGCCGGCGACGTCCTGCAGATCCCGGTCAAGCACGGCGAGGGCCAGTTCATCGCGAGCGGCGAGGACCTCGCGCGCATCGAGGGCGACGGCCTCGTCGCCTTCCGCTACTGCGCGCCCGACGGCACGATCGACGACGCCCACAACGTCAACGGCGCGGCGAACGCGATCGCTGGGGTTCGGAGCGACGCCGGCAACGTGGTGGGGCTCATGCCGCACCCGGAGCATGCGGTCGATCCGGACGTCGGGCCGACCGGCGGCCAGCCGCTGATCGCCTCGCTGCTGTCTCGGGCGCTCGCGAGGGTGTGATCGCGGTGGAGGAGCCGCTCCACCGAGCCCTCGGGCTCACCGACGACGAGTACGAGCGGATCGTCGCGACGCTCGGACGCGAGCCGAACCGGAACGAGCTGGCGATGTACGGCGTGATGTGGTCCGAGCATTGTTCGTACAAGTCCAGCCGTGTCTACCTCCGCACCCTGCCGACCGAGGGTTCGGCGGTCCTCGTCGGCCCCGGCCAGGACGCTGGCGTCGTCGACGTCGGCGACGGGCTCGCGGTGGCGTTCAAGATGGAGTCGCACTCGCACCCGAGCGCGATCGAGCCGTACCAGGGCGCAGCGACCGGGATCGGCGGCATCGTCCGGGACATCATCTCGATGGGGGCGCGGCCGATCGCGCTGCTGGACCCGCTGTACTTCGGTTCGCTCACTCAGCACCGCAACCGCTGGCTGCTCGAGGGCGTCGTCGCGGGGATCGGCGGCTACGGGAACTGCATCGGCGTGCCCACCGTCGGCGGCGAGATCCGGTTCGCCGAGCCCCACAGCCTGAACCCGACGATCAACGTGATGTGCGTCGGCATCGCGCCGCGGGAGCGGCTCGTCACCTCGTCGTCCCGGCAGGTGCACGAGGGCTCGATCATCGTCCTGTTCGGCGCGTCGACCGGTCGCGACGGGATCGGAGGCGTGTCGGTCCTGGCGTCGCGGACGCTCGAGGAGGGCTCGGAGGAGAGCCGGCCGAGCGTGCAGATCGGCGATCCCTTCGCCGGCAAGCTGCTGATCGAGGCAAGCCTCGAGCTGGCCGAGCGAGACCTGCTCGAGGGGCTGCAGGACCTGGGCGGGGCGGGGCTCACCTGCGCCACGAGCGAGTCCGCATCGCGAGCGGGGATGGGCGCCGAGATCGACCTGGATGCCGTCCCGCTCCGTGCGGACGATCTCGAGGTGTTCGAGATCCTCACGTCCGAGTCACAGGAGCGCATGCTCGCGATCGTCGAGCCCTCGAAGGTGGACGAGGTCCTCGACGTGTGCGCCAAGTGGGGACTCGCGACAGCGGTGCTCGGCACGATGGTGCCGGGCGATGGACTGCGGATCACGATGGGTGGAACGGTGGTGGCGGAAGTGCCGGCACGGTCGCTCGCGGACGAGGGGCCCGTCTACGACCGGGCGGTCGCGGCGCCGGAGGGACTGGCCGCCCTGCACGACGACGATCCCACGTTCGCCACCGTCACGGTCGACCCGCGCGAGGCGTTCCTCGCCGTGCTCGGATCCCCGAACGTCGCCTCGATGCGGACGGTGTGGGAGCAGTACGACTCGCTGGTCCAGGGCGGCACCGTGCTCGGGCCGGGTGGCGACGCCGCGCTCGTCCGGATCGAGGGGACGGTGAAGGCGCTCGCGCTGTCGACCGACGCGAAGGGACGCTTCGGTCACCTCGATCCGTACCTCGGCGCCGCGCACGCCGTGGCCGAGGCGGCGCGCAACGTCGCGATGACGGGCGCCAGGCCGGTCGCGATCACGAACTGCCTGAACTTCGGGAACCCCGAGCGGCCTGAGGTGATGTGGCAGTTCGCCGAGTCGATCCGCGGGATGGCCGATGCGTGCCGAGCGCTCGGTACGCCGGTGACGGGCGGTAACGTGAGCTTCTACAACGAGTCGGGCGACTCCGCGATCTGGCCGACGCCGACGATCGGCATGCTCGGGTTGCTCCAGGATCACCGCCTCGCCGTGCGGATGGCGTTCTCGGCCGGGCGGTCGCTGTACCTGCTGGGAGAGACGTTCCCCGAGCTCGGCGGCTCGGAGTTCGCCGAGGTCGCGCTCGGCAAGGTCAGCGGTCGACCGCCCGATCTCGACCTCGCGCGCGAGGCAGCGCTCCACGGCCTGATCGCCGAGGCCGCCGGCGCCGATCTGCTGTCTTCGGCGCATGACTGCGGCGACGGTGGCCTCGCGGTCACGCTGGCCGAAAGCGCGATCGCCGGCGGGACCGGGTTCGCCATCTCGCTCCCGGGCGACGTGCCCTGGTACGTGACCCTGTTCTCCGAGTCCGCGTCCCGCGCCGTGGTCTCCGTGACCACCGAGGACGCCGCCGCGCTCGAAGCCCTGGCGGTCGACCACGGCGTCCCGTTCGCGCGGATCGGCGAGACAGGGGGCCCGCGGTTGGTCTTCGACACGCTGTTCGAGGTCGACCTGGCCGACGCCACCGAGCTGTCCGAGGGCGCGATCCCGCGACTGCTCGCCGGCTGATCGGCGTCGATGCCGCGGAGCCGCGGGTCAGCCTTCCGGAGGTTCGTTGAGCTCTCGCTGGAGGTCTCGGCGGCGCCGTCCGAGGTTCCCGATGAGGGCCGCGACCGCCGTGACCAGGTAGATCTGCCCCAAGATCCCCTCGAGCGCGGCCGCCGCCCGGCCGAGCCCTCCCGCCGCCACCAGGTCCCCGTACCCGACGGTCGCCATGGTGATGAAGCTGAAGTAGGTGAAGTCGCTCCTCGTTCCGGCGTCGCCGGATGCGAAGAACGGCTCCGGGCCGAGCGCTCCCATGAGCTCGTAGATGAACGCGAAGGACAGGCCGACCAGCACGTAGACGCAGAGCGCCCCGAGGACGGTGAGCCCGCTGACCTCCGCGTGCATGCGGATCCGCCGCCCGATGGCCCCGATCGTCGTACTCGTCAGCAGCAGCCCGGCGGCGGCCAGCACGCCACTCGAGGTATCGCCCTCCGCGAACGAGCCACCGACGGCCGCCGCCGCGACGACGATCACGGTGAACCCGATCCCGATACGGATGGCGTGGCGGTCGGCCCCCGAGGCGAGGAGCGCGATCACGACCGCGACGCCGAGCGCGATCGTCGCGCTCAGGGAGACCCACGACTTGTCGGGCGCCGCGATGGAGACGAAGACGGTGACGAGGAGCAGCAGCAGCACGAGCCCGAACCGGTCGCGGACGCGCGCTCTCTCTCGCGCCTCCGTTCGAGGGTCCCTCGTCGCCCGCCGCATCACGGACGAGCCTAATCCGATGAGGTCCGGATGGGGTGGAGGTCGCGGGGACCTCGGAGAGCGGTGCTACCATCCGCCCACACGTGGGCGGTGGTGAGGGTCCGAAGGAGGAGTGCGGTCTCTTCGGGGTATGGGCCCCCGGCGAGGACGTCGCACGGCTGACGTATTTCGGGCTGTTCGCGCAGCAGCACCGGGGTCAGGAGTCAGCCGGGATGGCGGTCTCGGACGGCGAGCACCTGCTCGTCTACAAGGAGCTCGGGCTGGTCGCCCAGGTGTTCAACGAGGCGACGCTCGCGACGCTCCAAGGCGACCTGGCCGTCGGCCACGTCCGGTACTCGACGACCGGGTCGACCACGTGGGAGAACGCACAGCCGGCCTTCAAGACCGACGGTCACCGCTCCCTGGCGCTCGGGCACAACGGCAACCTCGTCAACACGCTCGACCTGGCCGAGCGGGCCGGGAGCTCGGGCCGCGCCACCACGGACTCGGATCTGGTGGCCACGCTGCTCGCCGAGCGCCTGGACGACGGTCTCGAGGCGGCCTGCCTCCAGATCCTGCCGACGCTCCGAGGTGCCTTCTGTTTCGCGATGATGGACGAGCGGAGCGTCTTCGCCGCCCGCGGCCCGCTCGGCATGCGACCGATGTCGATCGGCCGTCTGCCGAGTGGCTTCGTCGTGGCCTCGGAGACCTGTGCCCTGGACATCGTCGGCGCCTCCTTCGTGCGCGACGTCGAGCCCGGCGAGCTGGTCCGGATCGACGACCGTGGCCTCCAGTCGTTCCGCTTCGCGCAGAGCCCGCGCCGGGCCCTGTGCGTCTTCGAGTTCGTGTACCTGGCCCGTCCCGACTCGGTGCTACGCGGCCGGACGGTGCACGAGGTCCGGCGCGAGCTCGGGCGGCGCCTGGCGCGCGAGGCACCCGCGGACGGCGACATGGTCGTTCCCGTCCCCGACACGGCGATGTCGGCGGCGCAGGGGTACTCGGAGGTCTCGGGGATCCCGTACGGCGAGGGTCTGATGAAGAACCGCTACGTGGGAAGGACCTTCATCCAGCCCTCGCAGTCGCTCCGCGAGCGCGGGGTCAAACTGAAGCTGAACCCGATCCCGGAGACGATCCGCGGCAAGCGCCTGGTCGTGATCGACGACTCGATCGTGCGTGGAACGACCACCCGGCAGATCGTGCAGGCGCTCCGCGAGGCGGGCGCGGCCGAGATCCACACGCGGATCACCTGCCCCCCGATCGAGTGGCCGTGCTTCTATGGGATCGACATGTCGACCCGCGCCGAGCTCGTGGCCTCCGACCTGTCGGTCGAGGAGATCCGCAGCTACGTCGGCGCCGACTCCCTCGGCTACCTTTCGATGGAGGGGATGGTCGGGTCGACCGGTGCGCCGAAGGGCGACCTGTGCCGGGCGTGCTTCGACGGGGACTACCCGATCCCGATCCCTGAGCACGCCGGCAAGTTCCTGCTCGAGCATCCAGCGAAGTCGTGAGCGACCTCTACCGTCGAGCGGGCGTCGACCTGGAGGCGGCCGCCCGGGCGGTGGGCCTGATCGGCGATCTGGCCGAGAGCGCCACACGCCCGGAGGTCGTCGGGGGGGTCGGCGGCTTCGCCGGTCTGTTCCGGGTCGGCGAGGGTCGGTACCTGGCGGCCGCGACCGACGGGGTCGGCACGAAGGTCGAGGTTGCCCGCAGGGTGGGCAGGGTCGACACGGTGGGTATCGACCTCGTCGCGATGTGCGCCGACGACGTCGTGTGCACGGGAGCCGAGCCGCTGTTCTTCCTCGACTACCTGGCCGTGGGACGCGTCGTCCCCGGGCGCGTGGCCGACGTGGTCACCGGCGTGGCCGAGGGCTGCCGCCGCGCCGGGTGCGCGCTGCTCGGTGGCGAGACCGCCGAGCACCCCGGCGTGATGGCCGAGGACGCGTTCGATCTGGCGGGGTTCTGTGTCGGCGTCGTGGCCGAGTCCGAGCGTCTCGGATCCCATCGCGTCGGCGACGGCGACGCGCTGATCGGGCTCGCATCGAGCGGGCTCCATGCGAACGGCTTCTCGCTCGTGCGCCACGCGCTCCTCGACCGGGCGGGCTACGCGCTCGAGGACGTCCTGCCGCGGCTGGGTCGTCCGCTCGCGGACGAACTGCTCGAGCCGACGGCGATCTACGCGCCGCTCGTGCTCCGGATGGCGCGCGAGGGTCTGGTCCACGCGGCCGCCCACGTGACCGGTGGGGGGTTGCCCGAGAACCTTCCCCGCGTGCTGCCGCAGGGCCTCGGCGCGACCGTTCGCGGAGGTTCTTGGCCGGTGCCGGCGATCTTCGACCTGGTGCGCGACGTCGCGGGTGCGTCGGCGGACGAGATGCGGGCGACCTTCAACATGGGGCTCGGCATGGTGCTCGTGGTCCCGGCCGATCGAGCACCGCGGGCGCTCGAGCGCGCGAGGGCGCTCGGTGCCGAGGCGTTCGAGATCGGCCGGGTCGGCTCGGGCACCGGCGTCCGGTTCGACTGATCCGGCCGGGCCGGCGCCGACGGGCCATGCGCGTGTGGTCCGACGGCGCCGCCCGACGATCGCGGGGGACGCCGTCCGGTCCACCCGAAACCATCCTTCGGACCGATCCCGTCCGCGCGCGTGGTGCCGATACGCTCAACGGGAGATGGAAACGACGGTCGCGACCAGCGTGCTCGTCGTGGACGACGAGCCTCAGGTCGTCTGGATGCTCCGGTTCAGTTTGGAGGCCGAGGGCTACCAGACGATCTCCGCCGGCGACGGCCGTGACGCGCTCGACCAGATCCGGCGCCACCGCCCGAAGGTCGTGCTCCTCGACATCATGATGCCGGTGATGGACGGCTGGAGCGTCCTCGAGGAGCTCCGCACGCTGGCGGCCGGGGAGCGCCCGCGCGTGGTCGTGGTCTCGGCGCGGGCGAGCACGCGCGACCGCGAGAAGGCCATCGCGCTGGGCGCCGACGCGTTCGTCGCGAAGCCCTTCAACGTGGACGACCTGCTTGACGTCGTCCACGAACTCGAGCGGACGAGCTGACCGCCGCTTCAGTGCGCGAAGCGCTGGTGCTCCCTCGGCACGACCGTGGTGCCGATCGCCCGACACGTGAGCACGGGCTCGTCGAGGAACTCGGCCGCCGACCCGGAGATCTCGATGCGAGGCCCGCCGACCTTCCACACCTCGAACTCGCACCGGCGCGAGGTCGTCCCGACCGAGACCATCCGTCCGGTCGCCTCGATCCAGTCGCCGGCGTAGAGGGGAGCGAGGAACTCGACGGTCTCGTACGCGCGGAACAGGCCCTCGT
>DASTHN010000089.1:0-2146 GCA_035718185.1 Actinomycetota bacterium
CACGCACCCGATGACGACCTCGCCCGGGATCGTCTACACGCGACTCGATGCGAGCGTCGGAGCATCGCTCGTCGTGACGGGCGGCCGGCACGAGGAGCGGCCGTCGTTCGGCGAGGAGGAGGTCGTGACGTTCCCGCAGCCGTACGGCCCCCGGGCCGTCCACCTGGTCCCGCACCCCGAGGCGCTCACGCTGCCGCGGACGCTGCCCGTCCGCGACGTCTCCTTCAAGGTGGGCTATCCGCCGGACGAGACCGCGAGGATCCGCGCGCTCCTGCAGGTGGGGTTCGACTCGGCCGAGCCGTTCCCGTACCGGGACACGACGATCGTCCCACGGGACGTCGCCGCCTCGTACATCGGGCGGGCCGGGCTCCCGCCGGACCTGCCGACCGCGAACCTCAAGCACGTCGAGGCCGACGGCGTGCTGGTCGGCCGGCCGGTCACGCTGGTGTTCGACCTGGTGGTCGAGCGGGTGGGGGAGCCCTCGGCATCGGCGGCGATCACCGGCACGGTGGCGGCGATCTCCGCGGACCTGGTCGCCGAGGGCCGCGCGCCCGAGGGCGTCCACGCTCCCGAGGCCGCGCTCGACCCGACGGCCGTGCTCGAGGCCCTCGCGCGCCGCGGGTTCGCGGTCCGCGAGACCCTCCGCGACCGGTGAAACGACGAGGGAGCGGCCGGAGCCGCTCCCGTCGTCGCTGGGCGTTCCCTCGTCAGCTGGCGCGACGCAGGTCGCCGTAGTACGTGCCCAGCCGGGCCCGGTAGCCGTCGTCGTCCCAGCCGAGCTCGGGGTCGAACTCGGGCGAGTCCTTGATCTGGTCCTTCGTCATGTCCACGTAGACCTTCTCGTCCTCGCGGTCGATCCGGGTGATGGTGCCCGCCGGGATCACGACCTTGCGGCCGAAGATCCAGGGGCCCGTGTCGACGACCACATACGAGCGGCCGACGTCGTTGGTCTCCTCGTCGATCTTGCCGATGGACCCGTCGGTCGCCTCGACGCCGAACCCGACGAGACCCGTGGTGTCGCTCAGGTCCTCGCGGTACGTCCACATCTCCGTGTACATCCGACCACCTCCCGACGCCGCCTGGGCGTGTGGTGTGCGGCGTCTACCACTGGATACCCACGACCCCGCGCAGGGATTCGCGGATCGGGCACATTTCTCGTGTTTCCGTCCCACGCCACCGAGAACCGCAGGTCAGACGTGCCGCACCCAGGTTCCGGCCGGTAGACTCTCGGGCGCGCTGAGGCGGGGTAGCTCAGTGGCAGAGCAAGCGGCTCATAATCGCTGTGTCGCGGGTTCGAATCCCGCCCCCGCTACGGAGCACCCCAGGACCTGCGATCGAAGGAGCGACGAGGCCTCAAGCAGCGAAAGCGGTAGGCCGGAGGAGAAGGAAGGCAGATGGCCAAGCAGAAGTTCGAGCGGACCAAGCCCCACGTGAACATCGGCACGATCGGTCACATCGACCACGGCAAGACGACGCTCACCGCGGCGATCACGAAGGTGCTGGCCGAGAAGGGCCAGGCCGACTTCACGCCCTTCGACCAGATCGACAAGGCGCCGGAGGAGCGCGAGCGCGGCATCACGATCGCGATCGCCCACGTCGAGTACCAGACCGACAACCGCCACTACGCCCACGTGGACTGCCCCGGCCACGCCGACTACATCAAGAACATGATCACCGGCGCCGCCCAGATGGACGGCGCGATCCTGGTGGTCTCCGCCGCCGACGGCCCGATGCCCCAGACGCGCGAGCACGTGCTGCTCGCCCGGCAGGTCAACGTCCCGTACATCGTGGTGGCGCTGAACAAGGTCGACATGGTCGACGATCCCGAGCTGCTGGACCTGGTCGAGCTCGAGGTCCGCGAGCTGCTCTCGAGCTACGAGTTCCCCGGCGACGAGGTCCCGGTGATCCGGATCAGTGCGCTGAAAGCCCTCGAGGGTGACGAGGAGGCCAAGGGCCAGGTCGTCGAGCTGCTCGACGCGTGTGACGCCTACATCCCCGAGCCGGTGAGGGACACCGACAAGCCCTTCATGATGGCGATCGAGGACGTGTTCTCGATCACCGGGCGCGGCACCGTGGTCACCGGGCGCGTGGACCGCGGCGTGCTCAAGAAGATGGAGGAGGTCGAGATCGTCGGGATCACCGACAC